>NZ_CAKKMF010000034.1 GCF_918697925.1 Arthrobacter sp. Bi26
TCACCCGTTCGCCACTAATCACCGGCGCAAGCACCGGGTCATCGTTCGACTTGCATGTGTTAAGCACGCCGCCAGCGTTCATCCTGAGCCAGGATCAAACTCTCCGTTGAAGTAAAACAGACACAACCAGGAAACCCGGGAAAACGGGACAACCAGGCTGCACAAAATTTGAAACCAGCCAAAAACACCAGACCACACCACGGGGTGGCGGGCCCGGCAAATTCAACCAATCCATTACAATAAATTGGTATCAACAAACTTGGCACACTATTGAGTTCTCAAACAACAGACACATTCGAATACTTGCCGAAACAATTCATTTCAATGAATTTTTTATTTCGTTTTTCTTCGCTGCGATGTTTACAGCTTATTTCATTCATTTCCACTTTGCAAATCCGCGATTTTCATCCGAATTTCACTTTATGGAGCGAATCCGCCCAGCAGAATTGAAGCAATTTCCATTGTGTGCGCCTAGCGCATGAAGAATTGCTTCTCATTTGTGGGGGTTTGTCACCACTCAACGGCGGCGACTCAGAAAACAATACACGCTCCCCCCCGGCCGTGCAAATCGGCCGGGAAGGAGCGTGCAGGGTGCGTTTTCGAAGCTGGTCAGGACGCGGAGACTTCCACCGTTGCCAGGTTCTTTTTGCCCCGGCGCAGGAGCAGGTAGCGCCCGTGCAGCAACTGGCTGGCCGCAATAACGGCGTCGGGGTCGGATATCTTCGCATTGTTGACGTAGGCCCCGCCTTCCCCCACGGTGCGGCGCGCGGCGGACTTGCTCTCTGACAGACCGGAGGCGACCAGCAGCTCGATGATGCCCAGGGCGCCGGCGTCGACAGTGGCGGACGGCAGCTCAGAGGTGGCCGCCTTCAATGTCGCTTCATCCAGCACAGAAAGATCGCCGTTGCCGAACACCGCGGCCGATGCCGCAATGACCTTCTCCGTGGCCTCCACGCCATGGACCAGCGAGGTCACCTCGTACGCCAGTTTCCGCTGGCCTTCGCGAGCGAACGGCCGTTCAGCGACCGCGAGTTCCAGTGCCTCAATCTCTGCCCGGCTGAGGAAGGTGAACACTTTGAGGCGGTCCGCGACGTCGGCGTCCGCGGTGTTCAGCCAGAACTGGTAGAAGGCGTACGGGCTGCACATGGCCGGATCCAGCCAGATGGCGTTGCCCTCGCTCTTGCCGAACTTGGTGCCGTCAGAGTTGGTGATGAGCGGCGTTCCCAGGGCGTGGACGTGCTTGCCCTCAACCTTCCGGATGAGCTCGGTGCCACTGGTGAGGTTGCCCCACTGATCCGAGCCGCCGGTCTGCAGCATGCAACCGTAGTCGCGGAACAGCTGCAGGTAGTCCATGCCCTGCAGGATCTGGTAGCTGAACTCCGTGTAGCTGATGCCTTCCTCGGAGCTGAGGCGGGACGCGACGGCGTCCTTGCGGAGCATGGTGCCGACACGGTAGTGCTTGCCGATCTCGCGCAGGAAGTCGATGGCGCTCAGGGGCGCCGTCCAGTCCAGGTTGTTGACCATTTGGGCGGCGTTGTCGCCCTCGAAGCTCAGGAAGCGGCGGACCTGGGCCTGCAGGTAGCCCACCCATTCGGACACAGTGTCCTTGGTGTTGAGGGTGCGTTCCGCCGTCGGACGCGGATCACCGATCAGTCCTGTGGAACCGCCCACCAGTCCGAGCGGCTTGTGGCCGGCCAGCTGGATCCGGCGCATGAGCAGGAGCTGGACCAGGTTGCCCAGGTGCAGGCTCGGCGCGGTCGGATCGAAGCCGCAGTAATACGTCGCGGGCTCGCCGGCGAGGAGCTTTTCGAGCTCCGCCTCATCCGTGGAGACGTGGACAAGGCCGCGCCATTTCAGCTCCTGCCAGATATTGGCAAAGCTGGGGTCGTTCTGCTGGGCATCGAGAATATTTAGCTGGGACACGCAATCTAAGTTAGCAGGATCAACGTCACCCGCATCGCAGTTGACGCCGTGCATCCGGCAACCGGACAGCCATTGCTGCCCGGTTGCCGGCCTACTCCTCGATGCCTGCCGGGATTCCGGCGGCGGCGATGAGCCGCAGGCGCTGGGTTGGCCGGGTCATGGCCACATACAGGTCGCCCACCCGGCCGTGCTCGTGGTTGAGCATGTCTGTCGGTTCCAGGACCACGACGCCGTCAAATTCCAGTCCCTTTGCCTCGCGGGGACTGATCACCACGATGTCCTGGGCGTAACTGCCCGCTCCGGTCCCGACACGGTGGCCGTACACGGCCCGCAGCGCCGCGCTGGCCTCGGGCAGCAGCTCGCCGTCGGCGATGACCGCCAGCAGTCCGCCCTCGATGGCGTCCAGCTCCTCCGGAAGCACCTCGACAAGCTTGTTGACGATCTGGCCCCTGCCGACACTGTCGATGACCGGGGACCAGCGGCCTTCCCTGACAGCCTTGGGCGCCGAAACCACCAGTCCGGCCGCGGTAGCCATGCGTGCAGCGGCCTCGGCGATCTGGGACGGCGTGCGGTAGTTGACGGTCAGTTCCTCGAGCTGCCAGCGGTCGCCGAACATGGGGCCCAATGCGCTGTGCCAGGAGTTGGCCCCGGCAACGGAACTTGTCTGGGCGATGTCGCCCACGATCGTGAACGACTTCAGCGGGCAGCGGCGGACCAGCAGCCGCCACTGCATGGGTGACAACTCCTGGGCTTCGTCCACCACGATGTGCCCAAAGGCCCAGCTGCGGTCCGTGGTGGCACGCTCTGCAGCGGTCAGCCGCGTCTCGCGCTCCTGGTTCTGGTCCACCAGGTCTTCAGCTGTGACGAGGACGTCCACGCCGGCGGTTTCCATGTTGACCAGGGTCTGCTTGGCATTGGCAAGGTCGCGGGCACGGTCCTGTTCCTGCTGCGCCAGTCCCCGTCCGGCGGCGGCATCAAGCTCGCCGAGCAATTCGGCGGCCTCGTCGAGCAGCGGAACGTCGGACTCGGTCCACGGCGAACCGGCAGGACGGAGCAGCAGCGCGCGTTCTTCCGGGGTGAGGTTGGGGGTGCATGCCTCGAGGACGGCCGGCTTGCTCAGCAGCTCCCCCACGAGCTTCTCCGGGGTCATCGGCATCCAGCACAGGTTCAGGGCGATCCGGACATCCCGGGCGGACCGGACGTCCTCCGCCAGATAGGAGCGGTCGGCGTTGTTGCCGATGTTGCCGGCCTCCACAAGTTCCGTCATCTGCTCGGTGAGTTCGCGGAGCAGGATCTTGACGAAGGACACGCGGGCCTCGTTGTGCGGTTTGCCCGTGGCGCGCGCCCTCTCCTTGGCGCGGCGGACTTGCCGCGGCGTGAGGACCAGCTTGCGGCCGTCGACCTCAAGGATCCGGTTTCCGGCCGGAATGCGCTGCCGGTTGGCCACGGCGTTGGCGACCACGTCGGCCATGTCCAGCCGGCCCTTGATGGCGGCTACGGCGGAGTCCGGCTCGGCAACGGCGGCGATGCCCGGCATGAGCCGGCCCAGGCTCGCCATCACGACACCGGTCTCGCCGAGCGAGGGCAGCACGCGTTCGATGTAGTTCATGAAGGACGACGTCGGCCCCACCAGCAGGACGCCAGCGCTCTTGAGCCTGTCCCGGTGCGTGTAGAGCAGGTACGCGGCGCGGTGCAGGGCGACAGCGGTCTTGCCCGTGCCCGGACCGCCCTGGACCACGAGTGCGCCGGAGATGGAGGAACGGATGATCCGGTCCTGCTCGGACTGGATGGTGCCGACGATGTCTGACATCCGGCCCGTCCGCTTGGAGTTCAGGGCCGCCAGCAGAGCGCCTTCACCCTGGAGCGAATCGCTGTCGGCAAGCATGTCGGCGTCGAGCACGTCGTCCTCGATTGCCTTGACCTCGCGGCCCTGCAGGATCAGGTGACGGCGGCGGCGGACACCCTGCCGGTCGAACGCCGTGGCCTGGTAGAAGTGGCCGGCCTCGGGCGCCCGCCAGTCCACCATGAGCCGCTGCAGATCCTCGGTGGTCAGGCCGATGCGGCCGATGTACTGGGCCTCCCCGGAATCCAGGTCCAGGCGGCCGAATACGAGCCGGTCATCGACGGCGTCGAGCTGGGCGAGGCGGTCCTCGTAGAGGGCCGCGAAGGCATCGCGTTCGGAAACGTTCTGCATGGTGCCCACGGCACCGGCACGGCGCACCTGGGCCAGCTGGGTGCGCTTCTCCACCCGCAACTCATCGAGCCGGGCGTAAAGTCCGGCCACATAGTCGCGTTCATGGGCCAAATCAGCGTCGTGCATCGAACGTTCCCCTATCGAAAAAGACGGACCCACCATTCTACAGCCATTTCGGCGGACACGGCTGTTGCATGTCGCCGAAACAATGCCAAGGCAGTCTTCGTCAGGGAATTCTACCGACACGACCCGGATGGTCCAGCCCCGCAGTCCCCGTTAGATCCGCAGCAGGGAGCGGACGTTGTGGCCGGTGAGGGCCGTGCGGCCGGCAAGTTCGTCGAGTTCCATGACCACGCCGACGCCGGCGACGTGGATCCCGCACCGCTCGAACAGCCGCGCCGCGGCGCCGAGCGTACCGCCGGTGGCGAGCACGTCGTCGAGGATCAGCACCCGGCTCCCGGGCGCCAGGTCCGTGGTGTGCAGCTCAAGGGTGGCGGTGCCGTACTCCAGGGCGTAGTACTCGGAAAACACTTCGCGCGGCAGCTTGCCGGCCTTGCGGACCGTGATGACTCCGGTCCCAGTGGCGTACGCTGCGGCCGCCCCGAGCAGGAAGCCGCGGGCTTCCACTCCGGCGACGGCGTCGAACTGGCCCTGGAATGGTCCCACCAGGGCATCGACGACGGCCCCGAAGGCAGTGGCGTCGGCGAACACCGGGGTCAGGTCCTTGAAGCTGATTCCGGGTTTGGGATAGTCCGGGATGGTGGCGCACAGGCTCTCGATCAGCTCATCCACGGGCAGTGCTGTCTTGGTCTGGTTCAGCTCGCTTTGATTCACCCATCCACCTTACTGGCTGGTAGCGGGACGTTGCAGGGCCGTGGCCGCCGGCGCCGGCTGGCCCGGGGCCGGCGGCCACGCGGCAACCCATCAGTCATCCAATGTTCACGCGGGCGGCGCCGGAAACGCCGGTCCCGTCCACCCCGGCGGTGATTGAATGCTCGAATGCGACACGAAATCGTCCTCTCCGGCCATGGGGTCCGCCTGGTTCCGCTGGCTCCGCATCACGCGGCAGGCCTCTTTGATTTCGTGGATCCCGGCATGTGGGCAGGCATGGCGGCGCCCATGCCGGGGACGGGCGGCGAACTGGCAGCACTGTTCCAGTCTCGGCTGGAGGATCCCGCCACCATCCCGTTCGCCGTGACGGACGGGCGCACCGGCGCCCTGCTGGGCACGACGTCCCTCCGCGACTACGTCCCGGCCCAGCAACGCCTTGAAATCGGCGGAACTTTTTACGGGCGGCAGTTCTGGGGCAGCCACGTCAATCCGGCGAGCAAGCATATGCTCCTCGCCTACGCCTATGAGGTACTGGAAGTCCACCGGGTGGCCTTCCGCTGCGACGCCCGCAACACCCGGAGCGCGACGGCGATTGAGCGGCTCGGCGCCCAATTCGAGGGGATCCTCCGCGGCCACCGGGCGGCCCCGGGCGGAGGACGCGCGGATACCGCCGTCTTTTCGATCCTCTCGCAGGAGTGGCCGCCAGTGCGGGAAGAGCTTCGGCGGCGCCTCGCCCCCTTCGCCGTTAGCGCAGACTACGGGCTCAGCAGTTTCGCCGCCTCCTAGAAATTCCTACGCTTCTGCCGTTGGGGGCCCGGTGTCGCCGCCCGGTTCCGGCGGGCGCAGGAGTTCGTTGGCAAGCCCGTAGGAGACGACGCCCAGCGCTGTTCTGAGCGCGCGCTCGGCGTCGAACCGGCCGGCCGCCACGCTGCTCAGCCGGCTGTAGTCCTCAGCCCACCCGGACCGGCGGAACCTGTCGGCGTCACCATGCAGGAGCCGACCGTAGAGGACGTCCTCGAACAGGTCATGGTCATCCAGGGCGATTTCGGCCATCAGCGCCGGGCGGTCCCGGATCATCCCGTTCGTGAACAAGCCGGCCGCTTCTGCCGTGCCCTCGGTTATCCGGGGGTCCGCCGAGTAGTTGCACAGGCGCAGGGCCCTGACTACGAGTTTGAGCGAAACGTGTTCTTCCGGAACGATGAATTTACGCAGCAGGGCTGCACGGAAGAGCTCCACCCAGTGCCTGCGCTCTGCCTCGACGGGGTCCACCGCGATCTGCTCGCCGTCAGGGGTGAACAGTTCCACCATGCGGAAGTACTCGGTGGCCAGCTGCGCAAAGATCTGGAGCCGTTCCAGCTCGTTGCCCGGTTTTCCGCGTTTCCCCTCGCCCATAATGCTCCATCATCCCCCACCGTGGGCGCGGCATCAGGCTGATTGCAGGGTGCCTGCCGGGTGCCTGCCGAGTGCCTGCCGCGTTACGCGCCGCGGGTGGTTGCCGCCTTTGGCGCCTTTGCCGCCTTGTAGCGGGAGACGGTCGGGTCGCCGCTGAGCCAGAACCGCCAGGGGTAGTCGTGGCTGCCGCCCGCGCCGGAGACGCCAACGCGCGGACCGGAGCTGATGCCTGAAGCGACCCCTTCCGGCGGGTGCGCGGGCGGTTCCAGCCGGAACGGCGGCGCGAGGGCGTCGCGCCCGCTGTCCGCCGTCGTCAGCCCCAGTGCGGTGGCCAGCCGGGCAGGCCCGCTGGCGAGGTCGATGTCCGATTTCGACGTCGGGCGCCTGGCCCTGGCCAGTTCGTGCCCCGCAACCACCTCGCCGGCCCGCAGCAGCAGCGCCGACGCAACGCCCTCGGGCCCGCACACGATATTGGCGCAATGGTGCATCCCGTAGGTGAAATACACGTAGAGGTGGCCGGCCGGGCCGAACATCGGCGCGTTGCGGGCCGTTTGGCCGCGGAAGGTGTGGGACCCGGGGTCAGGATGGTGGGAATCATGCGGGCCGAGGTACGCCTCCACCTCGGTAATCCGCACCGAGACGGAGCCCTCGGCCCCGTCGTGCGTCAACACGGCGCCGAGGATCAGCGGCGCCACGTGCCGTGCATCGGCCGAGAGCAGCTCCCGGAGCGGCGCGGCCGCGCCTGTCACCGTGCCGGGCTGGGTACCTGTACCCGTGCCGGGCCGGGCAGGAGGCGGGCTCGACGTCATGCTCAGACTTTAACAAACGCCGCCGGAGGACCACACGGCCGTGTCCGAATTCCGCTAGCAGGTGTCCAGCGAAGCTGGCAGGATGGGGTCATGGACTTCTGGCAGCGCTACCGGGCAATCGACGCCCGGGACACCCGTTTCGACGGGCAGTTCTATACCGCTGTCCGGACCACCGGCATCTACTGCCGGCCCTCGTGCCCAGCGCGGACGCCCAAGGCGGACAACGTCACGTTCTATGAAACGTCCGCTGCCGCGCACGACGCCGGCTACCGGGCCTGCAAACGCTGCCTACCCGAGGCCGTGCCCGGCACTCCGGCCTGGAACGTGCGCTCCGATATCGCCGGCCGGGCCATGCGGCTCATCAATGACGGCGTGATCAACCGCGACGGCGTCGAGGGGCTGGCGGCCCGGCTCGGCTACTCCTCGCGCCAGCTCAACCGGATCCTAAGCCACGAGCTCGGCGCCGGTCCGCTGTCCCTGGCGCGGGCGAGCCGCGCCCAGACCGCCCGCACCCTGCTGGTCTCCACCGGCATGAAAGTCTCGGATATCGCCTTCGCCGCCGGGTTCAGCAGCGTGCGCCAGTTCAACGAGACCATCGGCGAGGTCTTTGCGATGACGCCCTCCGCGCTGCGGGCTACTGCGCGGCATCACCGCTCCCCCGCAGCGACCACCGCGCTCACGCTCAATCTTCCGTACCGCGAACCGTTCGACCCCGGCGTCTTCGACTTCCTCGCCGTCCGTGCCATCCCCGGGATCGAGGAAGGTACTTCCAGTTCCTACGCCCGGACCCTGAAGCTGACGCACGGCGATGCCCGCTTCCGGGTGGATTACGATGCCGGCGCGGCCGGGCGTCCGCTCGTGCTGACCATCGGCGCCGTCGATCTCCGGGACCTGGCCGCCCTGCTGAGCAGGGTCCGCCGCCTGCTGGACCTGGACGCCGATCCCGTCGCCATCGATGCCGCCCTCGCCGCCGATCCCCGCCTGGCCGCCACGGTGGCGCGCACACCCGGCATGCGGATGCCCGGCGCCGTGGATCCGCAGGAGCTGCTGATCCGGGCCATGATCGGCCAGCAGATCACAGTGGCCGCCGCGCGGACCGCCCTGGTCCAGCTGTCCGTGGCCGGGAGCGCGAGCCTGGTGCCCGACGACGGTCTCCACCGGCTGTTCCCGACGGCCGCCCAGATTGCGGAGACCGGCTTCGAACTGCTCCGCGGCCCGCAGCGGCGGATCGATTCCGTCCGGGGCGCCGCCGCGGCGATGGCTTCGGGCGACCTGGACTTCGGCTACGGCGATGACGTGCACGGGCTGGAGGCCAAACTCCTGCCGCTGGCCGGCGTCGGGCCGTGGACCGTGGGATACGTCGCGATGCGGGTTATCGGCGCGCCGGATGTGTTCCTGGCCAACGATGCCGCCGTCCGCAACGGCATCCGCTCACTCGCCCAGAACCCCGACGGCGCCCTGACCACTGATTTCCGTGAGGTCAGCCCATGGCGGTCCTACGCCACCATGCACCTTTGGCGCGCAGCAGCGGCTGCCCAGGCCGCAGCGCGCGCGCCGTCTCCAGCTCAAAAGCAGACTCCGAAGAAAGCGAAACCATGAAAGCCCAGCTGTTGACCATGTCCACCCCGGACGGTCCTTTCACCATCATTGCCCGCGACGGCGCCGTCCTGTCTTCGGGCTGGACCGCCGTTCCCGGTGAGCTGACCGGGCAGATCCACGCGGACCTGCTGCCTGGCGAATTCGAGACCGTTGCCGGCCTGGGCTCCATCTCTGCGGCCGTGGAGGCGTTCTACTCCGGCGATCCGGAACCGGCCATGGCCGTGCCGGTGCTGCAGAAGTCCGGACCTTTCCGCAGCCACGCCTGGGATGTGCTGCGCACGGTCGCCCCGGGGCGCCTGGTGACCTACAC
The DNA here is from genome assembly GCF_918697925.1 of Arthrobacter sp. Bi26. Classification (GTDB taxonomy): domain Bacteria; phylum Actinomycetota; class Actinomycetes; order Actinomycetales; family Micrococcaceae; genus Arthrobacter. Next base: position 9,059 of record NZ_CAKKMF010000034.1, read on the forward strand.
GGAGTATGCGGAGCTCTCCGGCAACGCCAAGGCCGTCCGGGCGGCGGCCAGTGCCTGCGCTTTCAACGCGGCGGCCCTGTTTGTTCCCTGCCACCGCGTCATCCGCACCGACGGGACCCTGGGCGGATTCCGCTGGGGGCTGGCCGTCAAGGGCAGCCTGTTGGACCGGGAACGCGAACTCGCCCTCGCAACGGCACGGCCCTAGGCCTAAGGCTGCACGGACCCGGGCACCGCGCCGGGCGGGGGATGGCCGGCCATGGACCAGGGACTTTAGTTGTTGACGGGCACTCCGGCGGGCCAGGGCAACAGTTCCGGAAGGTCAACGCCGTCGGCCGCGGCGGTAGCGCGCAGGCTGCCGAGGGTGGGTGTGCGGCCGGCGAGCCACGCGGCGATGTCCGTGAGCATGCCGTTGATCACCGTCGAGGTTCCGCCGCTCCCGATGGCCACCGCGGGCAGGCCGAGCGGCTGCAGCACAAAGCGCTGGCCCTCGGGCACCCGGGCTGAGAGGAAATCGAAGAGGTGCCCGCAGAAGGGGCGGCTCCAGGTTTCCGGTCCGTGGCCGGTGCCGAGATCGGCCGCATGGATGATGAGTTCGCGCCATAGCGCCAGGCCGCCGTCGAACACGACTCCCCCGCGGTAGGTGATGGGCTCGCGCCAGCCGGCCGCATCGAGGGAGTCGAAGGCGCGCAGGGCCCTGCCCAACGCTGAGTCGAGGTCGGCCCGGTGCTGAGCGAGGCTGTGGCCGGCCGCCATCCCGATGGCGCGGTTCCGCCCCTCGAAGCCGCCGTCGTAAAGCTCCACGCCCTCGCCGCGGGCGGCGTATTCGAGCTGGCGGCCCATCGCGTTGGCAATCCCGCAGATGTGGGCCAGCACGTGCCCGCGGCTCCAGCCGGGCAATTCCGACGGCGCTTTGATGTCCTGTTCCGTCAGTTTCGCTGCGATTCCGGCCACGACGTCGGCGGCACGGTGCAGATCTGCCCGAAGGTTCTCTGGTGTGATTGAGGTCATGGCGCCCATCCTAAACCGAGCCACCCAATTAAGTCGGATTAACTGAGTGGAACCCGGTCAGCGGGGCGCGTAGCGGTGCCGGATGTGCCGGCGGTCGTGCCGGGCCTGCCAGAATTCGATTTCGCGGGGCCGGATGGCGTAGAGCTGCCAGTCTGTGTTTTCATTTTCGCTGCCGTCGGCGCCCGGCCGGGCCTGCCAGTCCGCGGCCGAGGCCTCGGCGGACAGCTCCACGACGTCCCCGGCCACCCGCACCTGGCGGCCCTGCTGCTGCCAGAAGAAGTTCAGCGCCGCGTGCGGGTTGGCCGCGAGCTCCTGGCCCTTGCGGGATTCCCGGGAGGTCGCGAAGTGCCAGCCGTCGGCGTCGATGTCCTTCAGGATCAGCATCCGCGACGACGGCCGGCCCTGCCCATCGGCGGTGGCCAGGCTGCACGCGTTGGGCTGCGGCACCCCGGCCGCCAGCGCTTCGTCCAGCCACAGCCGGAACAGCTCTGCCGGGTCCGCGGGCGCGGAGTCCGGGTCAAAGTCCGGGAGGCGCTCCGGGAAATCGGGCAGGGCACGCAGCATTTGGCGGAACGGTTCGCTCATGTGCCTACCTTAACCGCCGCGAGGGCCCCATCCGCAGAGGGCCCCCGCGCGTAGAGACCGGTGCTACCCCGCGTACGTCCGCACGCCGGCGAGCTCGCCGTCGAGGGCCAGCAGCTGGCGTTCGACGGCGGCCGGTGCGGTGCCGCCTTGGGAGTTCCGGCTGTTGAGCGAACCCTCAGTGGACAGGACCGTGCGGACCTCTGGCGTCAGGTGCTCCGAGATGGCGGCGTATTCCTCGTCCGTCAGGTCCCAGAGCTCGACGCCGCGGCTTTCGGCCTGCTTCACCGCGGCGCCTGAGAGCTCGTGCGCCTCGCGGAACGGAACGCCCTGGCGGACCAGCCATTCGGCGATGTCCGTCGCCAGCGCGAAGCCCTGCGGTGCCAGCGCTTCCATCCGTTCGGTGTTGAACTTCAGCGTCGCGATCATGCCGGACACTGCCGGGAGCAGGACCTCCAGCGTATCGGCGGCGTCGAAGACCGGCTCCTTGTCCTCCTGCAGGTCGCGGTTGTACGCGAGCGGCAGCCCCTTCAGGGTGGCCAGCAGCCCGGTCAGGTTGCCGATCAGCCGGCCGGCTTTTCCGCGTGCCAGTTCCGCCACGTCCGGGTTCTTCTTCTGCGGCATGATCGAGGAGCCGGTGGAGTAGGAATCGTGCAGGGTGACGAAGGAGAACTCCTTCGTGGCCCACAGGATCACTTCCTCCGAGACCCGGGACAGGTCCACGCCGATCATGGCCGTGATCCAGGCGAACTCGGCGAAGACGTCGCGGGAGGCGGTGCCGTCGATCGAGTTGTGCGTCGCCGAGAAAAAGCCCAGGTCGGCTGCGACGGCCTCCGGGTCCAGGCCCAGCGAGGAGCCCGCCAGGGCACCTGAACCGTAGGGCGAAACGCCGGCGCGCTTGTCCCAGTCCTGGAGCCGCTGCACGTCACGCAGCAACGCCCAGGCGTGAGCGAGCAGGTGGTGGCTGAGCAGGACCGGCTGGGCGTGCTGCAGGTGGGTGCGGCCGGGCATGGCCACCCCCTGGTGCGCCTTGGCCTGGTCCACCAGTGCGTCGATCGTTGAGAGCACGCCGCGGGCGATAATCCGGGCGTGGTCGCGCAGGAACATCCGGCCCAGCGTGGCCACCTGGTCGTTGCGGGACCGGCCGGCGCGGAGCTTGCCGCCGAGCTGGGTGCCGGCGCGCTCGATCAGGCCGCGCTCGAGTGAACCGTGCACGTCCTCATCCGACTCCGCCGGCAGGTAGGCGCCGGAGGCGACGTCCTCATCCAGCCGGGTCAGTGCGGCAAGCATGCCCTCAAGTTCGGCGCCATCCAGCAGCCCGGCCTTGTGCAGCACGCGGGCGTGCGCCTTGGACCCGGCGATGTCGTAGCGGGCCAGCCGCCAGTCGAAGTGCGTGGACTTGCTCAGCGCGGCGAGGGCGTCCGCGGGGCCGCCGGCGAACCGGCCGCCCCACAGCGCGCCTTCATTGGTGGCGGACGCCATTACTGACCTGCGACGCGGATGTCGCGGCCGGAGGCAACCTTGGCGGACATGCCCCACAGCTCGATGAAGCCGCGCGCCATCGACTGGTCGAACGTGTCGCCGGTGTCGTACGTGGCGAGGTCGAAGTCGTAGAGCGAGGTCTCGGAGCGGCGTCCGTTGACGATCGCCTGGCCGCCGTGGAGCACCATGCGGATGTCGCCGGTGACGTAGCGCTGGGTGTCCTCGATGAAGGCGTCGAGGGAGCGCTTGAGCGGGGAGAACCACTGGCCGTCGTAGACCAGCTCGGCCCAGCGCTGGCCGACGGTCGCCTTGAAGCGGGCCTGCTCGCGCTCGATCGTGATGTCCTCGAGGTGCTTGTGCGCGGTGATGAGCGCCATGGCACCGGGGGCCTCGTAGATCTCGCGGGACTTGATGCCCACGAGGCGGTCCTCGACGACGTCGATGCGGCCGACGCCCTGGGCGCCGGCGCGCCGGTTGAGTTCCTTGATGGCCTGCAGCGGGGTGACCTTGACGCCGTCGATCGCGACCGGCACGCCGGCCTCGAAGGAGATAGTGACCTCATCCGGCGCCGGCGGGAATTCCGGGGTGGCGGTGTAGTCGTAGATGTCCTTGGTGGGGGCGTTCCAGATGTCTTCGAGGTAGCCGGTTTCAACGGCGCGGCCCCAGACGTTCTGGTCGATCGAGTACGGGTTCTTCTTGGTGGTCTCGATCGGCAGTCCCTTTTCCTCGGCGAACGCGATGGCCTTGTCGCGGGTCAGGGCGAGGTCACGGACCGGTGCGATGCACTTCAGGTCCGGGCCGAGGGTCTGGATGCCGACTTCGAAGCGGACCTGGTCGTTGCCCTTGCCGGTGCAGCCGTGGGCGACGGTGGTGGCGCCGAATTCGCGGGCGGCCTTGACCAGGTGCTTGACGATCACCGGGCGGGAGATGGCCGAGACCAGCGGGTAGTGGCCCTGGTAGAGGGCGTTGGCCTTCAGCGTGGGCACGCAGTACTCGTTGGCGAACTCGTCGCTGGCGTCGGCGACGTAGGCTTCGACGGCGCCGCAGCCCAGCGCGCGCTGGCGGATGGTCTCCAGCGATTCGCCGCCCTGTCCGACGTCGACCGCCACGGCGATGACCTCGGCGCCGGTGGCTTCACCGATCCAGCCGATGGCTACGGAAGTATCCAGGCCACCGGAGTAGGCCAGAACAATACGCTCAGTCACGGAAATGCTCCTTAGTTGTTTGGTGATGCTGTAAGTGTGGGAAAAATCTCTCTGCTGCAAGCCTGTCACAAGCCCGGTTGTGCCCGGGGCGTTGCGCGGCTTATTGGCCGGCTTCCTCGGCGAACTGCAGGAAGCGTGCGGCGATGTCCGCGCCGCCCAGGGGGTCCCGGGTGACAAGCAGGACGGTGTCGTCCCCAGCGATGGTGCCCAGGATCGAGGGCATCACGGAGTGGTCGATGGCGAGGGCAAGGAAGTTTGCGGCGCCCGGCGGGGTCCGGAGCACCACGAGGTTGGCCGAGGCCTCGGCGGTGACGAGCAGTTCCCCGCACAACCGGGTCAGCCGGGCGTCGAGGATTTCCTGCGTGACGCCGCTCTTGGCCGCCCGTTCGCCGCCCTCCCCCGGGACGGCGTAGACCAGCACGCCGTCCTTGCCGCGGACCCGGACGGCGCCGAGTTCCACGAGGTCGCGGGAGAGCGTGGCCTGGGTGACCTGGACGCCGTCGTCCGCGAGCAGCGCCGCGAGCTCAGCCTGGGAACGGACCGACTCGCCCGTCAGAATCGCTGTGATCCGCGCCTGCCGGGCTGTCTTGGTGGCCGGGCTGGCCCCCGGAGAGGCTGGCTGGACGGACATCAGGCCAAGCCGTCCACCGGTGCCAGCCCATCAACTGGCGCGAGCCCGTCAACAACAGCCAGGCCGGAGCGGTGCATGAGCCAGGCCATCAGCGCCTTCTGGGCATGGAGCCGGTTTTCAGCCTCGTCCCAGACCACCGACTGCGGGCCGTCAATGACGTCCGCGGCGATCTCGTAGCCCCGGTAGGCCGGCAGGCAGTGCAGCACGACGGCGTCCGGCGCCGCGAGCTTCATCGCGTCGGCGTCCACGGAGTAGTCGCGGAACAGTTTCATCCGCGCTTCCTTCTCCGCCTCCTGGCCCATGGACACCCACGTGTCGGTGGCGACGACGTCGGCGCCCAGGAGGGCCTCCACGGCGTCGACCGTCACCAGCACGGAGCCGCCGGTCTCCGCGGCACGGTCCTCGGCGGCGGCGATGATCTCCGGAGACGGCAGGTACCCTGCCGGTCCCGCGATGCGGACGTTCATGCCGGCCGTGACGCCGGCCAGCAGGTAGGAGTTGGCCATGTTGTTGGCCGAGTCGCCCAGGTACGCCATGGTCAGGCCCTTGAGCGAGCCCTTGTGCTCCTTGACGGTCAAGAGGTCGGCCAGCAGCTGGCACGGGTGGTAGTCATCGCACAGGGCGTTGATGACCGGAACGCGGGAGTTCGCGGCCATGGCGACAAGCCCGGCATGCGCGCCGGTGCGCCACACGATGGTGGACACCATGCGTTCGAGCACCTTGGCGGTGTCCTCGACCGATTCCTTGTGCCCGATCTGCGCCTCGCCGGGGTTGATGATGAGCGCGTTGCCGCCCATGTCCGCGATGCCGGTGGCGAAGGAGACCCTGGTCCGGGTGGAGGTCTTGTCGAAGATGACGGCCACGGTCTGGCGGCCGCTGCCTGCCGCGGCGAAGGGCTGCACACTGTAGGGCGCGGCCTTCATCCGGACGGCGAGCTCGAGGACCTCGGCCTGTTCGGCCGGGGTGAGGTCCGTGTCCTTGAGGAAGTGGCGGGTGGGCACTGATGCGGTCACGACGGCGGTCACTTGGCGTCCTTTGCGGCGTTGTTACTTGAAGTGGCGGGCTGTTCGGCGGACTGTTCGGCGGACTTTTCGGCAGTGGACTTTGCGGTCTCGAGCAACGCGGGCAGTGCCGCCAGGAAGCGGTCGGCCTGTTCGGTGGTCAGGATCAGCGGCGGTGCCAGCCGGATGGTGCGCGGGCCCGGGCTGTTGACGATGAAACCGGCGTCAAGCCCGGCGGTGACGACGCCCGGGGCGACGTCGGCGTCGAGGTCGAAGCCGATCAGCAGCCCCTCCCCGCGGACCTCGGTGACGCCGGCGATTCCGGCGAGGCCGGCGCGCAGGTGCTCCCCCACGCCCCGGACGTGGGCCAGGATGTCCTGGTTTTCGAGGACGTGCAGCGTGGCGAGGGCGGCCGCAGTGGCCACCGGGTTGCCGCCAAAGGTGGTGCCGTGCTGGCCGGCGGTCAGCAGCTCGGACGTTTCCGGTCCGAACGTCACGAGCGCGCCGACCGGGAAGCCGCCGCCCAGGCCCTTGGCGAGGGTCACGGCGTCGGGCACGATCCCGGCGTCCTCACTGGCCAGCCACTTGCCGGTGCGGCCGATGCCGGTCTGGACCTCGTCGAGGATCAGCAGGGCGCCGGCGGCGCTGGTGGCCTCGCGGGCGGCCAACAGGTAGCCGGCGGGCAGCGGCCGGACGCCGGCCTCGCCCTGGATCGGTTCGAGGAAGACGGCGGCGGTGGTGTCGTCCACGGCGGCGCGGAGGGCATCGATGTCACCGAACGGGACATGCACGACGCCGCCTGGCAGCGGCGCGAACGGCGCCCGGTAAGCTTCCTTCGCCGTCAGCGCGAGGGCGCCCATGGTGCGCCCGTGGAAGGCGCCTTCGAGCGCGATGATCTTGGTGCGCGGCGTCTCGTCCGGGCCTGTGTTCCGGCGCGCCAGCTTGAAGGCCGCCTCAACGGCCTCGGTACCGGAGTTGGCGAAGAACACTTTGGACCCGGCAGGTGCCTTGGACAGTTCCAGCAGCTTCTCCGCCAGGGCGATCTGGGTGGGGCTCGTGAAGAAGTTGGAGACATGGCCCAGGGTGGCCAGCTGGCTGGAGATCACCGAGGTGACGAACGGGTGGGCGTGGCCGAGGGCGTTCACGGCGATGCCGCCGAGCAGGTCCAGGTACTCCTTGCCGTCGGCGTCCCACACGAGGCAGCCGGCGCCGCGGACCAGGACCCGCTGCGGGGTGCCGAAGACGCCCAGCAGGGAGGAGGAGTAGCGGGAGAGCCACTGCGCGCCGGTGGCGCGCGAGTGGACCAGGTCGGCTACCGGAGAGTGTTCGAGATCCGTGGAAGGTGCAGTTTCGATCTGGTTCATTTGCTTTCCTCGTCGGGGACGACCTGGGTGCCGATGCCGGCGGTCGTGAATGTTTCCAGGAGCATCGAGTGCGGCAGGCGGCCGTCCACGATGTGGGCGCGCTCGACGCCGTCGTCAATCGCTTTCAGGCAGGCCGCCATCTTCGGGATCATGCCGGACTCAAGGCGCGGCAGCATCTCTCGCAGCTCCGAAGCCGTCAGCGACGAGATGAGCGATGACCTGTCCGGCCAGTTGGCGTAGAGGCCTTCGACATCGGTCAGGATGACCAGCTTGGATGCCCCCAGGGCCGAGGCGACCGCCGCCGCCGCCGTGTCCGCGTTGACATTAAGTACCTGCCCGGTGGTGGATCCGTCTGCGGAGATCTCCGGGGCAACGGTGGAGACTACCGGGATCCGGCCGGCCGCGAGGATGTCCACGATCCCTTCCGGGTTGACGCCCACCACTTCCCCGACGAGGCCCAGGTCCACCTCCTCGCCGTCCACCACGGTGCCGGTGCGGACGGCGCGGAGCAGTCCGCCGTCCTCGCCGGACATGCCGACGGCGTACGGGCCGTGGGAGTTGATCAGGCCCACGAGTTCGCGTCCCACCTGGCCGGTGAGGACCATCCGGACCACGTCCATGGCCTCGGGTGTGGTGACGCGGAGCCCGCCCTTGAATTCGGATTCGATCCCGAGCCGGCTGAGCATGGCGTTGATCTGCGGGCCGCCGCCGTGAACCACCACGGGGTGGATGCCGACGTGGTGCAGGAACACGACGTCTTCGGCGAAGGCGCGGCGGAGCTCGTCGTTGACCATGGCGTTGCCGCCGTACTTGATCACCATGGTGCTGCCGGCAAAGCGCTGGATCCAAGGCAACGCCTCGATCAACGTGGCGGCTTTGTCCCGGGCGTCGGACTGGGATGTCGTCTCGCGGGTCTGGGTGTTCATGCTGTTCGTCCTTACTGCTCGTCCTTCCAGGCGGATTAGCTGGAGTAGGCGCTGTTTTCGTGGACGTAGTCGTGGGTGAGGTCGTTCGTGAGGATCGTGGCCTCGGCCCCGCCGGCCTGCAGGTCGATTTCGACCAGGACCTCACGCGGTTCGAGATCCACCAGGTTCCGGTCATCGCCGATGCTGCCGTTGCGGCAGATCTGCACGCCGTTCATGGACACGTTCAGCTGGTCCGGATCGAACGCCGCGTCGGTGGTACCGACGGCGGACAGCACGCGGCCCCAGTTGGGGTCCTTGCCGAAAATCGCCGTCTTGAACAGGTTGGAGCGGGCGACAGCGCGGCTGACGATTTCGGCGTCCCCCTCGCTCGCGGCGTTGAAGGTCCGGATCGCGATGTCGTGGCTGGCACCCTCGGCGTCGCCGATCAGCTTGCGGGCCAGCTCGGCGCAGACCTGGGTCAGGCCCGTCCGGAAGTCGACGGCGGACGGCACGGCGCCGGAGGCCCCGGACGCCAGCAGCACCACGGTGTCGTTGGTGGACATGCAGCCGTCGGAGTCCGCGCGGTCGAAGGTGACCCGGGTGGCGTTGCGGAGTTCCGCGTCGAGCATGCCCGGCTGGACGTCGGCGTCCGTGGTCAGGACCACCAGCATGGTGGCCAGGCCCGGGGCCAGCATGCCGGCGCCCTTGGCCATGCCGCCAATGGTGAACGGTGTGCCTTCGGCGTCGGTGCCGGAGAAGACGGCCTGCTTGGAGACGGAGTCCGTGGTCATGATCGCGGTGGCTGCCGCGGGGCCGCCGTCGGCGGCCAGAGCGGCGGTGGCGGAACCGATCCCGGCCAGGATTTTTTCCATGGGGAGCTGTTCGCCGATCAGTCCGGTGGAGCAGACGACGACGTCGGTGGCGGAGACGCCGAGGGCTTCGGCGGTCTTCTCCGCGGTGGTGTGGGTGTTTTGGAAGCCCTGGGGCCCGGTGCAGGCGTTCGCTCCGCCGGAGTTGAGGAAAACGGCGTCCACGCGGCCGTCCTTGACCACCTCGCGGGACCAGTGCACGGGGGCCGCGGCGACGCGGTTGGACGTGAAGACCGCCGCGGCGGCCTTGGACGGACCGTCGTTGACCACGAGGGCAACGTCCGGCTTGCCGGAAGCCTTGAGCCCTGCCGTCACGCCGGCGGCGCGGAATCCCTGCGGTGCGGTGATGCTCACGGTGCGACTCCCTGGAGGTTGAGGCCGGCGGATTCCGCCAGGCCGAGGGCGATATTCATGGACTGCACGGCCCCGCCGGCGGTCCCCTTGGTCAGGTTGTCGATGGCGCAGCACACGATCACGCGGCCGGTGTGCTCATCGAAGGCCAGCTGCATGACCGTGTGGTTCGAGCCCTGGACCGACTTGGTGGAGGGCCACTGCCCCTCCGGGAGCAGGTGGACGAACGGTTCGTCGTCGTAGGCCTCGGACCAGGCGGCGCGCAGCTCCGCGGCAGTGACGCTGCGTCCTGGCTGCTGCCGGATCTTGGCAGTCGCCGTGGTGAGGATCCCCCGGCTCATCGGCGCCAGGGTGGGCGTGAAGGAGACGGTGACCGGAGCGCCTAGCGCCTTGGAGAGTCCTTGCTCGATCTCCGGGGTGTGCCGGTGTCCCCCGCCTACCCCGTAGGGGCTCATGGAGCCCATGACTTCGGCGCCGATCAGGTTGACCTTGGCGGCCTTGCCGGCCCCTGAGGTGCCGGATGCGGAGACGATCACGACGTCGTCGCCTGCCAGCAGCTGGTTGCTGAAGCCGGGCATGAGGGCCAGCAGGGCCGAGGTCGGGTAGCAGCCGGGGACGGCGATCCGGGTGGCGCTGCGGAGGGCGTCGCGCTGACCGGGCAGTTCCGGGAGACCATAGGGCCAGGTTCCGGCGTGCGCGGAACCGTAGAACTTCTCCCAGGCCGCCGGGTCCTCGAGGCGGTGGTCCGCGCCGGCGTCGATAACCAGGGTCCCGGCGGGCAGCTGCGCCGCGATCTCCGCGGACGCCCCGTGCGGAAGCGCCAGGAACACGACGTCGTGCCCGGCCAGGTTATCCACGGTGGTGTCCTCGAGGATCCGGTCCGCCAGACCATGGAGATGCGGCTGCAATTCCCCTAGTCTGGAACCGGCGTTGCTGTGGGCCGTGATGGCGCCGATAGTGACGTCGGGGTGGCCGGCGAGGAGCCGCAGGACCTCGCCGCCGGCATAACCGCTCGCCCCGGAAACGGCAACAGAAATAGTCATAAGCACGACTATACAGCAAGAGTATGCATAGATGCCGATATTTATGCATGGATGCGGCCGTGTCCGGGAACCCCCGGGGCGTATGCTTGGTGAAGGGTGATCCAGACCGTGCAGCTGCAAATGTCAGCTGCAACGTTGCCCGTAAACAGCAACGAGGCAGGCTCCCTATGACCACTACGCTCACTCCTCCTCCTCTAGATTCAGTACGCCCCAAATCGCGAGTCAGGCAACCCAACGCCGTCGTTCTCAGCTATTCGGAACTGCTCAAGACCGTGAAGGCTGCCGGTCTCCTGGAACGCCGAGTCGGCTTCTACGTCACCGTGTTTTCGGTGCTTGCCCTCCTGATGGCCGCGACATGGTTCGGGTTCGCGCTGATCGGTGACAGCTGGTTCCAGCTCCTGATCGCCGCCGCCCTGGGCATCCTGTGCACGCAGCTGAGCTTCCTGGCCCACGAGGCCGGGCACCGGCAGATCTTCGCGTCCCGCCGCGCCAACGACTGGGCAGCACGGCTGCTCGCCACGTCCGTGGCCGGGATCAGCTACTCCTGGTGGGAGCAGAAGCACGGCGCGCACCACAACCACCCGAACGTCATTTCCAAGGACCCGGACATCGCGCCCGGCCCCATCGCCTTCCACCCCGAAGCCGTAGCCGACCGCCAGGGGCGCCTCGCGTTCCTGACGCGCAAGCAGGGCTGGTTCTTCTTCCCGCTCCTGTTCCTGGTGGGCCTGGGACTCCAGATCGACTCCGTGAAATTCATCGTCCGCCGCGCCAAGGTCACGCACCGCTGGGTTGAAATTCCGATCCTCGCCGTCCGGCTCAGCCTGCTGCCCGTTCTCGCGTTCTCCTTCCTGCCGCTGGGCATGGCGTTCGCCTTCATCGGCGTCCAGCTGGCCGTGTTCGGCTTCTACATGGGCGCGTCGTTCGCGCCGAACCACAAGGGCATGCCGGTGCTGCCGGCGGACAGCCGGGTGGACTTCTTCAGCCGCCAGGTCCTGACGTCCCGGAATATCTCGGGCGGCCGCTTCATGGACATCCTGCTCGGCGGCCTTAACCGCCAGGCAGAACACCACCTGTTCCCGGACATGGCCCGCCCCCAGCTGGACAAGGCCGCCAAGATCGTCCGCGAGTACTGCGCCAAGCACCAGGTCCCGTACACGGAAACCACCCTGATGCAGTCGTACGCCATCATCGTCCGCTACCTCAACGATGTCGGACTCGCCGCGGGCCGGCACTTCGAATGCCCGATGGCAACGGTCACCCGCCGCTACTAAGGGACGCATCAGGCGGCGTCCGCGCAGGACCCGCCACGTCCGGACGCTGGCACGTGAAGCATCACGTGACGGTCGGTTACGGAACGCCCCTTCATGGTTACCGCCGGTGTCCCTAGGATGGACCCAGGGACCGGGACAGACTTTCCCGCCCGGAAAAGGAGCCACATGATGCACGCAATCGTCGCCCGCCAGGCCGGGGGCCCCGAGGTCCTGGAGCTCGACAAAACAGCTCGTCCCGTTCCCGGGCCCGGCCAGCTGCTCGTCAAGGTCGCCGCCGCGGGCGTGAACTTTATCGACACCTACAAGCGCAGCGGCATCTACAAGGTCAGCTACCCCTTCACGCCCGGCTCCGAGGCCGCAGGCACCGTGGAGGAGGTCGGCGATGCCGTCACCGGGTTCGCTCCCGGCGACCGGGTGGCCACGGCCGAGGGCGCTGACTGCTACGCCGGCTATGCACTCGTCGACGAGGACAAGGCCCTCCCGGTTCCCGACGGCCTGGACGATTTCACCGCCGCGGCCCTGCCGCTGCAGGGGGTGACCGCCCACTACCTGATCAACTCCACCTTCAAGGTCGAGTCCGGCCACACGGTCCTGCTCCACGCCGGCGCCGGCGGCGTCGGACTCCTAATGATCCAGCTGCTCAAGGCCAGGGGCGCCCGTGTCATCACCACCGTTTCGACGGACGAGAAAGAGCAGCTGGCCCGCGACGCCGGCGCCGACCATGTGCTGCGCTATGAAGGTTTCGCGGGACGCGTCCGGGATCTGACCAACGGCACCGGCGCGGACGTCGTGTACGACGGCGTCGGAAAAGACACCTTCGACGCCTCCCTGGCGTCGCTGCGCATCCGGGGCATGCTGGTGCTCTTCGGCGGAGCCTCCGGCCCGGTCCCGCCGTTCGACCCGCAGCGGCTCAACACCGGCGGCTCGCTCTACCTCACGCGGCCGACCATGGCCCACTACCTGCGCGACGCCCGGGAACGCCGCTGGCGCTCCGACGAAGTCTTTGCCGCCGCTGCCGAAGGCAGCCTCAAGGTCAGGATCGGCGCCCGCTACTCCCTCGCCGAGGCAGCGCGTGCACACGACGACCTTGAACAGCGCCGCACCACCGGCAAAGTCATCCTGGTCCCCTAAGCCGTACGGTCTCCTAGGCCGCACAGCAACACCATCCGTTCATCTCCTGCAGGGACAATGCGCCAGTGACCGAGCAACGACTGACCCCGAGTGAAGCCCCCGACGCCGGTACGGTGCAGAGTCTTCCGGCTGCCAGCGCCACCGTCTACGAGCCGCAGCTGCCGGGCGCACGCTCCGCCCCGGCGGAGCGGACGCTCATCGACATCCTCCGCGATACCGCCGCCCGGTTCCCGGACGCTTCCGCCCTCGACGACGGGCACCGCTCGCTCAGTTACGCCCAGCTTATGGGCGAAGTCCGGGCAACCGCGCGGAAACTGCACCTCGCCGGGCTGGGCGCCGGAGACAAGATCGGCGTCCGGATACCGTCGGGCACCAACGAACTCTACGTCTCGATCCTGGCGGTAATGCTGGTCGGTGCGGCCTACGTCCCGGTGGACGCCGACGATCCGGATGAGCGGGCCAAACTGGTCTTCGGCGAGGCCAGGGTGGCCGCCATCCTCCGCGCCGGCGGGAAGATCGTCACGGACAGCAACCACCCCCGGCCGTTCCCCGATGCCAGGCCGCCAGGCCCCGACGACGACGCGTGGGTCATCTTCACCTCCGGCTCCACCGGCACACCCAAAGGCGTCGCGGTCCAGCACCGCTCGGCCGCCGCGTTCGTGGACGCCGAGGCCCGCATCTTCCTGCAGGGCGATCCGGTGGGCCCGCAGGACCGGGTGCTGGCCGGCCTGTCCGTTGCCTTCGATGCCTCCTGCGAGGAAATGTGGCTCGCGTGGCGCCACGGTGCCTGCCTTGTTCCGGCACCCCGGGCGCTGGTCCGGACCGGGATGGACCTCGGCCCGTGGCTGATCAGCCACGGCATCACTGTGGTCTCCACCGTCCCCACGCTCGCCGCGCTCTGGCCCGTGGAATCGCTGGAAAGTGTCCGGCTGCTCATCTTCGGCGGGGAAGCGTGTCCGCCGGACCTTGCCGAGCGGCTCGCCGTCGAAGGACGCGAGGTGTGGAATACCTACGGGCCCACCGAGGCCACCGTGGTCGCCTGTGCCGCGCGGCTCGGCGCGCCCGGCCCCGTCCGGATCGGCCTGCCGCTGGACGGCTGGGACCTCGCCGTCGTCGACGCCTCTTCGCTGCCCGTCGCCGAAGGCGAGGTGGGCGAACTGATCATCGGCGGCGTCGGGCTGGCCCGGTACCTTGACCCGGTCAAGGACGCCGAAAAATACGCCCCCATGCCGTCCCTGGGCTGGCCGCGCGCCTACCGCTCCGGCGACCTCGTGAAGTACGAAACAGAGGGCCTCATTTTCCAGGGCCGCGCCGATGAACAGGTCAAGCTTGGCGGCCGCCGGATCGAGCTCGGCGAAATCGACGCCGCCCTGCAGTCGCTGCCGGACGTCGCCGGCGCCGCGGCGGCGGTGCAGACCACCGCTGCCGGCAACCAGATCCTGGTCGGCTACCTTGCCGCCGTTTCGGGCCGGGACATCGACCTCGCGGCCGCGCGCGAACTGCTGGGCGAGAGCCTGCCGGCGCCCCTCATCCCGTTGCTGACGCTCGTCGATTCGCTGCCGACCAAGACCAGCGGCAAAGTGGACCGCCACGCCTTGCCCTGGCCGCTGAGCGGAACCGGAGCTGTCGAGGCCGATGGCGCCCCGCTGAACCTGCCCGATGACGCGCAGTGGATCGTGGAGCAGTGGAGCGCGGTACTGGGAAGCCCAGTCACCAGCCTCGACGCCGATTTCTTCGCCTACGGCGGCGGATCGCTGGCCGCTGCACAGCTCGTGTCAGCCCTGCGCGTCCGCTACCCCACCATCACGGTGGCCGATATCTACGCGACGCCCCGGGTGGGCGCCCTGGTGGACGAGGCACGGCAGTCGCTGCCGGAGGGCGGAATGGTCGCCGCCCAGGAGCGCACCGTCCGGCCCACCGCGCGCAAGTCCCAGGCCTTCCAGACGCTCCTGGGCGTTCCCTTGCACATCCTCGTCGGCATGCGCTGGCTGACCTACCTGATGGCCGCGAACAATCTTCTGGCCGCCTTCGCCGGATTCAGCGCCGCGCCAACGGTCTCGTGGTGGTGGGTGGGCGCTTCCTGGCTGGTCTTTGTCAGCCCCGCCGGGCGGATGCTGCTCTCCGTTGCCGCCGCGCGCCTCCTGCTCCGCAACGTCGTGCCCGGCACGTATCCGCGGTCCGGGCGGGTGCACCTCCGGCTCTGGCTCGCGGAACAGATCCAGGACCTCGCCGGCGCCATCAGCCTGGCCAGCGCGCCCTGGGTGCCCTACTACGCGAAGGCGCTGGGCGCGAAGATCGGCGAGAACGTCCAGCTGCACTCGCTGCCGCCCGTCACGGGTCTGCTGTCCCTCGGCGCCGGATCCAACATCGAGCCTGAAGTCGATCTGTCCGGCTGGTGGATCGACGGCGACCGTGTCCACATCGGCGCGATCCGGATCGGCCCCGGCGCAAGCGTCGGCGCCCGCAGCACGCTCATGCCGGGCGCCACCGTGGGTGCCGGCGCGCAGGTGGAGCCGGGCTCCGCGGTGATCGGGAAGGTCAAGGCAGGGCAGCTGGTAGCCGGGTCACCGGCCGAGCGCCGCGGCAAGGCGCGGCACTCGTGGCCGGACTCCGCGCCCGAGCACCGGCTGATGGGCCGGCTGTGGTTTGCCGGCTTCGCCGCGGCATCCGCCATGCTGGCGCTCATCCCCTATGTCTCCGCCGCCGTCGCGGCCTTCGTGATCTTCGCCTTCATCCAGGGCAGCTCCTCCCTGCCCGCAGCCCTCCCCGGCATTGTGCTCTCGATCCCCCTGGCAGCGCTGGCATGGTTCCTGACCAACCTGCTGCTGATCCTGGCCACGACCAGGCTCCTCAGCGTCGGCCTCGCAGAAGGCTACTACCGGGTCAGGAGCCGGATCGGATGGCAGGTCTGGGCGACCGAGAGGGTTCTGGACCTGGCCCGGGATCTGCTGTTCCCGGTCTACGCCAGCCTCTTTACGCCGGTCTGGCTGCGGCTCCTCGGCGCGAAGGTCGGCCGCAACGTGGAAGCCTCGACAGTGCTGCTGATCCCGAGCATGACCACCGTGGGCGAAGGCGCGTTCCTGGCCGACGACACCATGGTGGCGTCCTACGAACTCGACGGCGGATGGATGCGGATTGCCCCGGCCAAGATCGGCAAACGGTCCTTCCTGGGCAACTCGGGCATGACGGCGGCCGGGCGCAACGTGCCCAAGAACTCGCTCGTGGCGGTCCTCTCCGCGACGCCGGCCAAGGCGAAGGCCGGCACATCGTGGCTCGGCAGCCCGCCCGTGCGGTTGCGGCGCACCGCCATCGCCTCCGACGACACCCGGACCTACCAGCCGCCCCGGAGGCTGAAGGTCGCGCGCGCCCTGTGGGAGCTGTGCCGGTTCGTCCCGGTCATGCTGACAGTCGCGATCGCCGTCGGCGTGATGCTCGCGTTCGACGCGATGGCGACAGTCTTCAATTATGGAATCGCCGCCGTCCTGAGCGGGGTGGTGGTCCTGCTTGCCGGGGCCACAGCCGCGGGCAGTGCCGTAGCGGCCAAGTGGCTGCTGGTGGGCCGCATCCGCCCCGGCGAGCACCCGCTGTGGAGCTCCTTCATTTGGCGGAACGAGGTGGTGGACACCTTCATTGAGATGGTCAGCGCCCCGTGGTTCGCGCGGGCGGCCACCGGGACTCCGGCGCTCGTGTGGTGGCTGCGGGCACTCGGCGCGAAAATCGGTGCGGGGACCTGGTGCGAAAGCTACTGGCTGCCCGAGGCGGACCTGGTCACCCTTGGCAGGAACTCAACCGTCAACCGCGGGTGCGTCGTCCAGACCCATCTGTTCCATGACCGTGTCATGAGCATCGACACTGTTACGCTCGATGACGGAGCCACCATGGGGCCGCACGGCGTCATCCTGCCGCAGGCCAGGATCGGCAGCGGCGGCACGGTGGGTCCCGCGTCCCTCGTCATGCGGGGCGAAACCGTCCCCGCCGGGACGTACTGGATGGGCAATCCGGTCAGCCCGTGGGACGGGCCCGCGCCGCCCGCCGGGCCCCGGTAGGCCCGGCCTGCGCACGTCCACCCGCACCACAACCCGAAGGTCCGTCCATTGAGCACCAGCGCACCAAGCAGCGGCGCCGCCGCCACAGGCGGGGAAATCAGCCGGGAAATCAGCCGCGAGATCAGCCGGGCAACCGGCCCGGCAGCCGGCGCACCGGACCCCTATATGCCGGGCCACGGGACCAACGCCTACCGCGTCACCCGTTATGAACTCGATCTGGACTACCGGGTCAGCAGCAACCGTCTTGCCGGGCGCGCCGTCCTGCACGCCGTCACCCAGCTCCCGACGTCGGCGATCGTCCTGGACTTGGCCGGACTGCGGGCCACGAAGATCCAGCTCGACGGACGCAGGGTGCGCAGGTTCACCCAGCGGGCCGAGCAGCTCGTCATCTACCCCGACGGTCCGCTGCTCGCCAACGAGGCCTTCACCCTGGACATCCGCTACGAGGGCTACCCTGCGCCGCGCCGCGGCCTGTGGGGCGAAGTCGGCTGGGAAGAGCTCTCCGATGGTGTGCTGGTCGCCGGCCAGCCCAACGGCGCCGCCTCCTGGTTCCCCTGCAATGACCACCCGCGGGACAAGGCGAGCTACCTCATCACGGTGACCACCGACGCGAACTACCGGGCCGTGTGCAACGGCGTGCTGCTCTCCCGCACCAGCCGGGCCAGCCGCGAGAGCTGGGTGTACGAGCAGGCCGAACCCATGGCCACGTACCTCGCAACGGTGCAGATCGGTCGCTACGAACTCCTGACGCTCAACGCCGAGCGGCCGTCGGGGCATGTGCCGCAGTACGTGGCCGTTCCGGCGGCGCTGGCGGCGGGCGCCCGGGCCGCCTTGGCCCGCCAGCCTGACATGATGCGGACCTTCACCAACTGCTTTGGCCCGTATCCGTTCCCGGAGTACACCGTGGTGGTCACTTCAGACGTGCTGGAGATCCCGCTGGAAGCGCAGACACTGTCCATCCTGGGCCCAAATCATTTGCGGCAGGACTGGGATTCGCAGCGGATGGTCGCCCACGAACTTGCCCACCAGTGGTTCGGGAATTCGCTCACCACTGCGACGTGGAAAGACATCTGGCTGCACGAGGGCTTTGCCTGCTACGCGGAATGGCTCTGGTCTGAAGAGGCCGGCATCATGTCGGTGGCGGCCCGCGCCCGCGCCGCCTGGCGCAAGCTCGCCGCTGCCCCGCAGGACCTGATGGTGGGCGATCCCGGCCCGGAGCTGATGTTTGACGACCGGGTCTACAAACGCGGAGCCCTGGCCCTGCACGCACTGCGGGTTCGCTGCGGCGACCTCGCATTCTTCGCCCTGCTGCACGACTGGACGGACCGCTTCCGCCACGGCACCGTGACCACTGCCGACTTCATCGTCGCGGCCGCCCACACGACAGGCCTCGACGCAGAGGCCCTGCTGCACCCGTGGCTGTTTGACCACACCCTCCCGCCGCTCCCGCAGGCAGCACCGCCCAGGCTCTGAGGGAAGGACTAGGGAAGGACCGCGGCGGCGACGGCGGCCACGAGGTCCGCGGGCAGTCCTGTCTCGGCCGGCGGCAGGTCCCGGAGCCCGGCACGGCCGTCCACGGTCGGGGCGAGCACGTCGAGGGTGTCCGGCGCCGTCTGCAGCCCCGTGCCCAGCATCTTGAGCCACGCCTCCTTGCGCGCCCAGAGCCGTGCCCGGCCGCGCAGCAGAGCGATGCCGTCCAGGCCGGCGAGGTGCAGTTGTTCGGCCGGGGTCAACACGACATCGTCGAACCCATCGAAGTCCGCCCGGGCCGGATCCTCGACGTCGATGCCCAGGCGCTGGCCCGGATCCGGGTCCACGAGCCCGGCCAGAAGCGTCCAGCCGGCCGCGCGGGACAGGCTCAGCAGCAGCGGCACGGCCTCGCCGCGGAGCTGGTAGCCGGGCTTGCCGTGTGAGATGTTCGAGCCCGTGCCGCAGCGTGGACAGCTGTACCAGGCTGTGAGGTCCGACGCCGGGACGCCGAGCAGGCCGGCGGCGAACCGCCGCTGCGCGAGCCGGCCGGCGAGGAAGTCCTGCCGGGTCCGCGGGGTCATGGCCCGGGCCCGCTCGAGCTCGGCCCCGTCCAGCAGGGAACGCGAGTCGCGTTCCAGCTCCGACGCAGCCGGGGATTCCGCAGGAGGCCGCGGCACACCGCGGTCTCCTGGAACGCCAAAGGGCGGGCAGGCACGCACAACAAGGTGTGGTGCCATGACCCGCCCCTTTCAGAAAGCCAGCGCTGTCACCAGCGCAGTCCTCAGCGCTGCACCGCTCCGAAGCGTTCGTGGGCAGCGGCAACGGCACCTTCACGCGCCGCCGAGGCCTCGTCGGCCGTCAGGGTGCGGTCGTTGGCGCGGAAGCGCAGGCTGAACGCCAGCGACTTCTTGCCCTCCTCGATGCCCTTGCCCGCGTAGACGTCGAACAGTGCAACGTCTTCAAGCAGCTCGCCGGCGCCTTCACGCAGGGCCGCCAGCACCTCTTCCGCCGGGACATCCTGCGGCACCACGAGGGCCACGTCCTGGGTGGCCACGGGGTACGTCGAGATGTGCCGGGCCACGATCACGTCGGCAGCCGCCTCGAAGAGGGCGTCGGCGTTCAGTTCCAGCGCCACGGAACGGGCCGGCATGTCATGTGCCGCCAGCAGCTTCGGGTGCAGCTCGCCGGCGTAGCCCACGACTTCGCCGGTGCGCAGTTCAAGCTGCGCTGCCCGGCCCGGGTGGAAGGCCTGGTGCCGGCCCTGCGTGACCAGGAGTTCGACGCCGAGCACGTCCCCGGCGATCCGGGCGATGTCCACCGCGTCCGCCCAGTCCCACGCCCGCGGGCTGTGGGCCGGGGCGGCAGGAGAGTCGTGCCCCGTGAGCACAGCGGCGAGGTGCAGCGGCTGGTCCGGGACGCCGTCGTACAGGCCATCCAGTACCTCGTCGCTGGGCTTGACGCCGAGCGGCGGAATCGCGGCGGTGCCAAGCTGGTCCCCGGGCAGGAACACGAGACCGGCCTCGAAGAGGGCGAGGTCGCGGAAACCGCGGGAGTGGTTGCGCTTGGCTACCTCGATCAGGCCCGGCAGGACGGAGGTCCGCAGGAAGCCATGCTCCTCGCTGATCGGGTTGGCCAGCTTGAGGGCCTTGCGCTCCGCCCCCTCGGCGGGGACGCCAAAGGTGTCATTGGCGGCCTTGGAGACGAACGGGTAGGCCAGCACCTCGGTGAGTCCGGCGTCGGCGAGGGCCTGGATCAGGCGGCGGCGCTGCTGCTGGACGCGGGTCAGGCCACGGCCCGGGGGCGCCACCGGCAGGGTGGCCGGGATCTTGTCGTAGCCGACCAGCCGGGCGATTTCCTCGGTGAGGTCGTCCTTGGTCTCGAGGTCGTGGCGCCAGCTCGGGGCGGTCACGGTGTAGCCGTTGCCGGTCTTGGCAACCATGGCGCCGAGGTCTTCGAGCGAGGTCAGGATCTGTTCCTCGGTGAAGTCGATCCCGATCCGGGCTGCCGCGTACTCTGCCGGCAGTTCGATGGTGACGGCGTCCGGCGCGGTCCCGACGTCGGTCCCGGCCTCGTCGGCCGTTCCGCCGGCGAGGTCGACCAGCAGGTCCACCACACGCTGGGCGGCGACATCGGCCACCTGCCAGTCCACGCCGCGTTCGAAGCGCTTTGACGCCTCGGACGGCAGCTTGTGGCGGCGGCGGGCGCGGGCGATCGAGACTTCGTCGAAGTGCGCGGCCTCAACCAGGACGTTCGTGGTGGCATCGGACACCTCGGTGTGCGCGCCGCCCATGACGCCGGCGATGCCGATGGGCCCGGATTCGTCCGTGATCAGCAGATCCTCGACGTCGAGCGTGCGCTCCTTCTCGTCCAGGGTGGTGATCTTCTCCCCTGCCGTGGCGCGCCGGACGACGATGTCGCCGGCCAGCTTGTCCAGGTCATAGCAGTGGTTCGGCTGCCCGAGCTCGAGCATGACGTAGTTGGAGATATCCACCGGCAAGGAGATGGACCGGATGCCGGCGAGCCGGAGACGGGAGGTCATCCACGGCGGGGTGGGCCGGGTGGCATCGACACCGCGCACGGTGCGGGCCACAAAACGGTCGCAGCCGGGCTTGCCGTAGATGGGGGCGTCGTCGTTGAGCTTGACGCCGTAGCCGCCGGACAGCGCCTCCGGGACCCGGACCTTGGAGACCGGGTCCGTGAATGCGGTGCCGGTGGCGTGCGCGTATTCACGGGCCGCACCGCGGATGGAGAAGCAGTAGCTGCGGTCCGGGGTGACGTTGATTTCCGCGGCCTGGTCGTAAAGGCCCAGCAGTTCCATGGCGTCGGTGCCGATTTCGGGATCCAGCCCGATCCTCGACAGCACCAGGATGCCGTCGTGGTCCTCGCCGATGCCGAGCTCACGCACGGAGGCGATCATGCCGGCGGAGAGGTGTCCGTAGGTCTTGCGCGCGGAAATGTGGAAGTCGCCCGGCAGCACGGCGCCCGGAAGGGTGACCACCACCTTGTCGCCTTCGACGAAGTTGTGGGCGCCGCAGATGATGCCCTGCACGCCGGAGGGGTCGATGCCGTCGCCGGTCAGGGTCTGCTGCTGGCCCTCGGGGACAACCCGGACCTGGCACCAGTTGATGGTCTTGCCGTTGGTCTGGGGTTCCTTGACGATGCTCAGCACCTGGCCCACCACGATCGGACCCTGGAGGGTGTCCGTGGGGCGGTGGACTGCTTCTTCTTCGAGTCCGACCTTGACGAGCTCGGCCATGACGTCTTCGGCCGTTGCTTCGGCCGGTACCTGCGCGAATTCGCGCAGCCAGGAAAGTGGGATACGCACTGTTTAGATCTCCATCCCGAAGTGCTCGCTGAAACGTACGTCGCCTTCAATCATGTCGCGCATGTCGCCAACCTCGTTGCGGAACATGAGGGTGCGTTCGATGCCCATGCCGAAGGCAAAACCGGAGTAGACGTCCGGATCGATGCCCGCGGCGCGCAGGACGTTGGCGTTGACCATGCCGCAGCCGCCCCACTCGATCCAGCTGGGGCCGCCTTTGGCGCCCGGGTGCCAGATATCGAGTTCGGCGGACGGCTCGGTGAACGGGAAATAGTTGGGGCGCAGCCGGATCTGGGCTTCCGCACCGAACATCTGGCGTGCGAAGTGCTCCAGGGTGCCGCGGAGGTCCGCCATGCTCAGCTTCTTGTCGATGGCCAGGCCCTCGAACTGGTGGAAAACGGGAGTGTGCGTCGCGTCGAGCTCGTCCGTGCGGAACACCTTGCCCGGGCACAGCACGTAGATGGGCAGCTCCCGTTCCAGCATGGAGCGGACCTGCACCGGGGAGGTGTGCGTGCGCATGAGCAGGTGGGCTTCGGGCGGCTCGACGAAGAACGTGTCCTGCATGTCGCGGGCGGGGTGGTCCGGCTTGAAGTTCAGGGCATCGAAGTTGAACCACTCGGACTCGACCTCGGGCCCTTCGGCGATTTCCCAGCCCATGCCGACAAAGATGTCCGCCACGCGGTCCTGCAGCGTGGACAGCGGGTGGCGTGCACCGGCACGGCGCCGGCGCGGTGCCGCCGTGACATCCACAGTCTCTTCGACGAGGATCCGCGCGTCGTTCTCGGCCTCGAGCTCCACCGTCCGGTCCGCGAGGGCCTTGTTGACGCGTCCCCTGGAGGCGCCCATGAGCTTGCCGGCGGCGGCCTTCTGGTCCTTGGGAAGCGCCCCGATCTCACGGTTGGCGAGGCTCAGCGCGGACTTTTCGCCCGTGTGCGCGAGGCGCACGGCCTTGAGTTCATCGAGGGTCGCGGCAGCGGCGATGGCGGCAACGGCCTGGTCTACGGCAGCGGTAATGGCGGCTTCATCCAAAGGATTCGGGACGGCGGCGCCCGGCAAAGTTTCAGTCATCTACTGTTCTTAGCTACGAGTCGGAACATGCCACAGCACACGGCACGGGCACAGGGCACGGCGCGGGTTCTCGGCAAGGCTTAGGGTCACTGTCCCCAGTCTAGTAGACGGCCGTCGGCCGCAAGGCAATGTCGCTTCAGGAGCCCGCGCCACCCTCGTCCGCGCCTTGGCCGTCCCCGGCCGTCAGCGGAGCCGGTAGATGGTCCGGTGCCAGTCCTTGTGGGCGATTCCGGTGATGTCGAACATGACGTGTTTGATCTGGGTGTATTCGTCGAACGAGTAGGCGGACATGTCTTTCCCGAAACCTGACTCCTTCACGCCGCCGTGGGGCATTTCACTGATGATCGGGATGTGGTCGTTGATCCATACGCAGCCGGCCTTGATCTCGCGGCTGGCCCGCAGGGAGCGGTACACGTCGCGGGTCCAGGCCGAAGCCGCGAGCCCGTACGGGGTGTCGTTGGCCAAGGCGATGGCGTCGTCGTCGGTGGCGAAGGGCAGCACCGTCAGTACGGGACCGAAGACCTCATTGCGGACAATGTCGCTGTCCGGCGCGGCGTCGATGATCAGCGTGGGGGTGTAGAAGGCGCCCGCGGCCAGGTCTCCGCCGGGGATTACGCCGCCGGTGACCACTGTGGCGTAACCCCGGGCGCGGTCCACGATCGAGGCCACCCGGTCCCGGTGGGCGTAGGAGACCATGGGCCCGATGTCGGTCTCCTCGTCCGCCGGCGCTCCCACCCGGATTCCCCGGTAGAGCTCAGCGACCTTGGTAACAAACTCCTCGTAGACACTGTGGTGCACGATGGCCCGCGTCGCGGCCGTGCAGTCCTGTCCGGTGTTGATCAGGCTTCCGGCGACGGCACCGTGGGCGGCTGCCTCGAGGTCGGCGTCCTCGAAAACGACGAACGGCGCCTTTCCGCCGAGCTCCAGATGGACCCGTTTGGAGTTGGTGGAGGCGGCTTCCAGGACGGTCCGGCCTACGCTGGTGGAACCGGTAAAGGAGACCATGTCGACCTCCGGGTGGCGCATGAGTGCTGCGCCGGCTTCGGGCCCGTCACCGACGATGATGTTCACCACACCGTCCGGCAGGCCCGCCTGCTGCAGGGTCCGGGCGAACATCAGGGTAGTCAGTGGAGTGATTTCGGCCGGTTTAAGGACGATGGTGTTTCCGGCGGCGATGGCAGGAAGGATCTTCCACGCCGCCATCTGCAGCGGATAGTTCCACGGCGAGATCGATCCGATCACGCCGATGGGTTCGCGGCGGATGCTGGACGTGTGGTCCGGGGAGTACTCCGCGGTGGCTTTGCCTTCAAGGCTCCTGGCGGCCCCGGCGAAAAAGTCCGCGTTGTCGATAGTCCCCGGGATATCGAACTCGCGGGCAAGACGAAGCGGCTTGCCCGTCTGACGGCTTTCCGCCAGGGCGTAGTCCTCCGCCTGTTCCTCCAGCAGCCGGGCGAAACGGGAAAGCACCGCTGAACGCTCACCTGGGGTGGTGGTGGACCATGCCGGGAATGCGGCCCGCGCGGCAGCCACGGCGAGGTCGACGTCGGCGGCACTCGCGAGGGTGACCGTTTCCACCACTGCACCGGTGGACGGATCGACAATATCCAGTTTGCGGCCGGAGGTGCCGGTCTGGGATTGCCCGGAGATGAACTGGTGCATGTGTATCTTCCTTTTTCTTGTTTGACGTCGGCGAAGCGCCTGCGCGGCGGAGGCGCTCCAGGGCCGACAAGAGGTCGTTCAGAGCGGGGCGGTGGGAACCGTCCCCGTTGCCGGGCTAGAGCAGGGCTTCGGCGGCCGTCAACGTGTGCCGCAGGATCTGCTCCATTTCGTCGAACTCGGACTGCCCGACGATCAACGGCGGGGAGAGCAGGATGACGGGGTCCCCCCTGTCGTCGGCCCTGCAGTACAGGCCGTTTTCGAAGAGCTCTTTGGAGAGGAAGGTCTTGAGGATCCGGTGGCTTTCCTCCGGGGTGAACGTTTCCCTGGTCGCCTTGTCCTTGACCAGTTCGATGCCATAGAAGTAGCCGCTGCCGCGCACGTCCCCCACGACCGGCAGGTCAAGGAGCTTTTCGAGGGTGTTGCGGAAGGCATCCTCGTTCCCCAGGACGTGCTGGTTGAGGCCCTCGCGCCCGAAGATGTCCAGATTGGCCAGCGCCACGGCGGCGGCAACGGGATGGCCGCCGAACGTGTAGCCGTGTTTGAAGAAGGAATCGCCCTTTGCGAAGGGCTCGAAGAGGCGGTCCGAGGAGATCATGGCACCCATGGGCACGTAGCCGCTGGTAAGGCCCTTGGCGCAGGTGATGATGTCCGGAACGTAGTTGAATTTCTCGGCACCGAAGTAGGTGCCGAGCCGCCCGAACGCACAAATGACCTCATCGCTGACCAGCAGGACGTCGTACTGGTCGCAGATTTCGCGCACCCGCTGGAAGTAGCCCGGCGGGGGCGGAAAGCAGCCGCCGGCGTTCTGCACCGGCTCCAGGAACACGGCGGCAATGGTTTCCGGGCCTTCGGCCAGGATGGTGGCCTCGATTTCGTTGGCAGCCCACAGCCCATAGGCAGCAGGGTCGTTTGGGTGCTGCGCGGCCCGGTAGAAGTTGGTGTTGGGGACACGGTGTGTGGAGGGCACCAGCGGCTCGAAATCAACCTTCAGATCCGCGATCCCGGTGATGGACAGGGCGCCGTGCGTGGTGCCGTGGTACGCCGTGGACCTCGAGATGACCTTGTGCTTCTGCGGCCGTCCGGTCAGCCGGAAGTACTGCTTCGCCAGCTTCCATGCCGACTCCACCGACTCGGAGCCGCTGTTCGTGAAGAACACCTTGTTCAGGCCCTGAGGGGCGAGCTGCGCCAGGCGTTCGGCCAGTTCCGTGGCGGGCTTGTTGGCGAACGACCACAGGGGGAAGAACGCGAGTTCGGAGCCCTGGCGGGCCATGACGTCGGCCAGTTCCGTGCGGCCGTGGCCCACCTGTACTGTGAACAGGCCCGCGAGTCCGTCGAGGTACTTGCGCCCTTTGTCGTCGTAAATGTAGGCGCCCTCGCCGCGCACGATCATCGGCAGCTCGTCGTTCGTCTGGGGGTGGGGGGAAAAGTGCAGCCAGAGATTGTCCCGCGCTGCGGCCTTCAAATCGGTCCGGTTCCGCTGCTCAGCTAGCTTGGTCACGGATATCACCTTTTCTTCAATCAGTGGTTGAGCTGGATTACAAGAGTGTGTGGGCCGCTAGGGGCTGAGGTAGACCTTGCGCAGGCGTTCGTGGACGGTCCAGGTGGTGCGCATGCCCGCGCCCAGGCGCATCAGTGTTCCTGGCGAGAGGGCCGCGCTGCCCGCCCCGCGGTCGTCCCCGTGGATTTCCACGGTGGCCCTCCCTGCGATGACGATGAAGAGTTCCTCCGCCTCGACGTCGTACATGCCGCCGGCAGACATTTCCCAGACACCGAGTGCCAGGTCTGCAAAGCTGCCCAGTGCATGGGTGGCCGTGGTCGGTGCGCCGGAGGCTACCTTCCCGGGTTGCACTTCTTCGTGCAGCAAGGAAAGCGCTGTCGTGTCCACCGGAGCGCCGGGAATCAGTTCGAGTCTCATCAGGAGTCAAACCCCATTCCAACCGCGTCCATGAGTTTCAGCCACGGCCCGCGCCGGCCCTGGTTCCGGTCTGCGCGGACCATCGCCGCGGTGGTGATCTTGACGCCGAGCCAGGCCAGCGGCTCGGGCGGGAAGGGCAGCGGGCGCTTCCGGACCATGCGGAGCCGGGTGCGTTCGGTGGTGGATCCGGAGAGCAGGTCCAGCATGACGCTGGCCCCGAAGCGAGTGGCCCCGACGCCCAGTCCGGTGTAACCCGCGGAGTAAGCGACACGTCCGCCGTGCGCGGTGGTGAAGAAGGAGAAGAAGCGGCTGCAAGTATCTATGGCTCCGCCCCACTTGTGGGTGAAGCTGACGCCGTCGAGCTGCGGGAACGTCGCGAAAAAATGTGCCGCAAGCCGTTCGAAGGTCTGCTCGCGCTGGTCATATTCCGGTTTGACGGTGCGGCCGAAGTAGTAGACCGCGTCGTAACCGCCGAAGAGGATGCGGTTGTCCTCGGTGAGCCGGTAGTAGTGGAAGCGGTTGTTCAGGTCGGACAGTCCCTGCCGGTTGGACCAGCCGATGGCGGCCAGCTGTTCGGCGCTGAGCGGCTCGGTCATCAGCACGTAGTCGTAGACCGGGACGGTGTGCAGGCGGGTCCGTTTGAGCAGGGAGGGGAAGACGTTGGTGGCCAGCGCCACGTCGGCGGCCGTGACCGTTCCGGCGTCCGTTGCAAGCCGGACGCCGTGGGGGGTGCGGGTGAGGCCGCGGACGGGCGTGTGTTCGTAGATTTCGACGCCGAGTTCCAGGCAGGCGCGTTGCAGGCCCCAGGCAAGCCGGGCGGGGTTGAGCATGGCGCTGCCCTTTTTGTCCCAGAGCCCGGCCCTGTAGACGGGAGAGTCCACTTCGGCGCGGATGGCCGTTTCATCCAGGAATAGGACGTCCGGGTTCTTGCCTTTCTCGGCCCGCAGCCACGCGACCTGGTGGTCTTCTGTGGCGACGTTGAGAGTCCCCGTCCATTCGAAGCCGCAGTCGATGCCGTACTTCTTGATCGCGTCTGAGATTTCCTGCAGGTTCTCCATCCCCAGTTCATGGAGGCGTGCTGATTCGTCGGGGAGGTGCTTTTCCCCGTTGGCCTCGCCGTGGGTCAGGCTGGCGTCGCAGAAGCCGCCGTTCCGGCCGGACGCGGCCCAACCGATACGGTTTCCTTCCAGCAGCACCACCCGGCGGCCGGGGTCACGTTCTTTGGCCATGAGTGCCGTCCAGAGCCCGGTGTAGCCGCCTCCGACGACGGCCAGATCCGTGGTGGTGTCCGTAGCCAGTGCGGCCAGGGGCTGAGGACGGGCCGGGTCATCAAGCCAGTAGGGCGCCCGGGAGGCGCCGTCGAGCGCCGTTGTGATTTGTTGCCGGCTGGTCGATGATTCGGCGGTGTCGTAAGTGGTCATGGCGTCGCTCCGATGGTGTGTGGTGGGGGTGGACCGTCCGGCAGCAGAGGGGCGGGCCTACGGACATGGCTTTGGGGATCCGGGCTGGAGCCTCACCGTGCAATTGCATCGAGGCTCCAGCCGGGTTTCGGGATGGAGTCGATCAGGAGCCGCGTGTAGGCGTGCCGGGGGTGTTCGAGCAACTCAGCCGTTGCGCCGGATTCGACCACGGCGCCTTGACGCATCACGGCAGTTGTTTCGCACACGCGCCGGACGACGGCGAGGTCATGGCTGACGAACACAAGGGTCAGCCCGCGTTCGTGCCTGATTTCGTCGATGAGGTCGAGAACCTGGGCCTGGACCGAGACATCGAGGGCGCTGGTGGCCTCGTCCAGCACGAGGACCTCGGGTGAGGCTGCCAGGGCCCGGGCGATAGCGACCCGCTGGCGCTGCCCGCCGGAGAGCGTGCGCGGCCTGGCCTGGGCGTGCTTTGCGGCGAGCCCGACCTGATCGAGCAGCGTCAGCACACGCGCCCGGGCGTCGGCGTGGCGCGAGGGCGAGTGCAGGCGGAGGGCGTCTTCGATCGCGGACCCGGCCGAAATGCGGGGGTCGAGGGATAGATACGGGTCCTGGAAGACGATCTGAACGGCCCGGGCGCGTCCCAGCCTTTCCTCGCGGCCGCCGGGGCGCTTGGACCGCGAGACCCCGTCGACAAGGATGTCCCCCGCATCGGGACGCTCCAGCCCGACGAGCATTCTCGCCAGCGTGGACTTGCCCGAGCCTGATTCGCCGACGAGCGCCAGGGCTGCGCCCCCCTCCACCGAGAAGGACACGTCGTCGACGGCGCGGAGGTCCTCCGCGCCGCGAATCGAGTATGTCTTGGTCAGCCCGCGGGCCTCGAGCGCCGGAGTGCGCGGGTCGGGGGCGTCAACGCGTGCGTCCAAGGGGTTCGGGCCGTTCGCATCGGCCAACACCGGCCGGGCAACGGCGGAGGTGATGCTCGGCGTCGCCGCAATCAGCCGCTTCGTGTACTCGGCCTGAGGGTTCGCGAAGACGGCCCGCGCGTTGCCGTGCTCGACGATCAGCCCCGCGTGGATCACGTAGACCCGATCGCACAGCGCCGAGGCGAGGTTCAGGTCATGCGTAATGAACAGCATTCCCATGCCGCGCGTTTCCTGTTGCTGCCTGAGTACGGCGATGATTTCCGCTTGGGTCGTTACATCGAGCGCCGACGTCGGCTCATCGCAGACGAGCAGGCGGGGCGAAGTAGTGAGAGCGCCCGCGATCATGACCCGCTGCAGCATCCCGCCGGAGAGCTCGTGCGGGAACTGCGAAAGGTGCGACTCTGGCCGCGGCAGACCGACCGAACGGAGCAGATCGAGCGCCCTCTTGTCCGCATCGGGCCTCGACCAGCCGTGACACAGCCGGAGCGATTCGGTGAGGAAGTCACCGATGCGCCGGACCGGGTTCACCCCCGAACGCGGATCCTGGAACACCATCGAGACGGTGCCGCGTCGCCGCGCGAGGGCCTCCCCCGGGGAACAGCGGAGCATGTCCGTTCCGTCGAGAAGCACGGATCCGCCGGTGCGGGCGCCCGCCGGCAGGAGACCGAGCACGGTCCGGGCGGTCAGCGACTTGCCTGACCCGGACTCCCCGACGAGCCCCACAGTCTCTCCCGCTTCAACGCGCAGGGACATGCCGTCCAGCAGGCGGGAAGCCGATCCGCCCGCCAAATCGATCGTCAGCTCGGAAATCTCCAGCAAAGTCATGAGGGCAGCCTTCCGCCGATTCGATCGGAGAGCTCTTCCCCGATGACGTTCACAGCAATCACGACCAGCACGACGGCGATCGCCGGCACCAAGGCGGGCAGCGCCTGGCCGCTCAGCAACGCACCCCGGCTGTCGTTGATCATTGAGCCCCAGTCGGCCGTCGGTGGCTGCACACCGAGGCCAAGGAATGACAGGGCCGCGAGGTCAGCGAGCACATACCCGAAGTTCAGGGTGGACTGTGCCCCGACGGTCGGCATGACATTGGGAAGTACCCGCCGGACGGCGATCCACCCACCGGAGAATCCCTGCACCCGGTAGGCCGCAACATAGGGCCGGGCGCGTTCGGAGATGACGAGCGATCGGACGAATCTCGCTACATACGGGGTGTAGGCGATGATCATCGCGATCACCGGCGCCGTGAGCCCCTTGCCGAAGAGCGCGACCGCAAGGATGGCGAGCAGCAGGGCGGGGAACGCGAAAAGCAGGTCGAAGACCCGGCCCAGGACCGAATCGATCCAGCCGCCGAACCAACCGGCCAGGAGCCCAAGCGCGATGCCGAGGAGCGTCGAGAGCCCCACGACCAGAAGCGGGCCCAGCAGCGAGGTCCGCGCGCCGAACATCATCCGGCTCAGGGTGTCACGGCCGGCGGCGTCGGTGCCGAGCCAGTGCGCGGCCGTGGGGTCGGACAGGACGTTTCCGAGGTCAACGAAGTCGGGGTCGTAGGGAGCGATGATCGACGCGGCTGCCGCGGCGGCGACCATGATGCCCACCATGACGATGCTGGTTAGGAAAAGGGCGTTGCCTGCCGGGAGGCGGAACGGGCGGAGCCCGGTACGGGTGAACGTTGAGGTGGTCATCGTGCTGCTGCACCTGCCTTGCTGCGGGGGTCGATGGCGGAAGCGAGCAGGTCGACGGCCGTATTCACGGTCACGAAGATCAGCACAATGAGCAGCACGATGACCTGGACGACGGGGAAGTCGAGCCGGTCAACGGACTGGACCAGCAGGGAGCCGATGCCGGAGAGCCCGAAGGCCTGTTCCACCACGGCGCTGGCGACGAGCAGGCCGGCGACGAGGACGCCGCTCACCGTGAGGATGGGCCCGAGCGCATTGCGCAGCACGTGCCGGCGCACGACGGCTCCGCGGGCGACCCCGCGGCTCACCGCGACCTCCACGTGCTCCCGGCCGAGCTGATCCAGCATCGAGGATCTGGTGACCCGTGCCACGAGCGCCACAAAGGCGAGGGCGAGGGCGAGGGCCGGGAGCACGAGGTGATAGAGCGTGTCCAGAAACCCTGTTCCGCTGCCGAATGAGGGGAACCAGCCGAGCTGCACGGCGAAGAGCGCGATGAGCACGATGGCGCCGACGAAGGAAGGGATCGCCGCGAGCCCCGTCAATGCGGTGAGGATGATCCGATCCGCGGCCTTCCCGCGAGTGAGGGCCGAGACGATACCGGCCGCGAGGCCGAGCACTGCGATGATGAGCCCGGCCAGGACGATCAGCCCAAGTGTCGTCGGTGCGCGCGAGGCGAGCAGGGTGCTGACGTCCTCGCGGTACTGGAAGGACCGGCCGAAGTTCCCGTGCAGGACATTGACCAGCCAGTCGACGTACTGCGCCAGGACCGGCTTGTCGAGCCCGTACTGTGCGGTCACCGCGGCGATGGCCTCCGGGCTGGGGCTGCGCCCGCGCAGGAGGAAGCCGAGGGGGTCACCGGGCACGAGGTACATGGAGAAGAAGACCATGACCGAGGCCACGAAGACGGTCAGGACAAGCGCCCCGAGCTTTTTCAGGATGAGGGCGATGGTCATGTCTGCGCGCCGATGGTGGCCGCCCACGGGAAGTACATGTAATTGATCGACGGCGACACCCCGGTGATCCGGGAGCCGAGCCACACGGTTGTGGGCACCTCGTAGAGCGGCAGCCACGGCAGCTCGTCGTTGACGATGTGCTGGGCCTTGTCGGCTTCCCGGGCGCGGTCGCTGGGATCGGCGATGCCAATCGCCTTCTTGACGAGGGCGTCGTATGCCGGGTTAGACCATCCGCCGTAGTTGCTGAACTGGCCGGTGCGCAGGACACCAAACATCTCGAATGGGTCCGCGGTCGAGAGATACCACTGGGTGTACAGCAGGTCGATGCCCTTCCGGGCGGCCGCGTCGGAGAACAGCGTCGTGTACTTGGCGGGCGAAATCGAGTCGATGCGCGGTTTGAGGCCGATCGAGGTCGCGGCGGACGAGACGGCCTGGGCGATGACGTCGGCCCCGGCGGAGAGCGGGGAGGTGGCGATGACAATTTCCTTGCCGGTCGCCCCGGCGTCGCTGACTAGCTTCGTGGCGGCGGCGACATCCAGCGGGTAGCTCTCCAGGCCGGAGTAAGCGCCGTCAGCGACCTCCTTCCCGGCCCCGTTCCACACCGAGCGGGAGGTCAGGGCGTCCGTCACCTTGGCATGGCCCTGTTCCGCCGCGGCAACCAGTCCTGGGCGGTCGATCGCCATCATGAGTGCCTTCCGGACGCGCACATCGCCGAGCGGGCCGGACATGTCCGTGACGATCTCGCTCGCGATCGCGGTGCTGGTGCCGAAGTAGATCTTGCCGTTCGGCGAGGACTTAAGGCCTCCGATGGCGTTCGACGGGATCATCCAGCCGCCGTCGACCTCACCGGATTTGAAGGCGTTGACGCGTGTGTTCGGGTCGGACAGGAACACGAACTTCACCTGCTGGGACTTGGCCACGAGGTTCTTGTCCCAGTAGGCGTCGTAGCGCTCGAGCGTTATGGCCTCGCCCGAGTCCCACTTCCCGAGCGAGAACGGGCCGGTGCAGTTGACGCCGGCGGTGGAGTTGCCGTAGTCGGCGCCGTCCCGGGCGAGTGTGGCGGCGGACTCCACGGTGCCGGGGCTGGCTGCCATGGAGAGATTGAACTGTGAATCGGGAATCGTGGTGGTGACGGTGACCTGCATCTCGCCGGTCTGCTCGATGGAGGACACGTTGGTGTACGAGCTGTTCCAATATGAGCCGACTGCAGGGTCAAGATGGCGCTGGAGGGATGCGACTACGTCCGCCGCCGTGAGGGGCGTGCCGTCGTGGAAGGTGACGCCCGGCCTGATGGAGTACACCCAGGTGGTCGGTGTCGGGTTGTCCCATTTCTCCGCGAGGCCTGGCGAGACACTGAGGTCCGCATTCCAGCGCAACAGGGACTCGCACACGTTGCTGAGCACCTGATTGTCCGGGTAGTCGAAGGCGTGCGCGTAGTCGAGGGAGGCGGGCTCCGCATAGATCGACCAGGTGAAGGAGCCCAGTTCCCCCGCCGGTGCCGGCGTCGTGGCGGTCAGCTCGTAGTTCGCCGCTCCGCTCACTGGGGTCTTCGCGCCGCCCGTGCAGGCGGCCAACGCCAGCAAACCCGTGAGGAGGACGGCGGTGGCGGCGAGGGAACGCCGGGCCGGAACGCCACGGGGACGGCGCGCGGCGGAGAGGGGTGGTTGAGGTTCTATGGTCATGACGTCCTCCAGTGCTATCGATTGGTGTTGCTGGCGGCCGCGTAGACCTGTTCGCCGCGCACCCAGGTCGAGGTGACGGCGGTCGTGTGGAGATCCTGCGGGGCCAGCTCGAAGGGGTTCGGCCGGAGCACGGCGAGGTCGGCGAGGTAGCCGGGCGCGATCATGCCCGTGTCGTGGTCCCGGTGGTTCACATAGGCACTGCCGGCCGTGTACGCGGTCAGTGCTGTGGCAAGGTCGAGCCGTTGGCTGGGGTCGCCGAGGGGGCCGGAGGGAGAGTGCGGTGCCACCCGGTTGACTGCGACGTGGATCGCCTCGATGGGGTTTGCGCTCGATACCGGCCAGTCGCTGCCGGCGGCCAGGCGCGCCCCGCTGGCGAGGAGTTCGCCGAAGGGATAGTGGCGCGATTCGGCGTCGGCCGGCAGGAAGGGCAGGGTGAGCTCGTCCAGCTGGCTTTCGTGGCAGGCCCATAAGGCCTGCATGTTGACGACGACGTCGAGTTCGGCGAACCGCGGCGCATCCGCCTCGCTGACTACCTGCAGGTGCGCCAGGTGGTGCCGGTTACCACTGGGGCCGTTGACCCGGCGGGCGGCCTCGACTGCGTCCAGGGCCTCGCGGACGGCACGGTCGCCGAGTGCATGGAAATGTACCTGGAAACCGGCCGCGTCGAGTGCCGTCACGTACTCCTTGAGCCGCTCCGGGTCGATGAAGGAGAGCCCGGCGTTGTCCGTGCAGTGGCCGTGATTGTCCAGGTAGGGGGTCGTCATGGCGGCCGTGAAGTTCTCCGCTACCCCGTCCACCATGATCTTGACAGTCCCGGCCGAAAACGCGTCGCCCGGAAGCCGCGCGGCGACGTCTGCCCGGCGTTCGGTCAGGCGGGGCAGCTGCTCAAGGCCGGAATCGCGCTCCCACCACTGGGCTCCACGGACGTGAGCGCGCAGCGTCTTCTCGGAGACGGCCGCGCTGTAAGTTTCGAGCGTGTCGGATGCGCCGAACAGGGCGCCGACGGCGGCGTCCTGCCAGCCAGTTATGCCGAATCCGAACAGCTCCTCCTGGGCGCGGAGCAGCCCGGCGTAGACGAGATCGGGGTGCGCGGCGGGCCGCACGTGGTCAAACAGGTTCATCGCGCCTTCGTGAACCGTACCTGCCGGGCTGCCGTCGGACTCGCGCTCAATTCGGCCGTCTGCAGGATCCGCGGTCCCCGCGTGGATGCCGGCGAGTTCAAAGGCCCGGGTGTTGGCCCAAGCGCCGTGATGGTCGCGGTTGAAGAGCAGCACAGGGCGGTCCGGCACGAGCCGATCGAGCGCCTGCCGGGTCGGCGTGCCGCCCGGAAAATGGTCCATCGACCAGCCACCGCCGAGGATCCACTCCGCGCCCGGGTATTTTGCGGCGTACGCGGCGATCGTTCCTAGCGCGTCGGCCGCGCTCTCCGCATCACTGAGATTGCACTGCAGAAGTTCCATTCCGGCGGACGCCGGGTGAACGTGCGCATCTTGGAAGCCCGGAATCAGGAGGGCGCCGTCCAGGTCGACGACCCGGGTCTGCTCCGTGGCCGCCGCGAGAATCTCGACGTCGGGCCCGATCGCCTTGATGCGGCCGTCGGATACTGCGACTCCCAGCCGTTCCGGCGTGTTCGATGCGGCGGTGAAGGTCCATCCGCCCGTAAAGATCAAGTCTGTCTTTGTCGCCAAGTGAGCCTCCTGGGTTGCGGTGCGTCGTTGCACCTCTGGTCGATCCCCAGTGACATTAGTCACGAATCGGCAACCATGTCAACGGTGTTGACTACAAAGTTGACTTCGTTGGGGACGGCGCCATACTGGTAGCTGGGGGACGGTGAATTCGCGTTTCCCGGCGCGGAGAAACATCCGCCGCCAGTGATTGTGATGTACTGCTGTCAGCCGATGGCAAGAAGGAGTGGGTCAAGTGGCGAATCCTCTCGCTGAGCGGCGCGCGACGGCGCGGGCAAAGCCGCGGCTCGACGCCGAGACGATCATTGCTGCCGGGCTGCAGATCGCGGCGAGGCCGGGCGCTACGGCCGTCACGGTGCGGGAATTGGGTGCGCTGCTCGGGGCTGATCCGACGGCGATCTACCGGCATTTCCGCAGCAAGGACAACCTCATGGGGTCGCTCCTGGACCGGCTGTTCGCGATGAGCCTTGAGCGCGTGACGGCCCCGCGTGAGCAGTGGCGCACGCGCCTGACGCAGCTGGCCACTGCCACGATCGACCTGTTCACCGAATATCCGGCGATCGGTGCCGAGGCGATCGTGCTGAGCACGGGGGGTCCCGCGGAGCTCGAAATCGTCGAACTCATCCTCGATGGGCTCAGCGTCGCCGGACTTGAGGGTGAGGACATCGTGCGGCATTACGCGGCCCAGTCGACCTACGTCCTCTCTTATGCGGCCGGTATCGCCCGCGGGCTGAGCATGCGTGAGGGCGTGGCGGCCGAGGAGCACGGATCGTGGATGGGTCGCTCTCTGGCCGTGACGTCGGCATCGCATCCGCAGATCAATGCGCTGCGGGAGCAGCTGCTCGCGCTGCGTGACCGCGAGGTCTTCTTCCTGGGCGTTGACGCCCTGCTCGACGCGGTTGACGCAACCGTCGAGCGCCGCAAACGGTAGCTGGCACACCAGGGCCTTGTCCCGCAATAGCGCCGCTGCCGGCTGACTGCTGACGCCAACGGCGTGCCCACGGACAAAGTGCGTGCAGGTACCGCCGGAAACTAAGGCGCGTTGGAGAAGTTGCGACTAATGATGTGATCGAGGAGCGTGTCCCGGTCGAGGCCCAGAAGGGCCGAAGCAAGACTGGCGACCAGGTCGAGCACATCATCGCTGCTGGCGGTGCCGGCGAGAACATCCATGACCAGACCGTCTTCCTGGGCCACAAGGGTACGCGCAATCTTCGCCGGTTCAAGGACAGGAAAGAACTCACCGGCCTGCGTTCCATCGGCAATGATCCGTTCATAAATCAGCTGCTGGGTGCGGGTGAGTTCCTCTTGGATCCGTCGGTGCTCCGCGTCCCTGAGCGAATGGGTCCAGTACTCGTAAAGAATCCGGAAGGCATCATCCTCCAGCCCTGCCGTCGTGCCTGCGCTGATGACGGCGGCGAGCCTGACGGTCGGACTCATGCCGGTGTCCGCTGCCTCCGATAGCCGCGTGAGAAATCTGGCGGAAGAGGCGTGGACGGCTGCCGCGGTGATCTCGGCCAGGCTTCCGTAGTAATACAGCACGGCGTTTGGGGCCATGCCTGCCTCCGCCGCAATCGCGCGCAACGTCGCAGCTTCTGCGCCGTCACGGGCGGCGACGGCCTGTGCTGCCGCCGCAATCTCCCTGCGGCGCCCTTCCCTCTTGCTGAGGTTTGCCATTGCCACTCCCCCTTTGGCCCGATGCCTATTGACAACGAGTCTAGACCCGTATTGAATGGCATTCAAATTTGAATGTGATTCAAATAACTTTGATTCGATGAGGAGTCTCCGTGTCACATCC
>NZ_CAKKMF010000035.1 GCF_918697925.1 Arthrobacter sp. Bi26
GATCCGGACCGAGAGCTCGTCGGCGACCTTCTGGACCCGGGCGGCCAGGACCGGCCACTGGTCCGCGGGCAGCTTGTCCTCGAGGAAGGTCACGGCGACGGCGGCGGTGGGCCACCCCACGTGGTCGGTTACGGCGGCGGCGATCGAGCCGAAACCGGGGGTCACCTCGCCGTGTTCGGTGGCGTAGCCGCGCTGCCGGACCTGGTCCAGATGGGAGGACAGCGCGGAGTACTTCATGATGGGCGATTCGGTTTCGTGCCGGGCAGTGAAGGCGGCAGCGTTCGGGTACAGCGCCCGCACCTGGGACTTCGGCAGCGCGGCAAGAATCGCGCGGCCGCTCGCGGTGAGGTGGCTGGGCAGCCGGACCCCGACGTCGGTCACCAAAGACGGCCGGTTCTTGGCCCGCTCTTCCACGATGTAGAGCACGTCGCGGCCGTGCAGCACAGCCAGATGCGCGCTTTCGCCAATCACGTCCACGAGCGAGGCGAGCATCGGCCGGCCCAGCCGGGACAGCGGCTCCTGCCGCGAATAGGCCGAGCTGAGTTCGAAGGCGCTGATGCCCAGGCCGTAGCGCTGCTCCTCATGCAGATGGAGCACGAAGCCGTTCGCTTCCATCACTCCGAGCAGGTGGTAGACGCTGGAGCGCGGCAGCCCCAGCGCGGTGGCAATGTTCGACGCCGCCATCGGTCCGCGCCGGGAGGCCAGCAGCTTGAGGATGCGCAGGGTGTTCTCGGCGGCAGGGACTTTCGACGTCGCCCTGGTGCCGGCGGCTCGGCGGACCGGGGCGGGAGCCGGTGCCGGCTTGGCCGCCGCGGCGCCGGGCGCGGGAGCGGCAGCGGCAGCGGGCGAATCCGATGCCGCGGGTTGGTGGGTCAGGGTGGTGCTGCTGGCTGGCATGCGTCCTCTTCAAGATCGGGCGGTGTCCGGTATCCCGTACTTAAGAATGCCCCCGCCGGGCGGGTTGCGGTAGGCCATTCAGCCCCACCGGTGTCTGGAATTCCGGACACCTGCAAGGCCGACGTCGGACTTCTCCTAGGGCGACTTCCGAGGCAAGGCAGCAAGCCGCGCGTGCCTGTGGCTGGCGCAGGGGCTTTCAGTCAAATGACAGTGGGGCAATAAATCCAAACAAGTCTCCCCCGGGTGTTCCTTTTGGCCCTTCCCCCGAGCCAAAACACCGGATTACCGTTGAGTCGGCACCACGGCCCGCGGAACCACGGGCGTCAGGGCCGGGATCAGGCGAACAGGCATCGAGGGACTATCGGCGATGGGCTTCACGCAGCGGGTTGAGGACACTGGCGGCGACGACGTCGCGACCGCAGGAGGCAGGGGCGCCAACCTGGGAGAGCTCACCCGTGCAGGCTTCCCCGTCCCGCCCGGATTCGTCATCCTCACTGGCAGCGGCCGGTCCGGTACCTCTACGGCTCCGAATCAGTCTCAGCGACGTTTAGAGACTAGGACCAGGAAGTGACTATGAGTGTTCAACACGAATCCGGCCGCAATGGAGCGGCCACGCTGCGGCGGCACGTCCTTCCGACGGAACTGGGCTCCTGCACGGTGCGGGTCCAGCAGGGCACCGGAAGCCGGTGTCCCGCGCCCGGCACAGCGGATGTCTACCTTCACGGCGCCGCGGGATCCTGGACTTCCTTCCCGCCGTTATTATCCGCGGCGCCAGCCCATGACCGTGTGCTGATTGATCTGCCGGGCTGGGGCGAATCCACGAAGGGTGCCCGGCTGGAGCATTTCAGCATCGAGGCGATGGCACAGGTTGTCACCGAAGTTTTGAACTCGCTCGGCTACCGGCGGTGGAACCTGGTGGGCCACTCCATGGGAGGCTTCCTGGCATTGCACATTGCCGCGGCCTGGCCGGAGAGGACGGCCAGCGTCGCCACCATTTCGGCCACTACATTCGGCGTGTCCGAGGCGGCCCGGCGGCCTCTGCACAGCCTTTCAAGCTTCCCGACGTTTGTCGGCCTGCTGCTGCTCATGCGCTCCATGGCGGCCCTGGGCCCGGCGGGGCCGGCGCTGGTCCGTGCAGTCGGCAGCACACCCGTGACGGGACTGGTATTGTCCCCCTTCTTCGCAGAACCCGCAACCATCCCGGCGGGCGTGCTTCGCGGGCTCGGCGACGACGCCCGGCCGGCCAGCTTCTCCGCAGCAGTCCGGGCCGCGGCGCACTACGACTTTGGCCAGTGGCGCGGCATCAGCTGCCCGGTACTCGCGACGCGCGGGGACAGCGATTTGTTCACGCCTCCTTCTGACCTGAACCGGCTGGCCGAAATAGTCCCGCACGCCCAGCTCGTCACGATCCCGCGTTGCGGACACTTCGCCAATATCGAGCGGCCCGAGTACCTGCAACGGCTGCTCGATGACCTGCGGTCGCCATGAAGTGTCCGCTAAAGATGAATGCCCTGGGCCCGGGAGGGTTCCGCGGAGGAAGGTAGCGAAGGCATGGTTGCAGCGTTGTCGGGCAAGGTCGCCTTGGTAGCAGGGGCCACGCGCGGCGCGGGCCGCGGCACCGCCGTCGCCCTCGGCGAGGCGGAAGCGGTGGTGTACTGCACCGGCCGCACGACCTCCAGCCACCGCTCCGACTACAACCGGCCCGAGACGATCGATGAGACGGCCGGCCTCGTCAGCGCCGCGGGCGGCACCGGGATCGCCGTCGCGGTCGACCATCTCGTACCGTCCGAGGTCGAAGCCCTGGTCCAAAGGATCGACGAGGAACAAGGCCGGCTGGATATCCTGGTCAACGACATCTGGGGTGGCGAGGACTTCATTGAATGGAACACGCCGCTCTGGGCGCACAATCTGGACGCCGGGCTGCAGATGCTCCACCTTGGCCTCGACACCCACCTCATCACCAGCCACTTCGCGCTCCCGCTGCTCGCCCGCCGCCCCGGCGGCCTGGTGGTGGAGATGACCGACGGCACCGGCGAGTACAACGCGCGGCACTACCGGGTGTCGGTGTTTTACGATCTCGTCAAGACCGCGGTGCTCCGCCTGGCGTTCAGCCAGGCCGAGGAGCTGAAGTTGTCCGGGTGCACGGCGCTGGCACTGACGCCCGGCTGGATGCGCTCCGAGATGATGCTCGAACACTTCGGCGTCACCGAGGCGAACTGGCGGGAAGCCGCCAGCACGCAACCGCATTTTGCCGCGATCTCGGAAAGCCCGCTGTTCGTCGGGCGCGCGGTCGCGGCCCTGGCGGCGGACCCCAACGTGCTCAGCCGCACGGGCGGCTCATATTCCTCCGGAGCGCTGGCGCGCGAGTACGGTTTCACCGACACCGACGGCTCGCAGCCGGACTGCTGGAGATACCTCGTCGAAGTCCAGGAAGCGGGACTCGACGCCGATGCCGCCGGCTACCGCTGACCGCTGAGTCCTGGCCCACACCCTCGTGCGCCGGCGGCAGCCAGCCCGGGCACAGCGCGGGCGGACAAGGCCCCACCCCGGCGGAAGGACTACGATCTGGAACATGAAGCAGACGTGGGAACCATCCCAGGACGGCGTCCTGGTTCTTCCGTCCGGCCGAAGCGTCCGCGGCCGGGGACTGCACTACGCGCTGCCCGAGGGCCCGCTGCCTGATTTCGGCCTCTACCTGCTGGGCAAACAGCCGCCCCGGGTGGAGTGGGAGTCCAGATGGTTGCTGTGGCCCGACCTGCGGCTGCCGGCCGACGAGCATGACGCCTTCGACGCATTCCGCGAGGCCTGGCGCCGGGCGGCGGCCGAGCGGGTTGAAGTGGCCTGCTGGCGCGGCATCGGCAGGACCGGAACCGCACTGGCCTGCATCGCCATCCTGGACGGAGTCCCGCCCGCCCAGGCGGTGTCCTACGTCAGGCGCAAGTACCGGCGTCGGACGGTGGAGACTCCGGGGCAGCGGCGGTACGTCGCCCGCTTTCACGCGGACACGCCGTAGGCCGGCTCAGTAGGCCAGGTCAAACAGTGACGACGGCCTTGCCGCGGAGGTGGCCATCGCGCAGGTCCCGGATTGCCGCCGGAGCGTCCGCCAGGGCATAGCACTTGCCGATAACCGGGGTCACCGCGCCCGCCTCGATGAGCCCGGTCAGGAACCGGAGGTCCTCCGCGCGCTCTGCGGACATGACGCCCGTGAGCCGCTGGCCGACAAACACGGAGAGCAGAGCCGCGCCGAGCGAGCGTCCAATGCCTCCGGCCAGCCGCCCTCCGCCTTCCCCGCCGACGATCGCGAGCGTTCCCTTCGGCTTGAGCGCCCGCCGGAGGACGGCGACCGGGCGGTTGCCGGCGGTGTCGACAATGAGGTCGAACTGCCTGGCCCCGTCCGCGAAGTCGTCATGTTTGTAGTCGATGACATGGTCCGCGCCGATCGAGCGGACCAGATCGGTTTTCGCAGTACTGCACACCCCCGTCACCTGCGCCCCGAACGCCTTGGCGAGCTGCACCGCATACGCGCCGACACCGCCGGCCGCGCCGATGACGAGGACCTCCTGCCCGGCCTGGACCCTGCCGGCGTCCCGGAGCGCCTGGAGGGCCGTGACGGCGGAGATCGGGACGGCGGCGGCCTGCTCGAAGCTGAGGTTCTTGGGCTTCAGCGCGAGCCGGGCTTCCTTTGCGCACGCGTATTCGGCGAAGGATCCCTCGCAGGTGCCGTACACCTCATCCCCCGCGCGAAAGCCGACGACGTTCCGGCCGACAGCCTCCACCTGGCCCGCCACGGCCCGGCCCCGGATGCGGGTCTTCGGTTTCCTCAGCCCGTAGCCGACCGCACGGGTCAGGTACGGAAGCCCCGTCATGAGGTGCCAGACGCCCTGGTCGACGCCGGCGGCCCGTACCCGGATCAGCACGTCGTCATCGCCGGGCACGGGGGCTTCGGTCTCGCGCAGTTCCAGCACTTCAACGGAACCGTAAACATCCTGAACGATCGCTTTCATGGTGTTTCTCCTTCAAAGTCGGGGTATTGGAAGACGTCATCGAGCGGAACTTTGAGAACGTGGGCGATCTGGAACGCCAGTTCAAGCGACGGCGAGTAGCGGCCTTGTTCAATCGCGATGACCGTCTGGCGGGTCACACCGATACGTTCGGCGAGCTCCGCCTGGGTCAGCTCGCCGCTTTCGAAGCGCAGGCGCCGGATGGAGTTGGTGACCCGGGTCGGCTTCACCACGGCTGGAAGCCCTTGCGGTAGGCGACCACCTTGGCCACGGATCCCAGGATTGCCGAAAGGACGAAGGCCAGGTAGATGACGTTGGCGATCCAGAAGTGGTCGAGCTCGGCCACGGCCAGGAGGAGCGCCGTCACGGCCCCGACGACGAGGAAGGACTGGCCGATGTACTCGCCGAAGCGGTAGATCTCCTTGTCCCGCTGGTCTTTCATGCCGGCGTCCTTGGCGGACAGGGCCCGGATCACCAGGTGGAGCACGATCGAGAGGCCGATCGAAGCGCCGACCGTCCACAGCAGCGGCGCCACGTACGGCACTTCTGTGAGCGGCATAGTGCCGGCCAGACCAAAAACGACGGCGAGGTACG
Organism: Arthrobacter sp. Bi26; assembly: GCF_918697925.1. GTDB lineage: Bacteria > Actinomycetota > Actinomycetes > Actinomycetales > Micrococcaceae > Arthrobacter. The sequence continues at coordinate 5,493 of NZ_CAKKMF010000035.1, forward strand.
CGGTGTAGGTTGCGGCCGCAAGCACCCCCATGATCCAGGCGCTCTTCTCTTCAAATGACATCTGCCGCTCCCGCGCAACCAAATCGATGTAAAACAAACCTGACATCCCAAAAGTAAAGAAAACCTGACATGGTGTCAAGAGTTTTCGACTCGCTTTAGGTTTGGGTCCGACGGCGGCGGCGACCGTGCCGCCCGCGATCCGACCGCGCTTGGTCCCCGCGCGGAGTTTCCCCACCTTTGCCACCACGACGCCGGCACGCGCCGCCATCGCGGGACCACACGCCGCAAGGCCCCGCCAAAGGTGGGGAATCCCGGCGGCGGGGACGCCGCACAGTCTGAAATCAAAGACACGAAGTACCCGTGAGACTCATCACAGCAAGGCCGGACATGGTCTGCTGGATAGCGATCCCCCTCCCAATGACGAGAAGGTATTCGCATGCAACAAGCCCAAACCGCCACGAAGCCGGCACCTGACGAAGCAGGCACCGGCAGCGCCGTCACCACCGTCGGCGCAGCCGTTGACTCCGTACTCAGCCGGGGACTCAACGTCCGCCACATCCGCTTCATGGCGCTGGGATCGGCGATCGGCACGGGGCTTTTCTACGGCTCCGCCTCCGCCATCCAGAAGGCCGGGCCCGCCGTCTTGCTTGCCTACATGATCGGCGGCGCCGCAGTCTTCATGGTGATGCGGGCCCTGGGCGAAATGGCGGTGCGGCACCCGGTATCCGGGTCCTTCGGCCAGTACGCGAGCCGTTACCTGGGGCCGCTGGCCGGGTTCGTGACCGGCTGGACCTATGTCTTCGAGATGGCGATCGTGGCCATCGCGGATGTCACGGCCTTCAGCATCTACATGGGATTCTGGTTCCCCGACGTGGAGCGCTGGGTCTGGATCCTGGCCATCATCTTCTTCCTGGCGGCCCTGAACCTGCTCAGCGTCAAGGTGTTCGGTGAGCTGGAATTCTGGTTCTCCCTGATCAAGGTTGCGGCCATCATCGCCATGATCGCGGGTGGGGCGGCGATCATCGTCTTCGGTTTCCAGGCCGGCGGCGCCACCGTGGCGCCCGGGCTTGGCAACCTCGTGGACCACGGGGGCGTGTTCCCCAACGGGTTCGAAGGGCTCCTGGCCTCCTTCGCCGTCGTGATGTTCGCGTTCGGCGGCATAGAAACCCTCGGCATCACCGCCGGTGAAGCCGCCGACCCGAAAAAGGTCATCCCCAAGGCAGTCAACACCGTTCCCGTCCGGGTCCTGCTGTTCTATGTGCTGACCCTCGGCGTGCTGATGAGCCTGTTCCCGTGGGATGAAATTGGCAGCAACGGCAGCCCCTTCGTGCAGATCTTCAGCGGTCTGGGCATCCCGGCAGCGCCCCACATCCTCAACGCCGTCGTGATCACGGCGGCGCTCTCGGCAGTCAACAGCGACATCTTCGGCGCCGGCCGGATCCTCTTCGGCCTTGCCCGGCAGGGCCACGCCCCGGCGAGCTTCGGCAAGGTCTCCCGTCACGGGGTGCCGTGGATGACCGTGGTGATGATGACCGGCATCCTGCTGGTGGGAGTGGTCCTGAACGCCGTGATCCCGGAGGACGTCTTCCTGCTGATCGCCTCGATCGCCACCTTCGCCACCGTGTGGGTCTGGGCCATGATCCTGGCCTCCCATGTCGCCATGAAACGCGAGATCGCCCGCAAGTCCCTGCCGGCGTCGGAGTTCCCCTCACCGTGGTGGCCCGCCGCCTCCGTGCTGACCATCGCGTTCATGGCCCTCGTGATCGTGATTCTGGGCGTCTTCGAGGACACGCGCGTGGCGCTGTACGTGGGCGCCGTCTGGCTCGGCGTCCTGGTACTCGCCTACCGGCTCTGGGTCCGCGGCCACGGCCGGGCGCGGGCGGAACTCGTGGATGAAACGGCCCAGCTCCCGCAGGTTCCCGCCGGGCGGTAAACGGCGCCTCCCCCTCAGGGGCCGCTCCCGGGAGTGGCCCCGCGGGGTTAAGATCAGGCATGGTCCCCGTGCCCAACGTCCTCGCCTTTGCCCTCGCCTCCCTCGTGCTCATCGCCGTCCCGGGGCCCAGCGTGCTGTTCGTGATCGGACGGACCCTGGCCCTGGGACGCAGGGGCGGGCTGTTGAGCGTCCTGGGGAACGCTGCCGGCGAGGTGGTGCAGATCGCCGCCGTGGCCCTGGGCGTCGGCGTGGTGCTGGCCCAGTCCGTGCTGCTGTTCAGCGTGGTGAAATTCGCGGGCGCCGCCTATCTTGTCTACCTCGGGATCCAGGCGATCCGGCACCGGGGCGGCGGACCGGCGACGGCATCGTCCTCGAACCCGTCCTCGACCGCCCGCGTGCTCCGGGAGGGCTTCATCGTGGGTGCGACCAACCCCAAGTCGATTGTGTTCTTCGTGGCCGTGCTTCCGCAGTTCGTGGACTACTCCGCCGGCGCGATTCCGGTGCAGCTCGGAACCCTGGGGGCCATCTTCTTGCTGATTGCCCTGGTCTCAGACAGCACGTGGTCCCTCGCGGCGGGAACGGCCCGGCACTGGTTTGCCCGCTCGCCCCGGCGGATCGCCGCGCTCAGCACCACCGGCGGCGTGATGATGATCGGCCTGGGCGGCACGCTCGCGCTCGTGGGCAACTCTGCGGAGTTCCAGCCGGGCAATTAGCCGGGCAACCCGGCCGGCAAGCGAGCCGCAACCCAGCCGTGCCGGCGACCGGCTACCGCGCGGACCAGCCGCCGTCCATCGTGTAGCTGGCGCCGGTGACCATGCCGGCGTCGTCCGATGCCAGCCACGCCACGAGGGACGCCACTTCCTCGGGTTCCACCAGCCGCTTGACCGCCGATTCGGTCAGCATGATCTTTGCGAGGACCTCGGACTCCGGAATGCCGTGCACCTTGGCCTGGTCCGCGATCTGCGACTCCACCAGGGGTGTCCGGACGTAGCCGGGGTTGATGCAGTTGGACGTGACTCCGTGCGCCCCGCCTTCGAGTGCCGTCACCTTACTCAGGCCTTCCAGTCCGTGCTTGGCCGAAACATAGGCGCTCTTGAACGGCGAGGCCCGCAGCCCGTGCACGGAGGACAGGTTGATGATCCGGCCGAAGTTGTTGGCGTACATGTGCGGCAGCGCGGCCCGGATCAGCAGGAACGGCGCCTCGAGCATGAGGGTGATGATGCGGCGGAAGTCGGCCGGATCGAACTCCTCGATGGGGCTGATGCGCTGGATTCCGGCGTTGTTCACAAGGATGTCGCAGTCCAGGCTGAGCGTCTGGAGGGATTCAACGTCAAGTAGGTTGACGGCCCACACAGTGCCGCCGACCTCGTCGGCGAGTGCTGCGGCGGCGGACTCGTCCACGTCCGCGATCACCACTTTGGCCCCGCGTGCCGCCAGGGCGCGGACGCTGGCTGCGCCGATCCCGCCGGCGCCGCCGGTGACCAGGGCCTTGCGTCCGTTCAGCGTGTTTTCCATAACTCAGCCTTCCATATCTAAAGATTCGATGAGGCGGCCGGCTCCAGCGTGGCTGGAGCCGGCCCAAACTCAAGCGGCCCAGTTACTCAAGCAGCCCAGTAACGCAAGCGGCCCAGTTACTCAAGCAGCCCAGTAACGCAAGCGGCCCAGTAACGCAAGCAGCTCAGCGCATGGCTGCTACGGGCAGGCCTTCGCGTTCGGCGTCGGCCCGGTCCACGTCCTCCAGTGCGATGCCCTTGGTTTCCTTCAGGCTAAGCACTGCCACGGTGGTGATGGCGCAGGCGACCACCAGGTAGATCGCGGTGGGCAGCCACGAGCCGGTGTCCTTGAGCCACTGGGTGGCCAGGAGCGGCGCCAGCGAACCGGCGAAGATCGAGGTGACCTGCGAGCCCAGGGAGACCCCGGCATAGCGCATCCTGGTCGGGAAAAGCTCCGACATCAGGGCCGGCTGGCCGGCATACATGAAGGCGTGCAGGCACAGGCCGATCGTGACGGCCAGGACGATGATCACCGGATTGCGGGTATCGAACATCGGGAAGGCGAAGAACGGCCAGGTGGCGCCGGCGATGGCCCCGACAAGGTAGACCGGCTTCCGGCCCCAGCTGTCCACGAGGCGCCCGACCTGCGGGATGACCAGGAAGTGGATGACGTGGGCGATCAGCAGGGCCAGCAGCAGCGAGGAGGTGTCGTACTTGTGCACGGACTTCAGGTAGACGATCGCGAAGCTGACCACGAGGTAGTACATGATGTTTTCCGCGAACCGGAGGCCCATGGCCTGCAGGATGCCCTTGGGGTATTTGCGGATGACTTCACGGACGCCGTAGCTGACAGACTGCTCTTCCTCCAGCTTGGCCTTGGCCTCGAGGAAGATGGGCGATTCGGAGACGTGGGTGCGGATGTAGTAACCGACGAACACGATCACGGCGGAGAGCCAGAACGCCACACGCCAGCCCCAGCTGAGGAAGTCGGCGGCGCTGAGCACGTTGGACATGATGAACAGGACCAGGGTGGCCAGCAGGTTGCCCACGGGAACGGCGGCCTGGGGCCAGCTGGACCAGAAGCCGCGGGACTTGTTGGGGCTGTGCTCGGCGACGAGCAGAACAGCGCCGCCCCATTCGCCGCCGAGGGCGAAGCCCTGGATGAAGCGCAGGAAGACCAGCAGCGCCGGGGCCAGGTAGCCGATGGAGGCGAAGCCCGGGAGGCAGCCCATCAGGAAGGTGGAGACACCGATGATGATGATGGTCAGCTGCAGGGTGGGCTTGCGGCCGAGCTTGTCGCCGATCTGGCCGAAGACAATGCCGCCCAGCGGGCGGGCCACGAAACCGACGGCGTAGGTCAGGAACGCCTGGATGATGCCGTCCAGCTCGTTGCCGGTGGCGGGGAAGAAGTACTTGCCGAACACCAGGGTGGCGGCGGTGGCATAGAGGAAGAATTCGTACCACTCGACGACGGTTCCCACCATCGAAGCTGCGACGATTTTCTTGAGCCCGGAACCCTTGGATGCGGGTGCTGCGGGGGTTGTTGCAGAGCGTTCGTTTACGCTCATCTGGTTCTCCTTAGTGTCATCGGTGACACGCGCTGTGACGCACAGCACTGAAATGGCTCCATTGAGTATTGCCGCACATTTACGGCGATTCAATGGCCAAACTGGCACCCGGCATGTGCAGAATTGCAGATATGAACGCCAATCCCGATGACCTGTTGGTCCTGCTCGCGGTGTCCCGTTCGGCGAAATTTACGACGGCGGCCCAGACTCTCGGACTGAACCACACCACCGTCTCCCGGCGGATCGCTGCGCTGGAGAAGGCGCTGGGCGGCCGCGTGCTCTCGCGCGCGTCCGGCGGCTGGGAGCTCACCGAGCTCGGTGCCGAGGCCGTGCGGGTGGCCGAGCAGGTCGAGAGTGCCGTGCGCACCCTGGAGCAGCCCGGGCACACCCCGGACCCCATCACCGGCGTCGTCCGGATGACCGCGACGGACGGCTTCAGCGCCTACATCGCCGCCCCGGCCGTGGCCCGGCTCCGCCGCGACCATCCCGGCCTCAGCGTGGAGATCATCACCGTGACGCGCCGGGCGCTCCAGCAGCGTTCCGGCCTGGACATCGAAGTGGTGGTCGGCGAGCCGCAGGTGCACCGGGCAGAGGCCGCGCAGCTCGGCGAGTACATGCTGGGAATGTACGCCTCCCGCGGCTATCTGGCCGAGTACGGCACCCCGGCCAACGTGGAGGAACTGACGGCCCACTCGCTGGTCTATTTCGTGGATTCGATGCTGCAGGTGGACGATCTGGACGCCCCGCGTCGGCTGGTGCCCACAATGCGGGACGGGCTGAGCTCCACCAACGTCTTTGTCCACGTGGAGGCCACCCGCGCCGGCGCCGGGATCGGGTTCCTGCCCTGCTTCGCGGCCGACCTGCATCCGGACCTCGTCCGGCTCCTGCCCGAGGAATTCGCGGAGCTGCTCCCCTACTGGATGGTGCTCCGGCCCGATTCGATGCGCCGGCCGGCAGTGGCAGCCCTCGTGCAGGCACTGCGGGAACAGACCGCGGCGCACCGCGATGCCCTGCTGGGGCGGGGAGCCACCACATCGATTGCTCCGTAGGCGCCGTTATGGTGCCGCAAAAAGGGCGTTACGGAGCAGTCGGCGGCTCAGCAAGGGTCTCAGCAGGCGGTTCAGCCGGGGTTGAACGTGCCGGGTCGTGGCGGACGGCGGCGCCTGCCGCGAACGCCCGCACCTTCCCGTCGTTCCAGATGTGGGCCGGCACCGCTCCGCCGAGCAGGCGCCGCGCGAGGCCGGGATCGTCGTCGAACGGGCTGTCGCTGCCGGCCATGATCATGTTGCCGTAACGCCGGCCCTTGAGCATGGCCGGATCCGCGATGATCACGGTGTGGGCAAAGGCGTCGGCGATGGTGGCGGCGTCTTCGCGGGCATTCCTGAGGTCAGGGGCGTCGCCGGAGTTCACCACGTAGATCCCGCCGGGTGCCAAGACGCGCTTGGCGTGCTCGGTGAATTCCCGGGTTGTCAGCGGCCGCGGGGTCAGCGAGCCTGCGAAGACGTCGCGGATGATCAGGTCCCGGGTCTGCGGGGTCAGGCTCTCGGTGACTTCCCGGGCTTCTCCCACGCGCAGGCGCAGCAGCGGGGCCTTGGGCAGGTCAAACCAGCCACGGACGTAGTCGGCGAGCTTGCCGTCCAGCTCCACCACCACCTGGCGGGCGTCCGGATAGGCGGCGTGGAAGTAGCGGGCCAGTGAGCATGCTCCCCCGCCGAGGTGCAGGGCGCGGAGCTTTGGCTTCGAATCGCGCGGCCAGCGCGACTCGACAAGGGCGGCGATCCAGCGCATGTATTCAAAGTCCAGGAACAACGGGTCTGCGAGATCAATGTGCGAGCTCATGACCCCGTTGATGCGCAGGAGCCAGCCGGTGGAATTGTCCTGGTCCGGGATCAGCTCGCAGTCCCCCGTGTCGATGTAGTACACCCCGGCCACAGGACCGGCCGGCCGGGAACCTTTGGGCACTTCCACCACTCCGGGTTCCGCGGTTCCGGTGCTTCGCCCCCTGCCCCGCTTGGCCATCAGCTATCCCCCGCATTGTGCATGTTTCAACCCTAGTTCACCGGCAGTGGTTCACCGGCAGGGGTGCCCCGGACCCCGATCCCCGGCTGGAGTGGCCCCGCGCGGCCGGACGCTGGCCGTCCGCTGGCCGTCCGCGGGACCAAAGCCCCTACCCATTCCCGGATCGCAGGGTTCTACTGGGGCTGCACATACTGCCGGGCGAGGGGGTGCGTCCGCCGAGCCGGGAGGAAAAATGTCGGCACCCGCAGGGCAGCAGGGCGGCATCGTGGCGGTCGGCTACGGCGGGTCCGAGGCCGCCCAACTCGCCGTTCGCTGGGCCGCCGGCTACGCGGCCGCCGCCGGCCTGAACCTCCGGGTGGTCCATGCCTGGGTGTGGCCGGTCTTCACCAAGAACCTGGGCCCTGTCAAAGGCGTGGCCGGCAGCGGGCTGCGGCACTCCGCGGAAGCCATCCTCGCCGAGGGCATCGAACTGGCCCGCGCCACCGCCCTCGAAGCGGCCGGAGCCGCGCCGCCCGGCGTCGAGGGTGCCGTTCCCGATCGTGCCGTTCCCGAAAATGCGACGGAACACGCGGCCCCCGCCGTCGACGGCGTCATGGAGGCCGGGCTCCCGGCACCGGTGCTGCGCGACGCTGCCCGGGACGCACGGCTGCTGGTGGTGGGCAGCCGTGGCCTTGGCGCCGTCCTGGGCCAGGTGGCCGGCTCGGTCTGCATCGATCTGGCCGGATCGGCACCCTGCCCGGTGATGGTGATCCGGCGCCCGCGCCGCCCGCATCACCCGGTCGTCGTGGGAGTTGACGCCTCGCCCCGCAGCCCAGCCACCGTGGCCGAGGCCATCGCGCTGGCCGAAGTCCTCGGCGCCCCGCTGCAGCTCGTCCACGTGGATCCGCTCCGGGCCGGGGCACGGGAGGAGCACGGCCGCCATGCCCGGCTCCACGGCCAGGAGCTGCTGGACCGGGCCGTCGCTGAGGCCCGCGGGCTGGCATCCGGCCTGGAGGTTTCCGGGGCCCTGCGCGAGGGCCATGGTGCCAGGGAGCTGCTCGACGCCGCGGACGACGCCGACGTCCTGGTGCTCGGGACCCACAACCCCTCGGCAGGACCGGGGAACACGGTCTCCGCCGTGCTGCACAAGGCGCACTGCAACGTGCTGGTCACCCGCTAGCCGCCGCAAATGTAACCAATTCGGACCTGGGGATGCTGCAGAGAAGGAGGCCGCGGTGCGAGCCTGGCGAGTTGGACTTCCGGGGCCCATGTCCAGCGGTCCCCTCGTCGCCGCCGACTGCCCGGATCCTGTGCCGGGACGCGGAGAGGTCCTGCTGAAAGTGCGCGTCTGCGGTGTGTGCCGCACGGACTTACACCTGGCCGAGGGCGACCTCCGGCCGCGGCACCCCGGGACCATCCCGGGACACGAGGTGGTGGGTGAGGTGATCGGACAGGGACCGGGGGCGGCCAGGTTCGGCCTCGGCGAACGGGTGGGCGTTCCCTGGCTGGGCGGCACCTGCGGCGCCTGCCGGTTCTGCGTGCGCGGCCAGGAAAACCTCTGCCTTTCCCCCACCTTTACCGGCTGGGACCGCGACGGCGGCTACGCCGAGCTCATCACGGTGGCCGAGAACTTCGCCTACCGGATCCCGGAGACGTTCAGCGACGAGGAGGCCGCGCCCCTCCTGTGCGCAGGCATCATCGGCTACCGTGCCCTGAGCCGGGCGGAGCTGCCGATCGGCGGCCGGCTGGGCATCTATGGCTTCGGCGGATCCGCGCATCTGGCAGCACAGATTGCCCTGTACCGGGGTGCCCGCGTCTACGTCATGACCCGGTCCGCGGAGGCGCGCAAGCTGGCCCTGGATCTGGGCGCCACGTTCGCCGGCGGGGCCGAGGAGCAGCCGCCGGATCCGCTGGATGCCGCGATCCTCTTTGCCCCCGCAGGCGGGCTCGTGCCGATTGCGCTGCGCGCCCTGGACCGCGGCGGGACGCTCGCCGTCGCGGGCATCCACCTGAGCGACATCCCGCCCCTGCACTACACCGACGAGCTCTTCCAGGAGCGCCAGCTGCGCAGCGTCACGGCCAACACCAGGGCCGACGGCGAGGAGTTCTTCCGGATCGCCGCCGAGATCCCGCTCCGTCCCACCACCGTGGCCTACCCGTTCGAGGCCGCGGACCAGGCCCTGCGGGACCTCGCGGAGGACCGGATCACGGGGGCGGCCGTGCTGCACATGGAGCCGACCTAGCCCGGGTGGTCCCGCGCCCGCCGCCGTCGAAATCGCCGGAACGGTGCGGGCTCGCCTGACACACAGGGACGTTGCGGCGATCTGGCAGGTATCCGGCGAACTCGCGGCGACGCGGGCGCAAAGAGCGTCGAAGTAGGATTCAGTAGTGAAGGACAGGCCGTCGAAGGCAGAACTTTCGTGAAATTCGTGCTGCGGTATCCGCTCGTCACGGGGACATTCCTTGCGCTGCTGGCGGTGGTGGCCATGTTGGCCGCTGGCCACGAAGGCATAGCCCGGGTCGCCGCGAGCGCCTATGCCCTGACCGTGGCGGCCTACCTCGCCGTCGGGATGGCGCGCCGGCTGGCAGGTGGGCAGTGGGGCATCGACATCCTGGCCGTGACCGCAATCGTCAGCACGGTGCTGGTAGGTGAGTACATCGCCTCGATGATTATCGTCCTCATGCTCGCCGGCGGTACGGCCCTCGAAGACTACGCCGCCGGGCGGGCCAGGGGCGAACTCACCGCGTTGCTCGAACGCGTCCCGCAGACGGCACACCGGGAGCGCAACGGCAGCGCCGCCGCCGGAACCCCCACAGACGGCCAGAACGAGGACGTCGCCGCCACCGACGTCGAGATCGGGGACATCCTGCTGGTCAGGCCCGGCGAGGTGGTCCCGCTGGACGGCGTCCTGCTCTCCGATTCCGGGTCGTTCGATGAATCCTCACTCACAGGGGAAAGCCTGCCGGTGGAACGGTCCGCCGGGGACGGCCTCATGAGCGGGTCGTTGAACGGTGAGGTCGCGGTCCGAATGCGCGTCACGGCACGCGTGGAGGATTCGCAATACAGCAGGATCGTCGCCCTCGTTAAGGAGGCGGCGGATAGCAAGGCTCCCATGGTCCGGCTGGCCGACCGCTATGCCGTTCCGTTCACCGCCCTCGCGTACGTTCTCGGCGCCGTGGGCTGGATCGTCAGCGGCAGCCCGGAACGATTCGCCGAGGTCCTCGTTGTGGCCACCCCGTGCCCCCTGCTGATCGCCGCGCCGGTGGCGTTCCTCGGCGGGATGAGCCGCGCCGCGCGCTCCGGCATCATCGTCAAGTACGCCGGAGTGCTCGAACAGCTAAGCCGGATCAAGACGGCCGCCTTCGACAAGACTGGAACCCTCACGTACGGCCGCCCGGCCCTGGTCGGCATCCGGACCGCCGGGAGCCGCACGGCCGACGAGGTCCTCCAGTTGGCGGCGTCCGCTGAACAGTATTCTTCGCACGTCCTGGCCGCATCGGTGATGGACGCGGCCAGGAACCGCGGGATGGCCTTCTCGTCCGCCACCGAGGCCACGGAAGTCGCCACCCACGGGGTGCGGGCCCGGTTCAACGGCCGGGACGTCGTGGTGGGCAAGCCGGCGTTCGTGGCGGAGTGGGCATCCGGCGTGACGGAGGCGAAGCTCACCAGCGGCGAGCTCGCCATTTACGTCGGTGCCGGCGGCGAATTCGTGGGCTCGCTCGTGATGAGCGATCCCATCCGCAAAGAGGCCCGCCGCACCCTCGGCGAGCTCAAGGCGCTGGGCGTGGGCCGGACGGTCATGCTGACCGGCGACGCGCTCGCCACGGCCCGGCACATCGCGGAGGAGGCCGGGCTCTCAGACATCCGCGCCGAGTGCCTCCCGCCGGACAAGGTCGAGGCCGTCAAATCGCTGCCGGACCGTCCGGTCATGATGGTCGGCGACGGCGTCAACGATGCCCCGGTCCTGGCGGTCGCCGACGTCGGAATCGCCATGGGCGCCCGCGGCTCGACGGCGGCCGGCGAATCCGCCGACGTCGTGATCATCCTCGACGACCTCTCCAAGGTGGCGTCGGCCGTCCGGATCGGACGGCGCACCGTGCAGGTGGCCCTGCAGAGCATCTGGATCGGCATCGGGCTGAGCGTGGTCCTCATGCTGGCCGCCGCCGCGGGGTACGTGCCGGCCATCGCCGGCGCACTGACCCAGGAACTGGTGGATCTCGCCACGATCCTGAACGCCCTGCGCGCCCTCGGCCCCGGCCGCCGTCGAAATCGCCGGAAAGCTGCGGGTTCGCCGGGACGTTACGGCGATGTGGCCGGTATCCGGCGAACTCGCGGCTACCGGGACACTGGAGCTAGTCGTTGGCGGCGCTGATCCCGAACTGGCTCTTCAGCCGCACGCGGGCGCCGCGCTCAACCAGCGTGGGTATGTATGTCCTGATCCGGCCTTCGTTCAGGGCGTCGAATTCCTCGCCTACAATCCCGGCGATGTGCATCCGCGGAACGTGCGGAAACCGGGCGGCCAGGCGGTCGACAACCTGATCAATGCTGGGTTCTTTCGCATCGTCAGTCACTCCTTCAGTGTGGGGCGGAGCGGTCCCGGCGTCAACGAAATCCTCAGCCGGCAGGCGGAGGCGGCAACGGGCCCAGGCTCCGCAGGTACGTGCCAAAGCCGTGCGGTGCCCGGGCGTGGGTCCGGCCGGAGGTCAGGACCCGGGTGCTGTCCGTCGCCGTGACCGTAAAGGCGCGGCTGCGGAGGCTGTGCACCAGGGTCCGGTCTTCTTCGGACGTGACCCGTGCGAACCCGCCGGCGGTCAGGTAGGCCGAGGCCCGGACCCCGAAATTCGCGCCGTAGATGTGGGGATGGTCCTCGTGGAAGGGGTGACGTTCGCGCCAGCGCCGGAGCAGCTCAGGGTCCATCCCGGCGGGGTCCGGTTCCACGGATCCAAGCACAGCGTCGGCCCCGGCTTCGGCGAACTCTAGCTGGCGCACCAGCCAGTTCTCCGGCACCCGGGAATCGGCGTCGGTGTTGGCCAGCCAGGTCCGGCCTGCCCAGGGCGGCGGCGTCCAACGCTCGCCGGGCGGCCGCCGCCGTGGCACGCCGATGCCGGAGGCCCGGACGCCCGCGGACCGGCTGGCGCCGGCGCTGCGGCAGCTGACCTCCAGCGCGCTGATACGCGGGTCCGTGGCAGCGTAGGCAGCGGTGATGGCGGCGGAGCCATCCGTACAGCTATCCAGCACCACGGTCACGCGGGTGTCGACGTCGGGCCGGACCTTCTGCAGGGCGTCCGCGGACCGCTGAACGGCCTGCAGTGCCTGCCCAAGGTGGTCTTCTTCGTCGTGCGCGGGCATGACGACGGCGACCCGGTCGATGCGGTGCCCGCGCGGCAACGGCAACGCCGCCATCCGGGTCACCCCGTCCGTTGGGGGGCGCGGTCCGGCTCAGTGTGAGGCGCGGTGTCCGGGGCGGTGCCCGGCTCGGTGTGAGTCGCGGTGTCCGGTGCGGTGTCCGGTGCGGTGTCCGGTGCGGTGTCCGGTGCGAGGAACACTTCGAGGACGAAGTCGCGTTCCTTGTAGATCCCGCCGCCGGTCCAGCCCAGGTGCCGCCGGGCCGCTGCGTGGACCGAGTCGCCGTCGAGTTCCCAGCCGGAAACGGGGTGCCGCCAGTGGCACAGCGCGAGGGTCCCGCCAGGCATGAGAGAGCCCTCAATCCGGTCGAACAGTCCGGCGAGCTCTGCCGGCGAGAGGTAGTAACCCACCTCTGAGACCACGATCAGATCGAATGATCCGTCCGGCCACTCGTGCGGGACTGTCAGGTGCCGCGTCGTTGCCGCGGGCAGGTGGGCGAGCCGCCGGGCGGCGCGGTCCAGGGCGGTGCCGCTGGCGTCAACGGCGAGGAAGCTTCCGCACCGCGGCGCGAGCTCCGCGCTCAGGGTCCCGATCGAGCAGCCGATCTCCAGCCCGGCCGTGTAGCTGTCGCCCGGCAGCGCGGCCAGCGTGAGGGAACGCTTTCGCTGCTCGTACCAGCTCGAGGTGTACTGCCAGGGATCCTCGTCCCTGGCGTGGACCGCATCGAAGAGCCGCTCCGCGTCCCCCGCGGCGTAGGGGCGTGCGGATCCGCCCTCGGCCGGGGCTTTCGCCTCAGCGCCGGATCCGCCTTCGGCCGGGCCGTCCGCCGGATGCCAGGCAAATGTCTCCCAGGTCCGCTCAAAGTGCGCCAGGAAGTCCGGAGGCAGGAGCACCTCGTCGCCCGGCAGCCCGGAGAGCGGCTGCACCTGGGACGTATGCGCCGCCATGGCGGCAGCCTTGGCCTGCAGCTCTGCCGGGCGCAGCGGCAGCCGGAACCAGCCCCGCCATGCCCCGCCGGCCGGGTCTTCCGGTCCATCTGGTGCCGCCCACAGCCAGTACCAGATAGGGTATTCGAGCAAAGCGTAGCCCGCCGCGGCGCTGAGCTCTGCGGCAACGGATCCGAGGACGTCGTGGTCGGAGTGAGCGTCGGAGCGGTACGGCGCCACGAGAACTGTCTTGTCGGCGGTGCGCCCGCACGCGGCCGACGCCTCGCGGACCGCGGCCCGGATCTGCTCCCGGTGCCCGGCGAGTTGTCCGTCGGGCAGGCCAAGGCACTGCCAGTTCCGGTCCCCACCGCCGCCCCCGGAAAGGCGTTCCAGGGCGTCACCGAACTCCTGCAGCCGGACCGCGGCGAGCTGTTCCGGCGTCGTCGTTGGCGAGCCGGGATGCGATCCTTCCCCTGCCGTGCACAGCAGCACGCGGACCGTGGCGCCGACGGCGTGCAGCCGGGCCAGCAACCCGCCGGCCCCGAGCGATTCGTCGTCCGGGTGCGCGGCCAGGACAATGAAGGCCCGGCCGGCGAGTGCAGCGTCATCCAGCGGCAGTTCCGGCAGCCCGGCGGCACGGCTGCCGGCCCACGCGGCCTCGCTGGTCCCGGCATCGTTGTGGGTGAAATTCACCATGGGTTGCTTCCTGTCAGCGTCAGGGTGCCCAGTTGCGCGTCGTCGCGCATGGCGTGGTGCTGGCGGATGTACAGGGCGAGATCGGCCATCCGTTTTCCGTAGCGCTCGTCGAAGGCGAGCGGGGCCGGCCCCAGATTTTGGCTCACGAGCGTCTGGACGCGTTCGACGGCGGCGGCCACGCTTCCCCGCACGCGCAGGGCTTCCTTCCACGCGCCGCGGTCCGAGAGCTCCCCGGCGTCGATCCTCGCGGCCGTTCCGGCCAAGTAGGCGGTCAGTGCGGCAAGCGTCCGGTCAATCTCGCCGAGATGGGCCAGGGCTATCTGGTCCGGCTCCCGTCCGCCGTCGGCTGCTTGCTGCAAGGAGGCGGTGAAGCTGCGCGCCACCGCGACGGCGCCGCCCAGCCAGCAGGCGGCCACGCCCATGCCGCCCCAGGCGAAGCCCGGGCGCCGGTAATACCAGCCGGCGCCGCCGAGGGGCACGGCGGGGACGGCCTCGAAGTGGACGGTGCCGCTGGGAATCTCGCGCAAGCCCCGGCTGGTCCACTCCGGATTCGCGAAGCTCACGCCGTGCGCGTGGAGGTCGACGGCGAAGGCCGCCCGGTCCCCGTTCTCCAGATGGGCCGTCAGCACGGCATGGTCCAGCTGCGCGGCGAGCGAGCACCAGGGCTTGGACCCTTGGAGGATCCACCCGCCGGCGGATTCCTTGGCCTCAAGCCGCAGGGCGGGCGCCTCGGCGGCGAACACCCCCCAGGTCCCCTCGAACTCGGCGCCGTCGGGATTCGGGAAGTCGCCGCCGTCCTGTGCCGCCTTGCCTGCGGCCTGGGCGAGGATCGCCACGGCGTCCAGTTGCGGTTCCAGCACGCGTCCGGCAGCGACGTCGACGGCGGTCACGGAGGCCAGAATCTCCCACAGGAACGCGGTCCGGCCGTCCCCGGGCTTCGGCGCCGTCGCCGCTGCCGCCTTGGCCAGGTCCAGCAGCGCCGGGACATCGCCGACGGCGGCGTGTGCCTCGGACAGCAGGGGGCTGAGCGCGTCCAGGGCGGCGGCCGCGGAGCTGATCCTGACAGGTAGGGGGTAGTGGGCGGTGGGGATCCCGTTCATTGCGACTGCCTGTGTTCCTTCGGACTGGGCGGATTCGGGCTGTGCGGAAGGCGTGTGGGCTGGCTACGTGGCTGGAGTCCTGCGCGTCCGCGGCCGCGCCGCCATCGCTGGCGCCGTCGACAAGCAATCTAAGCATACTTAGCACTTGTTGCTGGCCGGCCGGCCCCACGCATGCGATGCCACCGGCGCTCGTGCGCCCTGGCGGACAACCTCCTGCACCTAGCGGACGATCGCGAGGGCGAAGCCGTCCCAGCCTTTCGAACCCACGGTCTGCATGACGGTGCCGTCCAACCGCGGGTCATCGCCCAGCATCTGGAGCGTGCTGATGATTCCGGGGGCGTTCACCGGGTCCATCGACGCGTCCAGCACGGCGCCTTCCCACACGACGTTGTCCACCACGATGGTGGTGCCGGGCCGGCCAAGCCGGATGGCCCAGTCCAGGTAGTGGGGGCTGTTTTCCTTGTCGGCATCGATGAACACGAAATCGAAGGGCGGTCCCGCCTCGCTTTCCAGCTCCTGCAGGGTGTCCAGTGCCGCGCCGACCCGGATGTCCACCTTGTGGCCCAGGCCGGCGTCGTCAACGTTCGCGCGCGCAACGCGGGCGTGCAGGGGGAGGTACTCGCAGGTGACCAGACGGCCGTCGTCCGGCAGCCCCTGGGCCATCCAGATGGTGCTGAAACCGGCCAGCGTGCCGATCTCCAGGACGCGGCTGGCACCGGAGAGCTGGACCAGCAATTTCAGGAGTTTGCCGGCGTTGGGGGCCACTTCGATTGGCGGCATGCCGGCCTCGAGGGCGCTGGTCACGGCGCGCTTGAGCGAACTATCCGGGCGGACCACCGCGTCGGAGAGGAAGTTCTCCACGGCGACCCAGCCGGGGGTGGACTGATGCTCGATCATGTCCCCAGTGTTCCAGCCGCCCGCGCCCGGCGGTAGTCTCCGGGCGCGGTTTCCGTCCGGTTTTGGGCCGGATTCCGGCGTGCGGACCGGCGCTAGGTTTCCGGCGTGGTTGGAATTTGCGGCCCGGTGCCGCCGGGGCCCTGCCCGTCGATGGCGTTTTCGAGCCGCTCCACCTTGCCGGTCAGCTCGCCGCTGTAGCCGGGCCGGATGTCCGCCTTGAGGACCAGCGAGACGCGGGAACCATAGGCGCCGACCGCGTCTGTGGCCCGCTTGACCACGTCCATGACCTCATCCCACTCGCCCTCGATCTCGGTGAACATGGAACTCGTCCGGTTGGGCAGACCCGACTCGCGGACGATCCGCACCGCGGCCGCGACGGCGTCATGGACCGACGCGTCGCCGGGCGCCTGTCCGTTGGCGGGGTCACCGGAGGGTGCTACGGAGAATGCGACCAGCATGTGGTGGTTCCCTTCACTCAGTTCGGACAGCGGGGCGAAAATTCCAGGGCTGTCCGACACTAGTCTTTCACGGGATTCCGCCCCGACAGCGCCCGGGCGAACCGTCGAAACCGTCACATAAATCACTACCCGCCGGTAACAGGTTCGCGCACCCGTCGCGTTGCTAACCTAGGCAAATGAACCGGGCAGTAGATCGCAGGCCGCTCCGCGCAGATGCCGCGCGCAACGTGGACAAAATTATCGCCGCGGCCCGGCAGTGCTTCCGCGAACACGGCCCCGAGGTGCCGTTGCAGACCATTGCCGTCACCGCCGGGGTGGGTCCGGCCACCCTCTTCCGGAACTTCGCCGACAAGGAAGAACTGGTGCTCGCTGCCCTGAACAGGCAGCTCCGGCTTCAGGTGGATCCGGCCATTGATGAGGCGCTGGCCGATCCGGACGCCGCAGCCGGACTCTTTCGGGTCATCGATGCCACGATGCGTGTTGCCAGCGAAGAGGCCAACCTCCTGGGAGCTGTTGCCGGCCGGCGCGGCCTGCTGGCGGGGATCACCGGCGGCCTGGTTGAATCCATCGCGGTGCTGCTGGGCCGTGGCCAGGGCCAGGGCACCCTGCGCAACGATATTTCCATGACAGACATGATCCGCCTGCTGGCCATGCTGATCGGCGCCGTCGACACGATGGAGCCGGGCTCCGACGCCTGGCGGCGCCCCGTGGCGCTGGTCGAGGACGCCATCCGGACGGAGCGGCCGGACCGGGCATTGCCACCGCAGGCCCCGCTGCCGGGCACCGCGTTCGACTCCGTTCTCGGCTAGGGCCGCCTTGGCAGAGTGGATAGGATCTAGCCCATGGGATGGGAAACCCTTGCCGGGGTAGTCGGCGGTGTACTGGTGGTCTATGCGGTCCTGCTGTTGCTGCTGTGGGGCTATGCCCGCCGGCACCCCGAGACCGTCACCATGAAGGATGCTTTGCGGCTGCTGCCGGACCTTCTTCGGCTCATCCGGCGCTTGCTGGCCGACCGTTCGGTGGCGGTGGGGGTCCGGGTCCGGCTGGCGCTCCTGCTCGTCTACCTGGCCTCCCCGATCGACCTCGTACCGGACTTCATACCGGTGATCGGCTACGCGGACGACGTCGTGATAGTGGCTCTGGTGCTGCGCTCGGTGGTAGCCCGCGCGGGGGGCGACGCCGTCCGGCGCCACTGGCCTGGAACCCCGGAGGGCCTGGCCGTCATGCTGCGGCTCGCCGGGCTCGGGACGCCAGTCTAAGCGTCCTCGGCCGGCTTTTCCTTGGCTTCGAGAAGGTGGTGCTGCAGCTTCTCTTCGGCTTCCCGGCGACGGCGGGACATTTCGCGCATTTCCCTGGTGGACTCAGCCCCTCCAGAAACGAACGGCTCGTGCTGCTTGGACCTCTGATCCTTGCGTGGCTCCGCGACCTCCTGCTCCGCAGCTTCATGCTCCGCAGCTTCATGCTCCGCAGCCGGCTGGTCGGCAGCCGCCTGCTCGCCGTCGTGTTCGCTCATGTTCGAATGCTCCCACGCGATCCCCGCGCCAAGTAGGGACTAAAGACCATTCCGGCCGTACCGCAATCGGATCGCCGAGCAGCACCGCTAGGGGTCCCCTGGGCGGGTCAATCCCAGCCCAGCAGCCGGAGCCCGGCGGCCGCCGCCGCGCCGGCGATCACCACCACCAGGAACGGCGCCCGCAACCACAAAGCGATGCCCGCCGCCGCCAATGCACCCAGCCGCGCGTCCAGGACAAGCGACTGGCCCGAGGCGACGGCATTGACCACCGTCAGGGACGCCAGCAGCCCGATCGTCATGGTGCCGGCAATCCTGGACATCCGCGGGTTGCGGAGCAGGCTGGCTGGCACCAGGTAGCCCAGCAGCTTCCAGGTGTAGGCGAGCAGGCAGGAGAGCAGCAGCCACATCCAAAGGTTCATGCGTCGTCTCCAGTGCGATCGCGGTGGTCGCCGGCGGGGTCGTGGTGGTGGTGCACGTGGTTCTCCGCGTAGGGATCGACGTCCGGTTCCAGGCCCTCGTCGCTGCGGCCGTGGCTGAACCAGCCGATTCCGGCCGCGACGACGGCGGCGACGAGGATCGGCACTCCCGGGGGCACGAACGGCACGGCCAGCACGGTGGCCAGCGCACAGACAACCGCGATGGCGACAGGCTCCCTGCCTTTCAGGCGGGGCCAGAGCAGGCCCAGGAAGGCCGCCACGGCGGCGCCGTCGAGCCCCCACTGTTTGGGATCCCCGAGTGCCCCGCCGGCCAGTGCGCCGAGGGCCGTGAACAGGTTCCAGAGGACGAAGACACCGATTCCGGCTGTCCAGAAGCCGCGCTTCTGCTCGTCCGGGTCCGTCTGCCCCGTGCTGGTGGCGGTCGACTCGTCGATGGTCAGCTGGGCGGCGGCAAACTTGCGCCACCCGCGCGGCTGCAACAGGGCGTTGATCTGCATGCCGTAGATGCCGTTGCGCATGCCCAGCAGCGTCGCGGCGCCCATCGCGGCGATTCCGGACCCGCCGCCGGCCACCACGCCGATGAAGGCGAACTGGGATCCGCCGCTGAACAGCAGCAGGCTCAGGGCCATGGTCTGCCAGAAATCCAGGCCCGAGGTGACGGACAGTGCGCCGAAGGAGACGCCGTAGAGACCGGTGGCAATGCTGATCGACAAGCCGATCCGCACTGCCGGCGACTGCAGGATTTTCACGGGCGCGGGTTCCGCCGCGTCAGAGTCCAGGCCCACGCGATGAGGGGCGCCTGGAGCGGGAGCCGCAAGGTATGCACGCGTCGCGCGCGCGGCGTGCCGTCTGCCCCGTAGGCCCGGCGCAGGGCGTCCACGTGGCCGGAAAGAAACGCGGTGAACAGTGCCGTGACGGCGCCGGCGGCGGCCCTCCGGGTGGCCGGGATCAGGAGCCCGACGGCGACAGCGGCTTCCAGCAGCCCGCTCGCCGCCACCCATTCCTCCCGGGACAGGACGGCCAGGGGGCCGTTCGGCTGCTCACCGGAGTCGTCCCGGCACAGGATGTCGGGAACCACCGGGTGGAAAAATTCGGGTTCGCGGAAGTGCTTGGCGGCGCTCGTGAGCAGCAGCGCGCACATCGCTGCCGCGGACAGGGTCTGGAGGTCCGGGCCGGACCAGCGAAATGGCATGCAACCACTCAACCACAGCGGTCACTCCGGCCGTAATCCGCCGGGGCGCGCAACGGTTTCCGCAGGAATCCGCCCCAGCTCCGCAGCGCGGCCGGGCTCTTAGCGGAGGGGCGGACTGACCGACATCAGCTGGGACAGGACCTGGGCCGGCCAGTTTGTGGTGATCTCGTGGATCCCCAGTTCCCGGCACCGTTCGACGTCGTCCTCGGCGTCGACCGTCCACACCCGGAACCGGAGCCCCGAGGCGAGCCAGCGCTGAACGGTGGGGGCGTGCGCGCGGACGTACCCGATTCCGGGGCCGGCAATGCCCGCCTCAGCCCCATCCAGGATCCGTTCGCCCTCCGCCTGGGCGGCCTTCATCACGTTGGCCAGGGCCCCGCCGGTCAGGGCACCGAGGCCCAGTTCCTCCCTGATGTCCGCCACATTGACGTTGTCCACGAGTTGGCAGACGGCCCCTGCCGGCACGGACTCGAGAAGGTGCTTGACGGAGTCGGGGCTAAAGCTCATGAAGGAAACGACGATCTTGTCCAGCATCGACGTCCGCGGATTCCAGCCTTCGTCCCTCAGGACCTCGAGGACGCGGTCCTCGAGTCCGAGCTGGTACGGGCTCGGGTGCTTGAACTCGATCGCCAGTCCGATCCCGCGGCCCGCCCCGCGCAGGATGTCGATCAGTTCCGGCAGGGTCAGGAGCTGCTCGGACTTGGCACCGTAGGCTTCCGGGATCCGGGCTCCCTTCCAGGAGGAGAAGTCCAGCGGCCGGAGCTCTTCCAGGGTCCGGTCGGCCACCTGGCCGGTGCCGTCCGAGGTGCGGTCCAGGGTGGCATCGTGCAGGAGCACCACGTGCTGGTCCCGGGTCAGGTGGACATCGCATTCCACACCGTCGGCGCCGTCGGCGATTGCCTGCAGGTACGCGGCCCGGGTGTGCTCGGCGAAGGCTCCGCTGGAGCCGCGGTGGGCATAGACCAGAGGACGGGCGGCGGCGGACTCGTCAGTCGTCATGGTGCCACGTTAGCGGACGGCCCGTTTCCGTGGCGGGACTAGGCTGGGCTCATGCAGGTGAATACTGAGCCAACATCCCTGACCGGTGCCGCGGGACTTCCGGGCGGTGTCCGCCCGGATGGTCCCCCCGGACAGCGTGCCGCTGCGTCCAGCGACGCCGAGAAGGCCGCGGCGCTGCGCCGGATGAAGCTCCTGGCCCTGGCGCTCCTGATCGTCATGGCCGTGATCTTCGTCGTCGCGTTTGCCCTGCAGAAGCAGTATCCGGGGCTCGAGTACGTCCGCGCCGCGGCCGAGGGCGGCATGGTGGGTGCCCTGGCGGACTGGTTTGCCGTTACGGCCCTGTTCAAGTACCCCATGGGAATCAAGATCCCGCACACCGCGATCATCCCGCGCCGCAAGGACCAGATCGGCGCCTCGCTGGGCGAATTCGTGGAGACCAATTTCCTCTCCGAACAGGTGGTCCAGGAAAAGCTGGCGTCCGCGGACATTGCGCGCAAGGCCGGCGCCTGGCTCTCCAGCCCCGGCGGCCCGGACCGCGTCGCCAAGGAGGGTGCCGCCGTCATCCGCGGCGCGTTCAAGGTCCTCAACGACGACGACGTCAAGGCCGTGATCGAATCCATGGTCCGCAAGCACCTGCTCACCCCGCCGTGGGGGCCGCCCGTGGGCCGGCTCGCTGAGCGGATCTTCGACGACGGGCACCACCACGCACTGGTGGACGTGCTCGTGGACCGGACGGTGGACTGGGTGCGGGACAACCAGGAGACGGTCAACAGGTTGGTCACCGACCGGTCCCCGACGTGGGTACCGTCGTTCGTGGACGGCCTGGTTGGGGACAAGGTGTACGTGGAGATCCTCAAGTTCACCCGCGCCGTACAGTCCGATCCGCAGCATCAGGTCCGCCTGTCGATCGATAAGTACCTCAAGGACCTGGCGCAGGATCTGCAGCATGATCCGGTGATGATCGCCCGTGCCGAGGGCATCAAGGCGCAGGTGCTCGGCGACCCCGAGGTCCGGGAGCTCGCCTCCCGCACCTGGGACACCATCAAGACGGCCCTGCTCACCGCCGTCGATGACCCGCACAGCGAACTGACCGTCAAATTCAAGGCAGCCATACATGACTTCGGCACCCGGCTGGTGGTCGATCCCGAGCTCGCCGGCAAGGTGAACGCCTGGATCGGCGACGCGGCGGGCTACCTCGTAAAGACCTACCGCTCGGACATCGCGGGGGTCATCACGGACACCGTGGCCCGCTGGGACGCCGAGGAAACGTCCCAGAAGATCGAACTGCAGGTGGGCAGGGACCTGCAGTTCATCCGGATCAACGGCACGGTGGTGGGCGCCTTGGCCGGGCTGGCCATCTTCACGGTGGCCAACATGCTGTTCGGCTAGCTACCCTCCGGTCCCGGCTCCGGTCAGGCAGCGGCGACCTCCGCCTTGGTCCGGCCCTGCATGGCGAAGATCGTGAAGGCCAGCGCCCCGAGCGCTGTCACCACGAGCAGCAGCAGCCCGATCGCGTAGCTGTGCGCTGCGGCGTCGTAGGTGGCACCCATGATCAGCGGCGGGAAGTAGCCGCCGAGTCCTCCGGCGGCGCTGACCACCCCGCTGATGCTGCCCACTTTGCCCTGCGGCGCGAGCACACCCACCCAGGCGAACACCCCGCCTGTGCCCAGGCCGAGCGCGCCGGCCATGGCGACGAACGTCAGGCCGGCGGGGACGTCGCCGTCGGGCTGCAGGTTCACCACCCAGGCGAGCGCCGCGACGCCGGCGAGCGCTACGATCACCACTGGCTTGGGGCCGACCTTGTCCGCGAGCACCCCGCCCAGGGGCCGCGCCAGCACGGCGGCCAGCGCAAACCCTGCGGTGCGGGCGCCGGCCGCGCTGGGATCGAAGCTGTAGACATCCCGGAGGTAGGTGGGCAGATACGTGGCGAAGGAAACGAAACCCCCGAAGAGGACGGCGTAGAGAAAGCACAGCTTCCACGTGACCGGGGTCTTCACGGCGTCGAGCAGCTTGGGCATCACGGGCGCGTTGCTGCGGGTCCAGCCCGGCGCCTCCTTCATTCGGAACCAGATGAGGGCGGCCATGCACGCCAGGATCGCGGCGATCAGCACGTGCGTGGGAACGTAGCCGATGCTCGCGACAAGCCGCGGGTTCAGGAAGGCCGCCAGCGCCGTTCCGCCCATGCCCGCGCCGAAGACACCGGTGGCAAAGCCCCTCCGGGCGGGCTCGTACCAGGCGCTGACGAAGGGGATCCCGACGGCGAAGACCGTGCCGGCGACCCCGAGCAACAGTCCGGCGCCCAGCACCAGCGCGAAGGAGTCGATGGTGCCGCCCACCGCCACCAGCAGGATCGGGATGATGGAGGCCAGCAGGACAAAGGTGAACATGGCGCGCCCGCCGTACTTGTCCGTCAAGGTGCCGACGACGATCCGTCCCAGCGAGCCAACGAAGACGGGCATGGCCACCAGCACCCCGGTGGTGGCCGGATTGAGGTGCAGGTTCTGGGTGTAGTACGCGCCGAGCGTGGCGATGGAGTTCCAGGCCCAGAAGCACGCCACCGACGCCGAGGTGGCGAGTGCCAGGTTGAGCGTCCGGCCGGCGGGGGCGGCGACGAAAGGGGACACTGCTCCGGCCACGGTGGTCTCCTTTTCGGTTCGGCAACGTTCGGTTCGGCAACGTTCAGTTCAGAATGCAGTTCAGCAGTGCAGGTCAGGAATCGCAGGTGTTCACCGGTTCCTGGTGTCGCGGTCCCGGGTCCCGACGGCGGACCAGCCCCGCCGCGCGCCGACCGGGTTCCGGGCACCGGCGGCGCCGGCTGTCCCTTTGGCTCCGGCTCCGCCGGTGTCCCGGTCCCTCGAGCGGTAGACGATGTAGGGGCGGAAGAGGTAGTGGAACGGTGCCGTGAAGGCGTGGACCAGCCGGGTGAACGGCCAGATCACGAACAGCGCCATGCCCACCAGGGTGTGCAGGTGGAAGGAAAACGGCGCCCCGGCCATGGCCGCGATGTCGGGCTGGAAGATGAACAGCGAGCGGAACCACGGGGCGACGGTCTCGCGGTAATTGTGCCCGTGCTCGCCCTCAAAGACGCTGGCCAGCGTGGTCCACAGCCCGAAGACGATCGCCGCCGTCAGCACCACGTACATGGTCTTGTCATTCCCGGTGGTGGCCATGAAGACGGGCCCGGTGGTGCGGCGGCGGTAGATCAGCAGGATGATCCCGCCCAGGGTCCCTACCCCGGCCACACCGCCGACGAACAGAGCGTTGAAGTGGTAGAACTCCTGGCTCATCCCAGCCGCTTGGGTCCACGCCATCGGAATGACGAGACCGAAGAAGTGGCCGGCGATCACGGCGAGCAGGCCGAAATGGAACAGCGGGGACGCGATCCGCAGCAGCCTGGACTCGTACAGCTGGGAGGACCTCGTGGTCCAGCCGAACTGATCGTATTTGTAACGCCAGACCAGCCCGCCAACAAGGACCACCACCATGACGTACGGCAGCACGCCCCACAGCAGGATATCCAGTGCGGAGATGTCGACGGCGGATCCGGTCTCGGCTTCGAATGCCAGCATGGTCAGGCCCCCTTCACGGGCAGCAGCCGCGGATCGTAGGGGTCCAGGCCCACGGCCTCGGTGGGTGGGCCGTAGCCGGCCATCCGCATGACGGCCTGCTCGTCGGCCGGTGATTTCCCCGACAGGGTGGCGCAGACGGCCTGCAGGATCCGGGCGTGCGGGAGCTCGTCCCGGAGCAGCCCGAAGCGGAGCATCTCAAGGCTCGCCCGGAAGCGCGTCAGCAACTCGCGGCCGGCCGCGAGGTCCACCAGCGCGGCGTATTCGAGGACCATCGGGAGGTAGTCCGGCAGTTCGCCGTGCGTGTCCACCAGGATGTCGCTTTGCCGATAGGTCTTCTTGAAGTTGCCCAGGACCTCGCCGCGGCGCCGGGTGTCCCCGTCAGTCCAGTAGGACAGGTGCAGGGCGTGGCGCTTGCCGAGGTCGAACTCGCGCACATACTGGGCCTGGATCTGAATGGGCGGTGTGGACTCCAGCCGGTCCAGGACCTCCACGAAGTCCGCCGCGGCCCCCGGGAACTCGGCCAGCGCGGCCCGCATCAGCGGAACCCGGCCGATCAGTTCCTCATCCGGGTAGGACAGGCACCACGCCGCGGCGAGGTAGAGGACCTGCTGGCGGCGGGTCATGGCTGTTCCCCCGCCGGAGGAGAGTCCGGGGAGTCCTCGGGGGCCGACGGTTTCATGGGAGGCGGTTTTTCCGGAAACAGCCCGGAGGGGGCGCCTGTGCCGTCCCAGTTCAGCAGGTTCACCCTGCCGCGCAGGGTGCTTTCGCCGGGCGCGGAGCCGGAGGTCTGCCGGTCGCGGAGGGCGTTGAAGGTTTCCACCGCCACCGGGACGGGCCTGCCGCTGGCTTCGCCGAACGGGGCCGAATCCTGCATGCCGGGCCCGCCCTCGAAATCGAGCGAACAGCCCATCTCTTCGAGGTCGTGGGCCTGCTCCACATGCGCCTTCGGGATGACGTAGCGCTCCTCGTACTTCGCGATCGCCATCAGCCGGTACATCTCGTACATGCTCTGGCTGTCCATCCCCACGGCCTCGGGGATGGCGTCGTCCGGGTCGTTGCCGAGGCTGATGCCGCGCATGAAGGACCGCATGGCCGCGAGCTTCCTGAGCACCGCGGCGACCCGTTCAGTGTCTCCGGCGGTGAAGAGTTCGGCGAGGTATTCCACCGGGATGCGCAGCGCGTCGATGGCGCCGAAGAGGTTGCCGGCGTCCTCGCCGTCGTGCCCCTGGTCGCGCAGCAGGTCCACAACGGGCGAGAGCGGCGGCACGTACCAGACCATCGGCATGGTCCGGTATTCCGGGTGCAGCGGCAGGGCCACCTTGTAGACCTTGGCCAGGGCGTAGACCGGCGAGCGCCGGGCGGCGTCGATCCAGTCTTCCGGGATATTCTGGGCCCGGGCCTCGGCCTGGACGGCTGGGTCGTTCGGGTCCAGGAGCACGTCCATCTGGGCGTCGTAGAGTTCCTGGGGGTCAGTGACGGACGCCGCAGCGGTGACGGCGTCGGCGTCGTACAAAAACAGCCCCAAATACCGCAGCCGTCCCACGCAGGTCTCCGAGCAGACCGTCGGCAGCCCCACTTCCACCCGCGGGTAGCAGAAGGTGCACTTCTCGGCTTTGCCGGTCTTGTGGTTGAAGTAGATCTTCTTGTAGGGGCAGCCCGTGACGCACTGGCGCCAGCCGCGGCACTTGTCCTGGTCCACCAGCACAATCCCGTCCTCCACGCGCTTGTAGATCGCTCCCGAGGGGCACGAGGCCATGCAGGAGGGGTTCAGGCAGTGCTCGCAGATCCGGGGGAGGTAGAACATGAAGGTTTGTTCGTAGGCGAACTTGATCTTGTCTTCGGATTCCCGCCGGACCTTTTCCACGATCGGATCCAGGTGGCCGTTCTCGGCGGAGCCGCCCAGGTCGTCGTCCCAGTTCGCGGACCAGGTGATCTTGGTGTCCTCCCCGGTGATCAGGGACTTGGGCCGGGCGACCGGGAAGTCGTCGCCGAGCGGCGCGTCCACGAGGGTTTTGTAGTCGTAGGTCCAGGGCTCGTAGTAGTCCTTGAGCTCGGGCTGGACGGGGCTGGCGAAGATCCCGAAGAGCTTCTTGACCCGGCCGCCGGCCCTGAGCACCAGCTTGCCGCGCTTGTTCAGCGCCCAGCCGCCGTGCCACTTCTCCTGGTCTTCGTAGCGGCGCGGATAGCCCTGGCCGGGGCGGGTCTCGACGTTGTTGAACCAGACGTATTCGGTGCCCGCACGGTTGGTCCAGGCCTGCTTGCAGGTCACCGAACAGGTGTGGCAGCCGATGCATTTGTCCAGGTTCATGACCATGCCCATTTGAGCCATGACACGCATCAGTACTGCACCTCCTGGGAACGACGCCGGACGGTGGCCACCATGTCGCGCTGGTTTCCGGTGGGGCCAAGGTAGTTGAACGCGTAGGCCAGCTGGGCGTAACCGCCGATCAGGTGCGAGGGTTTGACCAGCAGCCGGGTCACGGAGTTGTGGATGCCGCCGCGCCGGCCGGTGGCCTCGGACTTCGGCACGTCGATGGTGCGTTCCTGCGCGTGGTGCACGTACACCACGCCGGCCGGCATCCGGTGGCTGACGATCGCCCGGGCCACCAGGACGCCGTTGATGTTCAGGCACTCCACCCAGTCGTTGTCCTTGACCTCGATGGTTGCCGCGTCGGCGGGGCTCATCCAGACCGTGGGTCCGCCGCGGGAGAGCGAGAGCATCAGCAGGTTGTCCTGGTATTCGGAGTGGATGGACCACTTGGAGTGCGGGGTCAGGTAGCGGACCACCACCTCCATGGAGCCGTCCTGGCCGAGTCTGGGCTCGCCGAAGAGCCGGTGCATGTCCAGCGGCGGCCGGTAGATCGGCAGGGCCTCGCCGATGTCCCGGATCCAGTCGTGGTCGAGGAAGAAGTGCATTCGCCCGGTCAGGGTGTGGAAGGGCTTGAGTCGTTCCACGTTGATGGTGAAGGGTGCGTAGCGCCGGCCACCGGTCTCGGAGCCGGACCATTCCGGCGAGGTGATCACCGGCACCGGGGCGGCCTGGGTCTGGGCGAAGGTGATGAATTTTTCCTCGGAGCCCTCGGCCAGGTCCGCCAGTTTCTTCCCGGTGCGGACTTCCAGGTCCTTGAAGCCCTGGACTGACAGCGCGCCGTTGGTGGTGCCGGAGAAGGCCAGGATGGCCTCCGCCATTTTCGCGTCAGTGTCGATCGCCGGCCGGCCGTCCGCGGCGCCGCCGAGCATCACCCCGTTGGAGCGGCTGAGCCTCTCCAGCGGCCCCTGGAGTTTGTAGGTGACGTTCTTGACGGTGAAGCCGAGTTTGTCAGCCAGCGGCCCGACGGCGGCCAGCTTGTCGGCGATGGCGGTGTAGTCGCGCTCCACGACGGAAAAAATGGGCATGTTCTGCCCCGGGACCGCGGGAATGGACATGTCCCGCCAATCCCGCACGATCCCGCCCGGCTGGGCGAGCTGGCCAGGTGTGTCGTGCTGCAGCGGCACGCTCACCAGGTCCCGGCGGACGCCCAAGTGGGTTTTGGCCTGCCGGGAGAACTCCTGGGCCAGCAGGTGGAAGGCGTCGAAGTCCGTTTTGGTCTCCCACGGCGGGTCGATCGCGGGGCTGAACGCGTGGACGAACGGGTGCATGTCGGTGGAGGACAGATCGTGCTTCTCGTACCAGGTGGCGGCCGGGAACACGACGTCGGAGAGCAGGGTGGTGGAGGTCATCCGGAAGTCCGCTGAGACCAGGAGGTCCAGTTTCCCTTCCGGTGCCTGCTCGTGCCATTTCACGTCCTTGGGCCTGAGCCCCTCGGCATGGTCCGGGCCCAGGACATTGTTGTGGGTGCCCAGCAGGTTCCGGAGGAAGTACTCGTTGCCCTTGGCCGAGGAGCCAAACAGGTTCGAACGCCACAACACGAGGGTCCGCGGCCAGTTTTCCGGGGCGTCCACGTCCTCGATTGCCGGATTCAGGGTACGGTTCTTCAGCGCGTCAGCGATGTAGCCGGGAGTATCCTTCGCGGTGCCGGCGCCGACGGCGGCTTCCGCCTCGTCCGCGAGGTCCAGCGGGTTCCGGTCGAACTGCGGGTAGAACGGCATCCAGCCCAGCCGCGCGGACTGGGCCAGCGCGTCCGCGGTATGCATGCCGTCCAGGCTTCCGGTGGAGAGCGGGGACTTCAGCGCGTCCGCGGAGTAGCCGTCCTGCCGCCACTGGTCCGTGTGCATGTACCAGTAGCCGGTGCCGATCATGGTCCGCGGGGGCCGGGACCAGTCCAGTGCGTTCGCCAGCGACAGCCAGCCCGTGACGGGCCGGGTCTTTTCCTGCCCCACGTAGTGTGCCCAGCCGCCGCCGTTGCGGCCCATGCAGCCGGTCAGCATCACGAGGGCCAGCACGGCGCGGTAGGTGGTGTCGCCGTGGAACCACTGGCAGATCCCGGCGCCCATGATGATCATGGACCGGCCCTTGGACTGCTCGGCGTTGCGGGCGAATTCGCGGGCCACCCGGATGCAGGCCTGTGCCGGGACGGAAGTGATCTCCTCCTGCCAGGCCGGGGTGTAGGGCGTCGCGGCGTCATCATAGCCGGCGGCCCACTCCCCCGGGAGCCCGTCCCGGCCGACCCCGTACTGGGCAAGCATGAGGTCGAACACGGTGGTGACCAGCTGGCCATCCAGTTCCAGGACGGGAACACCGCGGCGGAGCACGCTGCCGTTCCCGCCGGCGTCCTCGAAGCACGGCAGCAGGATCTCGGCGCTGTCCCCGGAGACCTCGCGGAGCGACAGGGCCGGTTCGATCCCCTCAAGGTCCAGGTTCCATTTGCCCTCGCCGCTGCCGGAGTAGCGGAACCCCAAAGAGCCATTCGGCACGGCCGGACGGCCGGTGGCTTTGTCGAACAGGACGGTGCGGAAGGCCGCGTCCTCGGCCCCGGCCTCGTCCGGAAGATCCTTGGCGGTGAGGAACTTGGCCGGGGTGAGGGAGCCGTCGTCGCGCCGTTCCAGCCGGACCAGGAACGGCAGGTCGGTGAACTGGCGGACGTAGTCGGTGAAGAACGGCACGTCGCGCTCGACGAAGAATTCCCTGAGCATCACGTGCCCCATGGCCATCGCCAGCGCGGCGTCCGTCCCGGCCTGGGCGGGCAGCCATTCGTCGGCGAACTTCGTGTTGTCCGCATAGTCCGGGCTGACCGTGACCACCTTGGTGCCGCGGTACCGCACCTCGGCCATCCAGTGCGCGTCCGGGGTGCGGGTCACGGGGACGTTGGAGCCCCACATCATGAGGTACCGGGCGTCCCACCAGTCCCCCGATTCCGGGACGTCGGTCTGGTCCCCGAACACCTGCGGGCTGGCCACGGGCAGGTCCGCGTACCAGTCGTAGAAGGACGTCATCACCCCGCCGATCAGCTGGATGAAGCGGGTCCCGACGGCGTGCGAGACCATGGACATGGCCGGGATGGGCGAGAAGCCGGCGCAGCGGTCCGGCCCGTAGGCCTTGATGGTGTGCACGTGCGCGGCGGCGGCAATTTCGATCGCCTCCTGCCAGGAGACGCGCACGAGGCCGCCCTTGCCGCGGGCCTGCTGGTAGCGGCGGCGCCGCGCCGGGTCCCCCACGACGTCGGCAAAGGCCAGCACCGGGTCACCCAGCCGCGCTTTGGCCTCGCGGTACATCTCGACGAGGACACCCCGGGCATAGGGAAAGCGCACCCGGGTGGGCGAATAGGTGTACCAGGAGAAGGCCGCCCCGCGGGGGCAGCCCCGCGGCTCGTATTCCGGGCTGTCCGGGCCCACCGAGGGGTAGTCGGTCTGCTGGGATTCCCAGGTGATGATGCCGTCCTTGACGTACACCTTCCAGGAGCACGAGCCCGTGCAGTTCACCCCGTGGGTTGACCGGACCACCTTGTCGTGGCTCCACCGGTCCCGGTAAAAGATGTCGCCCTTGCGGCCGCCTTCCCGGAACACCGCCCTGCCGTCGTCGGTCTGGTCCCATTTCGTGAAAAATCGGCCCAATTTCAACATTGCATCCGAGGCGGGTCCGTCCAACCCCGCGGCGCCTCCGGCAGTCATGCCTTCAAGCTAGGATGCACTTTCTGGCCCGGATAGGGCCTTAGGACACGGTGCGCACGCCGGCCGGTGCCGGTTTGGGGGCTGCCTGGCTGCGGGTCAGGCGAAACTCTCCAGCTCCACGCCGGCGGCCTCCAGCGCGGCCCGCACGGCGGCGGCAACGCTGACGGAGCCGGGTGTGTCCCCGTGCAGGCAGAGCGAATCCGCCCTCACCGCGATCACCGATCCGTCCACCGCCTCGACCTCGCCCTTCGTGGCGAGCCTGACGGCCCGCTCGGCGACCTGTCCGGCGTCGAGCAGCACGGCGCCTTCCTCCGTGCGCGGCACGAGGGTGCCGTCCGGGAGGTAGGCGCGGTCGGCGAAGGCTTCGGCGAAGACGGGGTGTCCGGCGTCCCGGGCGATTTGCAGCAAGGCTGAGCCGGGGAAGCCCAGG
The DNA here is from genome assembly GCF_918697925.1 of Arthrobacter sp. Bi26. Lineage (GTDB taxonomy): Bacteria > Actinomycetota > Actinomycetes > Actinomycetales > Micrococcaceae > Arthrobacter. The sequence goes on from NZ_CAKKMF010000035.1 coordinate 36,097, forward strand.
ACGGGCAGTCCGGGATCGTAGGCCTGGATGGCGGCGATCACTGCGGAGGCCTGCTCGGCGTCGCGCACGGTGCGGTCATAGAGCGCCCCGTGCAGCTTGACGTAGTCCACCGAGGCGCCCACGGCATGGGCAACGCCGTCGAGCGCGCCGAGCTGGTACAGCACCGCGCCGAACAGGTCATCGAAGGTCATGTCCAGCGAGCGCAGGCCGAAGCCGGCCAGATCCGGGTAGCCAAGGTGGGCGCCGACGTTGACGTCGAGCTCGTAGGCGGCCCGGCAGGTGTCGAGCATGGTCACAGGGTCGCCGGCGTGCATCCCGCAGGCCACGCTGGCGCTCGTGACAAGCGGAAACATCGCGGCGTCGTCGCCCATGGTCCAGGTCCCGAAGGACTCCCCCAGATCAGCGTTCAGATCCAAAACGTGCCGCCGCCCTTCGTTGGGGTGTTCGGGGTGCCGTTGTTCGGGGTGCCGCTGTCCGGCGTCGTCCCCGGTGGCGTGTCCAGGGAAGTTTCGTAGAGCGCGAGCGGCCCGGTGGTTTCTGCCAAGGCCTGCAGTTCTCCCGGGATCGTGTCCGGGATGGGCCCGAAGGCTTCCTTGGCGTTCGCCACGACCGCATGGCCCATCACCCGGTTGCCCACTCCGCCTACGACGGCGCCGATGCCGAAGGGCAGGGCACGGCCCAGCCAGGCTGTGCCCTGGGTCTTGAGCAGGGAGCGCAGGAACATCGTCTGGATCTTGGCCCGCACGGCACCGAAGCCGGCGAGGGGGACGCGCCGGGTGAAGGCCGCGGTCCAGGCCTGGGTGGGCCCCTTGCCCCGGCCCGCCGCCTGTCCGCTCAGCGAGCTCAGCAGCTGGGTGCCTTCCTCTCCCAGCATGATCGCCATGACCAGGGTGCTGGCTCTGTCCGGATCCACCATCCGCACGCCGTGCAGTTCAGCGAGCGCTGTGGAATACAGCGCGGTGGCTTCGAGGAACCCGACGGCTGCGGCGGCCGAGAGACCGAGTGCGGCGGCAGTTCCGACGCCCGGAATCACGGCCGCCCCGCCCACCAGCGCGCCGCCGCCGGTGACGGCCAGCAGGTAGTCGCGTTCCAGGATGGCGGCGAGCTGCGCCGCGGTGGCGTGCGGGTGCCTGCGCTGGAGCCTGCGGATATTGGCCAGCACCAGGGGCCGCTGGACTTCAACCGCGCGCAGGAGCACCTTGTGCAGGCCGGGCCGGGGCTGGCCTGCGGCGTCGAACATCGCGCTGTGGGCTGTTTCCTGGGCAATCTTCATTGCCGGGTTGCTGCGCTTGGCCATGATCGCCTCTCGTCGGAACCATAAAACTAAGTGCACTTAACACTACACACGGGCCGGCCAGACCCAGCCCCGGGGCCGGCGCACCCCTCCGGTCCGGCCAGGTGGCCGGCTACTAGACTGGGCCCATGCCCGCCCTGCGAGCCCTCAGCCCCTTCGCGCACCAGGAGTACCGCGTGCTGATCACGGCGCTGGCCATCTCCATCTTCGGTTCCGGGATGTGGGCCGTTGCGATGGTCTACGAGGTGATCTATCTCGGCGGCGGTCCGCTGGAACTCTCGCTCGTGGCCGCGGCGGGCAGCGTCGGGCTCGTGGCGTTTCTGCTGGCCGGCGGCATCGCCGCGGACCGCGTCCCCCAGCGGCTGCTGATCATCGCGGTCGAGGGCGCCAACCTCGCCGTCATCGCCAGCATCAGCGCGCTGGCCATGGCCGGTTTGCTGCAGCTCTGGCATCTGGCGGTGGGGGCCTTCGTGCTCGGCGTCGGGGCGGCGTTCTTCTTCCCCGCCTATTCCGCCATCCTGCCGCGGATCCTGCCGCCCGAGGACCTGCTGGCGGCCAACGGCCTGGAGGGGACCATGCGGCCGATCCTGCAGCAGGCCGCCGGGCCGGCCGTTGCCGGGGTCCTGGTGGCGGCCATGTCCCCCGCGTACGCCGTCACCGGTGTGGCGGTCTGCCACCTGCTGGCTTTCTGCATCCTGAACTTCCTCCACCGCCAGCCCGCGGCAGGGGCGCCGGGCACAGTGGGCACCGAGGGTACGGCCAGCGGCGGGGCCAACGTTTCAGGCCAGACGCGGGCCAAGAAGTCCTTGCGCCACGACCTCCGCGAGGGCGTCAGCTATACCGTCCGCACGCCCTGGCTGCTGTGGACCCTGCTCTGGGCCTGCATTTCAGTGCTGTTCCTGATAGGCCCCATCGAGGTCCTCATCCCGTTCGTGGTCCGGGACCAGCTCGGCGGGGACGCGCGCATGTTCGGCTTCCTGCTCGCCATCATGGGCGTCGGCGGCGCCGCAGCCTCGCTGGCCACGGCCTCTTTTCCCCTCCCGCGCCGCTACCTCACCGTGATGATGGTGTCATGGGGATTGGGAAGCCTGCCGATCGCCGCCATCGGAATCATGGACAGTTTCTGGGCCGTGGCCGCCGCACTGTTTGTCTTCGGCGCCACCGGCAGCGTGGGCATGGTGATCTGGGGAACCCTGCTGCAGCGCCGTGTCCCGCCGCATCTGCTGGGCCGCGTCTCGAGCCTGGACTTCTTCGTGTCGCTGGCCCTCATGCCGGTCTCCATGGCACTGGCCGGACCGGCCGCCGAAGTCTTGCCGCTGTGGCTGATCTTCCTCGTCGCGGGAACCGTGTGTCCGGTGATGGCCGCCGTCGCGATGGTAGTGGCGCGGATGCCGGCCGACGAGCTGGCCCATCCGCTCGCCGGCGGCGCCGAAGAGGCCCGCGAAACAGAACAATCCAGCGGCGCGGAAGAACCCGCCGAGGACGGCCTGGCGGGCAGTTAAGGGCGGATCGACGCCGCCGATCCGCCCTCATCTGCCCCCGCGGCGACCGCCGCAAACCGGACGCCCGCACCGTCAGGGCACCGGCGCCTCAGGCCGCGGGGGCTCAGACCGCGGCGCGCACCACCGGGATCGACGCCGTGGGAAGGCCGCTGGGGAAGATGGTGGGCTCCGGGTCCGTGACGGGCGCCAGCGGAACCCGGGCCGGGTTGCCGTCGACGGTGAGCAGTTCCCCGCGCACGTCGACCTCCAGCGGCGCGCCCTCACGGACGGTCAGGCTGATCGAGCCCTGCTCCAGCCCGATGTGCAGGAGCCTGCCCTGGATCTTCAGGTGGAACTCGAGTCCGTCCCATTCTGCCGGCAGCCGCGGATCTAAGTACGGTACCGCGCCCTGGTCCCGCAGACCGGCGAAGCCGCTGACCAGCGAGCTCCACACCCCGCCGGTGCTGGCGATGTGGACGCCGTCGATCGTGTTGCCGTGGGTGTCGTCGAGGTCGATGAACAGGGCGTGGGTGAAGTGGTCCAGCGCAGCCTTGCCGTAGCCGACCTCGGCCGCCATGATGCCCTGGACACAGGCGGACAGCGTGGAGTCGCCGGTGGTGATGGGGTCGTAGAAGTCGAACGCTCGGCGCTTTTCCTCGGCCGTGAAGTCCTGCCACTGCAGGAACATGGCCAGCACGCTGTCCGCCTGCTTGAGGACCTGGTGCCGGTAGATCACCAGCGGGTGGAAGTGCAGCAGGAGCGGGTACTTGGACCGTGGCGTGGTCCAGTCCCACGGCTCCAGGGTCATAAAGTCGTTGTCCTGGGAGTAGACCTGGAGGTCTTCGTCGTAGGGCAGCTGCATCCGGTTGGCGGCCTGTTCCCAGAACTCGCGTTCGGCGTCGTCGATCTCCGGGTGGTCCAGCGCCGCCGCGGCGCGCAGGTTAAACCGCGCCATGACGTTTGTGTACAGGTTGTCGTTGACGACGGCGGTGTACTCGTCGGGGCCGGTGACGCCGTGGATGTGGAAGAGCCCGTCCTTGCCGAAGAAGCCCAGGGACGCCCACATCCGGGCGGTCTCTATCAGCAGCTCGGAGCCCAGGGTGTCCTGGAACTCGGTGTCCCCGCTGGCCCAGATGTACCGGTTGGTCGCGAACGCGATCGCGGCGGCGATGTGGAACTGCGCGGTGCCTGCCGCGTAGTAGGCGCTGGCCTCGAGTCCGTTGATGGTGCGCCAGGGGAAGAGGGCGCCGTCCACGCTGAGCTCCTTGGCGCGGATCTTCGCCTCGGGCAGCAGGTCGTGGCGGAATTCCAGGACCTGGCGGGCGTTGCCCGGGTTCGTGTAGGTCAGGTAGGGCAGCAGGTACACTTCCTGGTCCCAGAAGTAGTGGCCGTCGTAGCCGGAGCCGGATACGCCCTTGGCCGGGATGCCGGCCACATCGGCGCAGGCAGTGGCCTGTGCGAGCTGGAAGAGGTTCCACCGGATGCCCTGCTGGAGCTCGGTCTGGCCCGCCACCACGATGTCGCTTGTGCTCCAGTAGCCGCGGTAGTAGTCCTCGCTCTGGGTGAAGATCTCGCTGACCGGCTTGAGGCTGGCTTCGGCGCTGTCCGCGAGGTCCTCGGCGGCCTGGCCCACGGCGTAGCTGACGCTCTTCTCCAGCACGAACGGTACGTCCGCGCTGACGGCGAGCACGTAGCGGACGCTGCTGTCGTCCTGGTCCACCTGGGTGTCGAACGGCTGCACCCCGGCCGAGGTCCAGTGGTCCACGGCCATCCCGAGCCGCTGCTTGGATTCGGAGGCTTCCCAGGACAGGCGCAGGGAGCCGTCCCCGCCGTCGAGCCTCAGCGGCAGCAGCACGCGCCCGGCGTGGCGGCCGGCGCGGCGCGGATCGTGGGCGGAGTGGTCGTCCACCGGCTGGTCCTGGCGGTTGATGACCGAGGACGTGACGTCGGCGGAGATATCCCGGTCCGCCGCCACTTCGAGGCTGATGCCCAGCGCGCCGCGGGATTCGTAGCCGACGGCACGGCGTTCGGTGGTGGTCACGGCCGCGCCGGAGCGGCACTGCCACGTGATCCGGCACTCGTAGATACCCGTGGCGAAATCGACCGAGCGGCGGTAGTCCAGCACCGTGGACTCGTCCAGGCTCAACGGCTCGCCGTCGATGATGACGGTGAAGTTGTTGGCATCCGGGACGTAGAGGATCCGCTGGCCGGTGCGGGCGAAGCCGTAGGCGTTTTCCGCGTGCTTGATGTCCCAGGTCTCGTGGAAGCCGTTGATGAAGCTGCCGGGAAGTTCGGCATCAGCGGCGCCCCAATGCGCGCCGCGGATGCCCAGGTGCCCGTTGCCGAGGCTGAACAGGGTCTCCAAGGTGCCGGCATTGCCGGGGAGATGGACGGTCTCGACCAGCTGCCAGGGATCGTTGGGGAACCGGGCGCGGTCCGAGGTGATGAGAGCCATGGTTTTAGGGGGTTCCTTCGGCGGGAGTGGGCAGTGGGCTAGGCGGTGGGAGCCGGGAGGGATGAGGTGTTAGGCGGCGGAAGCCGTCGCAGAGCTAGAGCAGTTCGGCGAGGTCGTTGACCACAACCGTGGCCCCGGCGTCGAGCAGCGTCTGCCGGCCGGCTCCGCGGTCGACGCCGATCACCGAGCGGAAGTCTCCCGCGCTGCCGGCCTGGACGCCGGAGACGGCGTCCTCCACCACGACGCAGTCCTGGCTCGGCAGATCCAGGAGCCGGGCGGCGTATTCGTAGGTGGCCGGGCTGGGTTTGCCGGGCAGCCCCTGGGTGACGGCGATGACGCCGTCGACCACCACCGGGAAGTAATCGGAGAGCCCGGCAGCCTTGAGCACGGCAGGGGCATTGCGGGACGAGGAGACGACGGCGAGCTTGAGTCCGCGGGCCAGTGCTGCGTCGACAAGCCGGACGGAGCCCTCGTAGGGCTGGACTCCGCCGGCCTCGACGATGTCGTTGAAGACCTTGTTCTTGCGGTTGCCCAGCCCATGGACGGTGTCATGCGCGGGCTCGTCGTCCGCCGGACCCTCGGGCAGCACAATCCCGCGGGAGGCCAGGAAGTCCCGGACGCCGTCGAAGCGCGGCTTGCCGTCGATGTGGTCGAAGTAATCGCTCTCACGGTACGGCGCAGCCTCAGGGACCGAGGCCAGGAAGCCGTCGAAGAGCTGCTTCCAGGCCTGCTCGTGCACCACCGCGGTGGGCGTCAGGACGCCGTCGAGGTCAAAAAGGATGGCGGATGCGCCGGAGAGCGCACCGGCGAGGCCGGAGGTGTCGGGAACTACAGTCATGAGTCAAAGTCCTTTCAGACAACGGGCAGGCAAGACGGTTTGATCAAAGTTATGGTCTAAGGCAGTCAGTGCAGGGCAGTCGGTCCAAGCGCTGTCCGTTGCGACGGCGGCCCCGGCCTTTGCTGCTGTGTTTGGGTCCGTTCCGGCGGCGGGCACCGTCCGGATCAGCGGCGGCGCGTGCTGGTGCGTTCCAACAGTTTGGCGTCCAGCAGATGGTTCGACTGCGGACCGGCAAGGGGCGGATTGGGAAGTCCCGAGCAATGAAGTCTTTCAATCAGCAGGGTGGCCGCGAAAGCGCCCTGGTCGGCCACTGGCTGGGCAATAGTGGTCAGGCCCAGGAACCAACTCATCTGATGATCGTCTATTCCTATGATGGACACGTTTTCCGGCGCTGACAAACCGAACTCCCGCATCGCCATGAGCGCTCCGAAGGCTGTCTCGTCGCAGCCGGCGAAGATCGCGGACGGCATTCTGCGGTTTTCCACGAGCTCCACCATGGCCAGCCGGCCGCCTTCGATGCTGGAGCCGGCGTCGAGCACGAGGTCCGGATCGACCTCGAGGCCGTGGCCGGCCAGGGCCTGCTCGAAGCCCCGCCGCCGCTCGCTGGCGGTCACGAGGGAGGGCGCACCGGTTTCGCTGCCAGCGAGGATTGCAATGTCCCGGTGGCCCAGTTCCAGCAGGTGGTTGGTGGCGGCGCGGGCGGCTTCCGCGTTGTCGATCCCCACGTTGTCCCACGGCACGCCGTGCATCCCGACGCTGGCCACGGCGAGGCCCGACCCTGCGAGCGCGGCCATGTCGGCCTCACCGAGGCCGATGTTGAGCAGCAGCACACCGTCCACGCGCTGCGCCAGGCCCGCGAGGTCGCCGAAAAGCTTCTGCTGCACGCTGGGCCGGTTCCGGAGGCTGATCAGGACGGTGTCATAGCCGCTGTCGGCAAGGACTTCCTCGGCCGCTTCCACCGCCCGGGCAAAGAACCATGCCGTGGCGGTCGGGGCGATGATGGCCACGGAACCGGTGTTGCCGCCGGCCAGCCGGGATGCTGCCGCCGAGGCCTTGTAGCCCAGCTGGGCTGCCGCGGCACCGACCCTTGCCTTGGCTTGTGCCGAGACGTTGGGAAGCTGCCGGAGTGCACGGGAGACGGTGCAGATGGAGAGCCCGGAGAGCGCGGCGACGTCCTGGATTCTCACACGCGAGGTCTTGGCCTGCGGCACGGGCTCGACCCTTTCTCCCCCCGAAGTAGTGGGCCCGGTGTTCATGGCCGAGGTCGATTGTAAGCGCTTACAAATTTGGCATGCAAGTGGATGGTCCCATGTCGGGTGGGTGTTTGGGCGGCCGGCGGGACGGCGTCCAGGGCTGCGGGCGGGCGGCGGCTGCTCAGCGTCTGGTCAGCGCAGGACGTAGTGCCGCAGGAACGCACTGACGTCCACGAGTTCGGCCTTGGAAATCGAATGTCCCATGCCGGGGTACGTCCGGGCCGTGAGCTGGGTGTTCTGCTCCAGCCACTCCTCGGTGTGTTCGGCGGCGGCGTCGTTAATCACGACGTCGGCCCTGTCCCTGCCCCAAAAGAACGGCGGGCGGGAGGTGAAGGATTCGCTCATAGTCAGGAGTTCGTTGTCCAGGACAAAACCCGAGAGCCCGACCACCGCGCGGAACTGGTCAGGCCGGAGCCGCAGAAGCGTGCTGGCCATGGCCATCCCCTGCGAAAATCCGAACAGGCTGACGCTGCTGTGCCGGGACTTGACGGACTCGATCCAGGCGAAGACCGCGTTCGTGGAGGCGATGACGTCGGCGAAGTCGTGGGTGAGGAAGTAATCCAAAAGGAACCAGCCGTGGTGGTCTCCGATGTCCTTGGGCCCGCGCAGGGCAGCGCAACTGAACTCCGGCGGCAGGGAACCGAACAGCTTGGACATCCGCAACTCGTCCGTGCCGTAGCCGTGCAGCATCACCAGCAGCGGCGTGCCGGCGCGTTCGTGTTCGGGTTTTGACCAGACGACCGTCTCCATGGGCCCAGCCTATCCAGCGCGGGCTCGGGCTCCGCGCAGCATGCTTGGCGCAGCGTCCTTGACCGGCCCCGAGTTCCGCCGCGGAAGCGGACTTCTGCCCCCCGGATCCGCGGCGCGGCCGTCCGATTACGGGCCGGATGTCCGGAATCGGCGCGGAAATATCCCGGCCGGTCCGGGGGTGATTCATTGAAACAGCAGGGTCGGGGTTGTAGCGTGACGCTGGACAGCATGCTTAGCATCACCAAACTGCCCCTGCAGGCACCAAGGAGATCGTCTTGAGAATCGGTTCCGCAATCTTCCTCATCGCCATCGGCGCTATCCTTGCCTGGGCCGTCGCCCCGGGGCTGATCCCCAACGTGAACCAGGCCATGATCGGCTACATCCTGATGGCGGTCGGCGTGATTGGGCTCATCGCCTCGCTCGTCCTCGCCTCCCCCGGACGCGGCCGCACGCGCCGGGTCAGCGAAAGCCGCACGGTCGTGGACCCCAACACCGGCGAAACCATCACCCGCAATGAGAGCCGCGACGCGGGCCTCTGAGACTTTCCCGTGCACCCTTCGCGGCGCGGAATCCAACGACCCGGAAGCCGGGCCGGACCTTGAGGTCGGGCCCGGCTTCCGCCATGCGGGCTGTTTGTTCCCACCGCTGGACATGTCCCACGG
>NZ_CAKKMF010000036.1 GCF_918697925.1 Arthrobacter sp. Bi26
GGCCTGGACATATCCCCTTCATGCCCACTCCTTGCCGCGAACAATGAGCATGTCCCCCGGGCAGGTCCCCGGAGTCCGAAATGAATGAGCATGTTCCAGGCAAGAATGAGCCTGTCCCCAGGCCGGCCCGGCCAGCGTCAAAACTCACAGGACATGCCCTCCCCACGCCCCGAGGCCTGGACATATCCCCCATATGCCCACTCCTTGCCGCGAACAATGAGCACGTCCCGCGGAAAGAATGGGCATGTCCCGCGGGCCGGCCACCAGCCCACTTTTGGGCACAAAAAATGGACATGTCCTCCGGATGAGGGAGGGCATGTCCATTCTTTGTGCGGTTTGGTGGAACAGACCTTGGTGGAATAGACCTAGTGGAAGAAGTGGCGGGCTCCCGTGAAGTACATCGTGATGCCGGCGGCGTTGGCCGCGGCGATGACTTCCTCGTCCCGGACGGAGCCGCCGGGCTGGACGACCGCGCGGACGCCGGCATCGACCAGGATCTGCAGTCCGTCGGCGAACGGGAAGAACGCGTCTGACGCTGCCACCGCGCCGCGGGCACGCTCGGGTGCTTCGGACGCGTCGGTTCCGGCTGCCCCGCCGGCGGCATCGACGTCGGACTCCACGGTGACGCCGAGCGTGTTGGCGCGCTCGACCGCGAGCTTGCAGGAATCGAGCCGGTTGACCTGGCCCATGCCGATGCCGACGGCGGCACCGTTGTCCGCGAGCAGGATGGCGTTGGACTTGGCTGCGCGGCAGGCGGTCCAGGCGAACGCGAGGTCGGCCAGGGTGGCGGCATCGGCGGCGTCGCCCGCGGCAAGGGTCCAGTTCGCGGGGGTGTCGCCGTCGGCGTCGACCTTATCCGTGGCCTGGACCAGCATGCCGCCGGAGACCTGGCGGAACTCGGTCGGGTAGCGGCCGTATCCGTCGGGGAGGGCCAGGAGGCGGATGTTCTTCTTCTTGGACAGGATCTCCACGGCCTCTTCGTCGAAGCCCGGCGCGATGACGACCTCGGTGAAGATGCCGGCCACGGTGCGGGCCATGCCGGCCGTGACCGTGCGGTTAGCGGCGATGACGCCGCCGAACGCGGACACGGGATCGCAGGCGTGGGCCTTGGCGTGGGCGTCGGCGATGGGGTCCGCCGCGGAAGCGGAACCCACGGCCACGCCGCAGGGGTTGGCGTGCTTGATGATGGCGACGGCAGGCTCGGCGAAGTCGAAGGCGGCGCGCAGGGCGGCGTCGGCGTCGACAAAGTTGTTGTAGCTCATGGCCTTGCCGTGGATCTGGTCGGCCTGTGCGATGCCGGCCGGGGCGGCCTTGTCCACATACAGTGCGGCCTGCTGGTGCGGGTTTTCGCCGTAGCGGAGCACCTCGGAGCGTTCCAGGGCCAAGCCGGCGTAGGCGGGCCAGTCGATCACGCCGTCGCCGTCCTCGTCACGGAACTGGCTGGCGGTCCAGGTGGCCACGGCGGTGTCGTAGGCCGCGGTGTGCGCGAACGCCTTGGCGGCGAGCCGGCGCCGGGTCTTCAGGTCAAAGCCGCCCGAGGCGGCCGCCTCCACCACGGCACCGTAGGACGACGGGTCCACCACGATTGCGACGGCGGCGTGGTTCTTCGCGGCGGAGCGCACCATCGCGGGGCCGCCGATGTCGATCTGCTCGACGACGTCGTCCGGCGCGGCACCGGACTTCACGGTCTCCACGAAGGGGTAGAGGTTGACGACGACGAGGTCGAACGGCTCGATCTCCATGTCCGCGAGGGTCTGCATGTGGGCCGGGACGCGGCGGTCCGCGAGGATGCCGCCGTGCACGCGCGGGTGCAGGGTCTTGACGCGGCCGTCCAGCATTTCCGGGGAGCCGGTGACTTCCTCGACTTCCTGCACGGGGATCCCCGCGGCGGCGATCTTCTTGGCCGTGGAGCCCGTGGACACGATCTTGACGCCGGCGGCGTGCAGGCCTTGAGCGAGCTCCTCCAGACCGGTCTTGTCGTAGACCGAAATCAGTGCCCGGCGGATGGGAACTCGGTCGATGGATACACGGTCAAGCTGCGTGAAGCTCACAAAAGTCTCCGTCTTATATCGCGGCGGGGCCGCGGGTGGTGGGGATGCGGCCAGTTTATCGCGTCCCGGCGCCGGGCCGTCCCGCGCGCCAGAGTGTGAAGCACACCCGGGCCGCGGCCGGGGCACGTAGAGTTTTCACAGGAGGCCAAGATGAACACGTACACCACTGTGCCCAGCGGCGAACAGGTGGTCCAGGAGCTGCCGTGGCGGTGGAAGGTCCAAGGCCGGATCTTCCTGATCGGCGGACTGGGCTTCATGTTCGATGCCTGGGACGTCACCCTCAACGGCATCCTCATTCCGTTGCTGTCCAAGCACTGGTCGCTGAGCCCCGGCGATGCCGCCTGGATCGGCACCGCGAACCTGATTGGCATGGCCCTGGGCGCCTTTGTCTGGGGCACCATCGCGGACACCATCGGCCGCAAGAAGGCCTTCACCGCGACCCTGCTGATCTTTTCCATCTTCACCGTGCTCGGCGCGGTCTCCCCCGATTTTCTGTGGTTCGTCGTGTTCCGTTTCCTGGCCGGGTTCGGCCTGGGCGGCTGCATTCCGGTGGACTATGCGCTGGTGGGCGAGTTCACCCCCCGCAAACAGCGCGGCCGGGTGCTCACCGCGATGGACGGCTGGTGGCCGATCGGCGCGGCCCTCTGCGGTTTTGTGTCCGCCGGCCTCGTGGCCCTGTACGGGGATTGGCGGCTGACCATGCTGGTCATGGTGCTCCCGGCGCTGCTGGTGTTCTGGATCCGCCGCAGCGTGCCCGAATCCCCGCTGTTCCTGATCCGCAAGGGCCGCCGCGAGGAAGCCGCGAAGGTCATCGACAACCTGGTCCGGGCCACCGGCGCCGAGGCCCGGGTCTACAGCCTGCCCGAACCGCAGGATGCGCCCCGCCTCTCGGCAGGCAGCGCATGGACGCAATTGCGCGCCCTCTGGCAGTTCAACTGGAAGATCACGACGGCGGCATGGGCCCTCTTCTTCAGCATCCTGCTGGTGTACTACCTGTCGCTGACGTGGATGCCGCGGATCCTGATCGGCGCCGGCTTCGAGGAGTACAAGGCCTTCCTGACCACGGCGTCGATGGCCGCCGTCGGACTCCTCGGCGTGGTGGTGGCCGCGCTGCTGGTGGAGCGGGTGGGCCGCAAGTGGATCCTGGCGATCACCGGTCCGCTGTCAGCCCTGACGCTGGTGATTGTGGCGATCGTGGTGGACATCCCCACCGCCGCCGTGTTCTGGCTCCTCGTGTTCGGCTTTGTGGTGCAGGTGGCCATCCCGGTGCTCTATGCCTACGTCTCCGAGCTCTACCCCACGGAGCTGCGCGGCTCCGGCTTCGGCTGGGCCTCGACATTCTCCCGGCTCGGCGCCGGGTTCGGCCCGCTGATCTTCGCGGCTTTCCTGTGGCCGGAACTGGGGCTCGCGACGTCGTTCGCGCTGGCCGGCGTCCTGGTGCTGATCTCCGTGCTGTGGATGGCGTTCTTCGCCCCTGAAACCAAGCAGCGCCGGCTCGAATAGCGCGTCCACAGCACCCGTTGCGCTATCACTTCAGGCGGTTCTGGGTGCTGCGAGACCACCTCAAGTGATAGCGCATCGGGGAAATCAGGCGGGCGGGTCAGGCGGGGGCGTGCTGGGCCGCGGCCAGGGTCGCCAGGGTGGAGACCAGGAGCCGGCGCTCCACGACCTTGATGCGCTCGTGCAGGGATTCCTCGCTCTCGCCGTCCCCGATCGCCACGGCTTCCTGCGCGATGATGGGGCCGGTGTCCACCCCGGCGTCGGCCCAGTGCACCGTGCAGCCGGTGACCTTCACGCCGTAGGCCAGTGCATCGCGGACACCGTGGGCGCCTGGGAAAGACGGCAGCAGCGCCGGGTGCGTGTTGAGGTATTTGCCGCCAAACGCGTCGATGAAGTCCGCGCTGACAATCCGCATGAAGCCTGAGGACACCACCACATCCGGGGCGAAGCCGGCGACAGCCTCGGTCAGGGCCGCATTCCAGGCTGCCCGGTCCGGGTAGGCCTTGAAGTCCACCACGAACGTGGGAATCCCGGCGGCGGCGGAGCGCTCCACCCCGAAAGTCCCCGGCCGGTCCGCGCCGACGGCGGCGATCTCGACGTCGAGCGCGCCGGACGTCACCGCATCGATAACTGCCTGGAGGTTGGAGCCGGTGCCGGAAACGAGGACAACTATGCGCATGGTCCTAGCTTATGGGGCCGCTCGCGTAGGCTGGAAAACATGAATTCCCCCACGGACTCCGGCAGCGAGCCGGGCCGGCAACCCCGCGATACGGCTGTCAAAGAATCCGCGCGGCTGACCCACACCCTGTTCCGGCTGTTCATCGTCGCGGTCCTGGGCTCGTTCTTCGTCTTCCAGCTCGACGTGAGCTACCTGTGGCTGACGGCGCTCCTCACGGCGGCCGGGATTGTGCTGGGCGTCGTGGTGCTGATCCGGGCCGTGAAGTACAAGGAATCCCGGCTGGTCCTGTTCGGCACGATTTCCGGGCTGGTGGTCTCGGCGGTGATGCTGCTGGTGATCCTGGCCTCGACGCTGTTCTTCAACCAGATCCGCGACTACCAGCAGTGCGTCCGCCACGCCCTGACGGAGCAGTCAACGTCCGCGTGCAGGACGCAGCTGGAGAACTCCATGCCCACGGGGCTGCGCTAGCTGTTGCCTTAGCGGCTGCTGACCGTCTCCAGGTCCGCCTCACGCAGCTTCTGCTGGCGTTCCAGCCAGGGTCCGGCCGCGTACCCGATCACGACGCCGATCCCTACCTCCGCGGCAACGAACAGTGCCGTGCGGAGCGGATCCGGCCCGATCTCCGTCAGCCGCCCGATGCCGGCCGAGCCCCGGGCCAGCCAGGCGAGTCCCGCCGCGAGCAGCCCGGCGACGGAGCCGATCACCGCGCCCAGCACCAGGGTGGAGGCCGCGGCGGTAAACCAGCGGGCCCGGATCTTGATGGACAGCCATTCGTCGAAGTGGTTTTCGCCTTCGCGCAGGAACCACCAGCCGGCCAGCGCCCCGGCCAGCGCCGGCACCACCAGTGCCACGAAGCCGAAGTCGAGCGAGCCGGCCGGCAGCGCGGCGAACACCGGAATGGACGGCAGCGGCCCGACGGCGGTCCCGAGCGGTCCGGCCAGCGAGCCGACGCCCAGGGCGAAACCCGAGCCGCAGATCCATGCCAGGGCAAACACGACGAGGTTGGGCAGGAAGCCCAGCTGCACGATGGTGAGCACGCCGCCGCCCATGGCGCCGGCGTCGAGCCCTTCATAGACGGCCACCACCAGGTTCCAGTGGATGAAGAGGTCGACGGCGAGCAGCGCCGCCGACATCGCCAGGCTCGCCATCAGCGCCACCGATCCGGCTTTGATGGCCGAGCCCAGGTAGGACCCGGCCCAGCGGGAGTGCTGGCTGGTGCGGGACAGCCAGGCCACGGCGTCGACGCCGATCAGCCGGCTCCACGAGCCTGCCTCGCGGCGCGCGCCGACCACCATGCCGAGCCCGAACGGGATGAGCGGGATAAACGCGGCGGCCCAGAGGCTGATGCCGACGTCGGCCGTGCGGCAGACGAAGCCCGTGGCGATCCCGAACCCCGCGTACACCAGCCAGGACCCGAGCAGCGCCTGCCAGAGCTGGTCCGTGTAGGAGGCGCGGGCGAGGCGTCGTCCGGCGCGCCAGGCGAGCAGGAACGGGATGAGGGCCAGCCCCAGCGGAACGAGTGAGAGCGTGCCGGAATCCGGGTGCGCCGCGGACCCGGCACTGGCCGTATCCAGCAGCAGCGGAACGCCGTGGATCAGCAGCCAGGCCTGCCCGGCCAAACGAGCCAGCACGTCGAAGCCGCTGTTCTGGAATCCGGCCGTTGCCCAGACCGTGACGATCGGCGCCACCACCACGAGGGCGGAGATGACGGCGGCCTGGGCGGATTCGAGGCCGCCCTGCAGCCACAAAGGCATGGGCAGCCCACGTTGTCCGGTCTGATCAGCGCGCAGTTTCATCGAGATCCATGGTGCCATGCGCCCGGCATCCGGCCGGTTTCCGACAGGCACAACGCCCGGATCCGCGGAATTCGCCCTCATGGGCCGCCGAGCTTTTTCCAGACCCGGGCCGTAAAATTGTAAATGTCCGCAATCAGTGGTTGGAGGCAGAACATGACTACCGCATCTCCCCATGCGCATGGCGTTCATTTTGGTCGGACAGATGTACAGAACGTTGGCATGGGTGTAGGTATCGTCCTTTTAGTCGTAGGCGTCTTGGGGTTCATCCCGGGCATCACCACGAACTACAGCGAACTGAGGTTCTTCGGGCCCGATTCCAAGGCTATGTTCCTCGGCCTGTTCCAGGTGTCGATGTTGCTGAACATCGTTCAGCTCGCGATCGGCGCCGTCGGCCTGACCATGTCCCGGACCGCCTTGGGCGCCCGGAACTTCCTCATGGGCTCCGGCTTGCTGTACATCGTCCTTAGCATTTACGGGTTTATCGTCGGCGTGGATTCGGCGGCCAACTTCCTGTCGCTGAACACCATGGACAATTGGGCCTTTATGGTGATGGGCATTGCAATGGCCGGCGCAGGCTGGCTGATGTCGAGGCATATTGAAGAAGGTGTGGAGACCCGGTCATCAACCCCCGGGACATAGGGAGCCGCGAATGAGTAACGTTTCATAGAATCGAAAAAATTCGTACTACCTGCTGGTGCAGTGGTTTAGCGGAAACGCGGCGGCTGCACCAGCTTTCTGTGTGCCCGCTTCCTGCCTGCTCGGCACAGTTTCCGTCGACGGCGAAGCGTCCGGCCAGCCGGAAGGCCGGGACCTTGTGAGTCCCGGCCTTCCGTAATGCCTACGCACTTGCCGCTGGTCCCGCGGCTGGCAGTGCCGCGACTGACGCTGCCGCGTTAGGTGGTGCTGTGCTCCAGGCGGGGCGGAAGGGTGTCCCACTCCGTTTCAGCGGCCCGCATCCAGGGAAATGGCAGCAGCTCCTTGATCCGGACCTTCCCCACTTCGCCCTCGGCATCCACCAGGACGGACGTCTCGGTTCCGTATGAACGCAGCAGTTCCCGGCAGAGGCCACAGGGGTTCGTGACTTGGGGTTGTCCCTGTCCGTCCATACTGACGGCCACTACGGAGTGGATTGATGCCTCCTGCGCCATGCGGGCATTGGCGAGGGCGCTGGATTCGGCACACACGTTGATGCGCTTTGCGCCAATGTGGAGCCCGAGGTAGATAGCCCCCGACTCACCGCGCATGGCCGCGGCCACCCGGTGGTTCTCGCTGTGATGGGCGGTAAGCAACAGCCCACGAGCTGCCTCGTAAAGCTCCACGTCTGACACGTCGAGATCAAAGGAGATCACGTTTGCCTCCAGGCTGGTTCGGTCCGGGCGACTGGCGTCCATGAGTGTTCCTGCTTTCCTGTGTTCCTGCCCTGACCGTGTTCTTACCTGCCGATGAAGATGCCGTTTTTCTTCCGGGCCAGCAGGTAGAAGACGATGCTGAGCGCCGACAGGACGGCCACGTAGACCGGGAAGATCCAGGACGCGTTCACGGACTGGAGCCAGACCAGGAGGTAGGAGGCAGTGCCGCCGAAGAGAGCGACGCCCAGGCCGTAGCCGAGGGCAGTTCCGGCGCCGCGGATGGTCTTCGGCATGAGGGAGCTGCAGACGACGTTGTACAGGGTCATGTTAAGGACCAGCACGACGGAGCCGCCGAGGAGGACGGCCGCGAAGCCCGCGATGCCGGGCTTGACGTACATCAGCATCAGGAAGACGGACGGAATGGCGAGCGCGCGGGTGATCAGGAACCACTTGGAGATCGACTTGCCATCGCAGACCTTGCTGATGATGAGGCTTCCGATAACCAGCACGACGCCCAGGACGGTCGTGAGCGCGAAGACAGCGGTTGCGTCTTCCTTGAAGCCGCTGCGGGCCGCCGTCGGGAGGCCCGTGTTCCACGCGTAGTTGTACGCCTGCGCAGCTCCGACGACGAACGTGATGGCCAGCACGCTGAGCCAGTGCTTGCGCACCCCGCCCCAGACCTTTTTCGCGGAGTTGTCCGCCAACTCCTCGGGCTTCATGGTTTCCGGAAGCGTCCGGCGAAGGTAGACCACCACAAAGCCGAAGGCCGCGCCGACGATGAAGGGCACACGCCAGCCCCAGTCGGCCATGACGGCTCCGCCGAGCATCAGGGACGACAGGTAGCTGACCAGCGAGGCGAGCAGGATGCCCGCGTTGACGTAGAAGGAGATGATGCCCGCGACAAAGCCCTCGCGTCCCTCAGGGACGAGTTCGACGGCGTGGGCCGTGGACAGCGGAGCTTCAACGCCTGTGGAGATGCCCTGGATGATGCGGCAGACCAGCAGGATGACGCCGGCGGCGGCCCCGATCTGGTCGTAGGTGGGGCACAGGGCAATGATCAGGGTGGTGCCGGCCATCATCATGATGGACCAGAGCATCACCCGGCGGCGGCCTATCCGGTCGGCCAGGGTGCCGAGCATGATTCCGCCCAGCGGACGGAATGCGAAGCCGACGGCGAAGACTGCCAGTGCGCTCAGCGTGGCGGCAACGGGGTCCTGCGACGGGAAGAACTTCGGCCCGATGAATGCCGACAGAAGGCCAAAGACCATCCAGTCGTACCACTCCAGGGTGTTGCCTAGTCCGAGGCCCAGCAGCCCGCGGCGTACTTCCGGCGAGAGCCGGGACTTCCGGCCGCTCTCTAGGTCAATCTTGACGGCAGTGTCAGTCATGATACTTTTCCTTCCCCCGCGCCTTCGGGGCGCGGGAGGGTACGGATCACCGGCGGACGCCCTGTTGGGGTCACCGGTAATCGAAACTATCGTTTGGCTTGGTCCGCAGGGCGGGACCGGCTCACCACATGGGAGGCGAGTTAGCCCAGATAGCTACGCATGCCTCTTCGTAGCGATTGAATGCAAACGGGCCATCCAGCTCGGCAACATGGAACGGATCCCCGAAGGAACGCGTCCTGTTAACCGGCCAACATCGGGCTTGCGGATGGCTTGGCAGATGCCACTGCATCAGTACAAGGGAACGATCACGAACGCGGGCCGGGCGCGCCTTCCGCCAGAAGGTCGTTGCGCCCCGTCCCTGTTCGCTTAGCGTCGAACCCAAAGTGTTGCGGCTCACACAACTATATTGAAGTTCTTCACAGAGTCAACGATTTTCAGGAAAGTCCCGTCCCGCCGCAGCAGGTTGGCCGACAAAGCTGCACGTCAGGCGCCAATCCGGGCGGGAGAAGTAAAAATATTTACCAAAACCTTGATTCGCTAAAAGTTTTCACTATAGTTATGTGTGTCAGCTCACCAAGAGAAAGACGGGCCATGGCAACCGAAAGCGTCACGGGATCTTCCCCAGCCGGCACGAGCGTCCTCCTTGCCACCGTAGGCAACAAGGTCCGCAACATGCGCAAGGACAAAGGAATGACCCTTGCGAAGCTCTCGGAAGTCACCGGCCTCAGCCCGGCGATCGTAAGCCAGATCGAACGCGGCCTGGCCAATCCGTCTTTCACCACTTTGGCGCAGCTGGCGCACGGCCTGGACATCCCCGTGGGCAAGTTCTTCCTCGGACAGGAAGAAACCAGGTCCCCCGTAGTCCGCAAGGCCGAGCGGCGAAACCTCAAGGGCGTTACCAAGAAGTCTATGGGTGAGGCGGTCTTTGAACTGCTCACCCCGGACCTCAACGGTGCGCTGGAGGCCCAATGGATCGTGAGTCCGCCAGGCCACGACACCAGCGCCACTCCTTTCCGGCACAGCGGCGAGGAATTCGGCATCATTCTCTCCGGCCGGAAAGACGTCTTCCTGGACGGCGAAAAATACACCCTCGAAGCAGGCGATTCGATCACCTTCTCTTCGGATACGCCGCACTGGTACAAGAACAGCTACGAAGAGGTCTGCGTAGCGATCTGGGTTAACGCACCTCACGCGTGGTGATCAGCCGGCCCTAGCCGCCGTCGCCAACTCCGGTCCCGACACCCAAGGTGTCCGCCGGAACCTTATCTACACTCCGCAGCAAGGTCCGCAAGGGGCCGCGCTGCGTCATACCCTCTGCCGGGTGGATTTCACGGTCAGCGTCGCCGCAATCCCCTCCTGAGCACCGTCTTCCACGTCACCGGCCGCCCTTCCAACGGCACTCTCGCCGGAAAAGTTAGGATCCCCATGAACCCGTCTACAGCCATGTCGTCGCTGGAACTCAGCACCACCACGGCGGACCTCACCGCTCCCATCATTTCCCGCTCCGACGTCCTCGTGGTGGGCGGTGGCCCCGCAGGTGTGGCCGCCGCCGTCACCGCGGCCCGCTCCGGCGCCTCGGTCACGCTGCTGGAACGCTACTCCTCCCTCGGCGGCCTCGCCTCCGGCGGCATGGTGCTGGTCCTGGATGACATGATCAACGGCCAGGAAATCACCGTCACGGGCATCGTTTCCGAGTACGTCGAGCGCCTGCAGAAGCTGGGCCTGGCGATCGTCCCGCCCGCCGATGACCGCAAGACCTCCGAGGAACTGTGGAACAAGTGGGGCCGCTACGGCACCTTCGACTTCCACTCGCACACCACCCCCAAGCCGGTCTGCTACGCCGCCGCCTTCGACCCGGACGGCTGGAAGCGCGTCTCCAACGACCTCGTCCGCGAGGCCGGCGTCAACCTCCGCCTGCACTCCTGGTTCTCCCGCCCGATCGTGGACAACGGCGTCATGAAGGGCGTCATCTGCGAGACCAAGTCCGGCCCGCAGGCTTTCATGGCGGACATCGTCATCGACACCACGGGCGACATCGACGTCGCCTCCCGGGCCGGCGCCAGCTACGTCAAGGACAGCTACCTCACCACGCTCGTCTTCCGCCTCGGCAACGTGGACACCAACGCCGCGGAAGCGTTCGAACAGGCCAACCCGAAGGAAGCCCGCGCCATCAACCGCAGGATCAAGCGCCTCCTCGGCGGGGCCTGGGAACTGTGGTGGCTCAAGACCCCGATCGACGGCGTCGTCTGGTGCAACGCACCGCACATGACCGGCTTCGACGGCGTGGACCCGGCGGACATGACCGCCGCCGAGTTCGCCGCACGTGACCGCATCACCGAGGCGGTGGACTACGTCCGCGCCAACCTGCCCGGCTTCGAGAACTGCTACATGCTCGACGTCGCGTCCCAGATGGGCGTCCGGCAGACCCGGCTGCTGGAAGGCGAGTACGTCATGACCAAGGACGACGTCACCTCCCGCCGCCACTTCGCCGACACCGTGGCCCGCGGCCGCGACTACTACTACCCCTACCGCTCGCTGCTGCCCAAGGAAGTGGACCAGCTGCTGGTCGCGGGCCGGCACTACTCCGCCACCCCCGAGGCGCAGAAGATGTCCCGCGAAATCCCGCCCTGCATGGCCATGGGCCAGGCCGTCGGCGTCGCCGCCGCGCTGGCGGTCCAGACCGGCACCCTCGTCCGCGACGTCTCCGCTTTGGACATCCAGCAGGGCATGCGCCGGCACGGCGCGGACCCGGGCGACGTCCCGTCGTCGAACGCCACCGTTGACGCGGACGTGGCGGTGCCGGCATGAGCACCGTCATCGACGACCTGCTGTCAGGCACAACAACTGCAAGCACGACGGCGGCCACCGCCGCTGAACCCGCCGGCACCCCGCTCCCGCTCGATGGAATCAAGATCGTGGACTTCACGCAGGTGTTCATGGGCCCGTCCTGCACCCAGCTGCTGGGCGACTACGGCGCGGACATCATCAAGGTCGAACGCCCGGGCGCCGGGGACATCTCCCGCAACTCGTTCCCGGACAAGGACGGCCAGGACAACCCGATCTTCCTGTCCATCAACCGGAACAAGCGCAGCATCTCCGTGGACACCCGCACCGACGACGGCAAAGCCGTGCTCCGCCGGCTGCTGGCCGACGCGGACGTGGTGGTCAGCAACTTCCGCTCCGGCGTGATGGAGCGGATGGGCTTCGGCTACGAGGACCTCAAGGAGCAGAACCCGGGCATCATCTGGGCCTCCGGCACGGGCTTCGGCCCCGAGGGCCCCTACTCGCACAAGGGCGGCCAGGACGCGATCGCCCAGGCCTACTCCGGCGTGATGTGGCGGCGCGAGTCGGACGACGTCAAGCCGTCCATCTACCCCACCACGCTGTGCGACTACATCACCGGCATGCACCTGATGCAGGGCATCCTGCTGGCGCTGCGCACCCGGGAAACCTCCGGCGTCGGGCAGAAAGTGGAGGTGACCATGTACGACTCCATGTTGCACCTGCAGATGCAGGAGGCGTGCATGCAGCTCAACCGCGGCTACGAGGTCAACTGGGGCGCCATGCCGCTCAGCGGCGTCTTCGAAACCACCGACGGCGCCGTCTGCATGGTGGGCGGCTTCACCCCGGACCCGCTGCTGCGCATTTCCGAGGCCCTGGGCCTGGACGAGGACCTCACGCTCCGGCCCGAGTTCGCCAACCTGGAGCAGCAGTTCGAGAACAAGCCGGCACTGCAGGCGATTTTCCGCGAGCGCATCGCCACGAACACCACCGAGTACTGGACCTCCCAGCTGGAGGACCAGGGCCTGCTCAACGCCCCTGTGCACACGCTCGAGCAGACCCTGGCCGACGCGCAGACGCACGCCAACAACATGATCGTCGAGGCAGAACACCCCGGTGTCGGCACCGTGAAAATGCTCAACGCGCCCATCCGGCTCTCCGCCACCCCGCCCACCATCCGCCGGGTGGCCCCGCGGCTCGGCGAACACAACGTTGAGGTGCTGCTGGAGAACGGGTTCGACGCCGAGACCATCGAGCGCCTGCAGCAGCTGGGTGTGCTCCGGTGACGGCCACAACAGACTCCCCCGCGAAGACGATGCTGGACCAGGTCACCCTGACCATCGAGAACCACGTCGCCACCGTGGTGATCGACCGCCAGCACGTGCTCAACGCCGTCGACGGCACCGCCCAGGCCAGGCTCAACGAGATCTGGGACCAGCTCGAAGCCGATCCCGACGTCCGGGCCGTGGTCATCACGGGCGCCGGCATCCGGGCGTTCTGCGTGGGCGCGGACATGTCCGCCTCCGCCGTGGACAAAACGGGCCTTGAATACTGGGCGGGCCTGGACCCGAACGGCTTCGGCGGGCTCAGCCTGCGCACCACGCTGGACATCCCGGTGATCGCCCGGGTCAACGGTTACGCGCTCGGCGGCGGCATGGAGATCGTGCTCGGCGCGGACATCGTGATCGCCGCGGACACGGCCCGCTTCGGGCTGACGGAACCGCGCGTCGGGCGCCTGGCGCTCGACGGCGGCATCCACCAGCTGGTGCGCCGGATCCCGTACACCCAGGCGATGGGCATGCTCCTGACCGGGCGGAAGGCCGAGGCCGCGGAGATGCAGTCCATGGGCCTGGTCAACGAGGTGGTCCCCGCGGAGGAGCTCGACGCCGCGGTGCAGCGCTGGGTGGACCAGATCCTCGCCTGCGCCCCCACCTCCCTCCGGGCGGTCAAGCAGATGGTTACGCAGACCGCGCACCTGACCGCCGCCGAGGCCCGCGGGCTCCGGCTCCCGGCCCTCATGGCGGCGCTGGACAGCGAGGACTCAGCCGAGGGCGTCCGCGCCTTCCAGGAAAAGCGCCCGCCGCTCTGGCCTGGACATTAGGAGACGGACGCTAGCTGTTCCACCGCCTGATTTCCGGTGGCTGACGTTCAGCCGCTCGAAGAACAACAAGAGCTTAGAAGGAGAAACCAATGCGGGAGTCACTGACACCCGGCGTGTGGGGCGTCGTCGCCACACCGTTCCAGGGCAGCGCCCTGGATGTCGACACGGACAGCCTGGCCGGACTCGTGGGCTACTACGAGTCGATCGGCGCCACCGGACTCACGGTCCTGGGCGTGTTCGGCGAAGCCGCGGCCCTGACGGCAGCCGAGCGCAGCCTGGTCCTGGAAGTGGTCGTGGAGGAAACGCGCCTGCCCCTCGTGGCGGGGGTGACTTCCCTCTACACCGGCACGGCCGTCGATGAGATCCGCTCCATCCAGGCAGCCACCGGGGACCGGCTGGCGGCCGTCATGGTGCAGGCCAACTCCGCCAACCCCGGCGTGGTCATCACCCACCTGAACGCCATTCACCAGTCCACCGGCGCCAACGTGGTGCTGCAGGACTACCCCCTGGCCAGCGGCGTCAACATCAGCACCGAGGCACTGATCTCCGTGGTGCAGGCCTGCAGCTTCGTCACCGCGGTCAAGGCCGAGGCCCCGCCCACGTCGGTGGCGATCGCACACCTCACCGCAGCCCTCGACGTCTCCGTGTTCGGCGGCCTGGGCGGCCAGGGACTGCTGGACGAACTCATGGCCGGCGCCGCCGGGGCGATGACCGGATTCTCCTACCCGGAGGCGCTCACCGCCTGCGTGCGGGCCTGGCAGAAGGACGGCTACGAGGCCGCCCGGGATGCCCTGCTGCCGTACCTGCCGCTGATCAACTTCGAGCAGCAGGCCAAAATCGCGCTGGCGGTCCGCAAGGAATGCCTGCACCAGCGCGGACTGATTGCCGACGCCGGTGTCCGGGCCCCGGCCGAGGCCTTCCCGGAGGTTCTTCGGACCAGGCTGCGCACCCATCTGGCCGAGGCCGCCAAGGCCCTTGGCCCGAACCCGGCCATCGCCCTCACCACGGCGGGGAGGAACTAATGGACCTCGGAATCAGCGGGAAGACCGCCCTGGTGGCCGCTTCCACCGGCGGACTCGGCCTCGCCGTCGCCCGGGCCCTCGCGGCCGAAGGCGTACGCGTAGCCATCACCGGCCGGCGCCGCGAGCGGGCCGAGGAGATCGCGGCCGGCCTGCAGGCCGACGGGCACAGCGCCGTCGCCGTCGAAGCCGACCTCAGCACCGCCGACGGCGTCGCCGCCGCTGTCGAACGCACCGTGGACGCGCTCGGGCCCATCGACATCCTTGTCCTCAACGGTCCCGGACCGAAGCCCGGCGCGGCCGCCACCCTCGGCGCCGACGACATCGCCGCGGCGTTCGAACAACTGGTCAAACCGCACCACGCCCTGGTCTCACACATCCTGCCGGGCATGCGGGAACGGCGCTGGGGACGGATCCTGGCCGTCGGTTCCAGCGGCGTCGTGGCGCCGCTGCCCAACCTGGCCGTATCCAACACCGGCCGCGCGGCGCTGGCCGGCTACCTGAAGACCCTCGCGGCCGAGGTCGCCCTGGACGCCGTCACGGTCAACATGGTCCTTCCCGGACGCATCGCCACGGACCGCGTCGCGGAACTGGACCAGGCCGCTGCCAAGCGCCGCGGCACCACGCCCGAGGAAATCCAGCTGGAATCCCGCAAGACCATCCCCGCCCGCCGCTACGGCGAACCCGAGGAATTCGGCGCCGCCGCGGCGTTCCTCTGCAGCGCCCCGGCCTCCTACATCACCGGCGTGGCGCTGCGCTGCGACGGCGGCCTCATTCGCGGGCTCTAACCGACCCGCACGCACGCTCCCTGCTCCGACTCTCCCGAAGGAACACCATGACTTCCACGATCACCGACCACTCCACCAACTCCACCGAGCGGGACCTCATCACCGCCCGGCACCTCATCAACGGCGAATGGCTCGGCGGGGCGGACACCGAGCGGATGAACCCTGCCCGCCCGGGCGAGCTCGCCGCACTCTCCCCCAGCGGCACCGCGGCCGACGTCGACGCCGCCATCACCGCCGCCACCGCCGCGCAGCCTGCCTGGGCGGCCCTGCCCGCCCCGTCCCGCGGCGCCATCCTGATGGCCGCCGGAAACCTGCTCCTGGACCGCCAGGCGGCCATCGCCGAGGACCTCGTCCGTGAAGAGGGCAAGACCCTCGCCGAGGCCAAGGGCGAGGTCAAGCGCGCCGCCGACGTGCTGCGCTTCTTCGGCTCCCTCGGCTGGGCCGCCACCGGCGAGGTGCTGCCCAGCGGCCTGCCGGACACCACCATCACCACCCGCCGCGAGCCGCTCGGCGTCGTCGGGCTCATCACGCCGTGGAACTTTCCCATCGCCATCCCGGCCTGGAAGGCCGCCCCGGCGCTGATCAGCGGCAACGCCGTGGTCATCAAGCCTGCCGAGCTCACCCCGCTCTCGGCCACGCACTTGGCCCGGGCCCTGCAGGACGCCGGGCTGCCCGCCGGCGTGTTCAACGTGGTCCACGGCAAGGGCCGCGTGGTGGGCGACGTCCTGGCCCGCGACCCCCGCATTGCCGGGATGTCGTTCACCGGCTCCACCAACGTGGGCCTGGGCCTGCAGGAGATCCTCAACGCCCGCCGAGCCCGGGTGCAGCTGGAAATGGGCGGCAAGAACGGCGTGCTGGTCCTGGACGACGCCGATCCCCGCAAGGCCGCCCAGGTGGTGGCGGCCGGCGCGTTCGGCCTCACCGGCCAGGCCTGCACCGCCACGTCCCGCGTCTACGTCACGCCGGGCATCCGTGCTGCCTTCCTGGCAGCCCTGACGGAGGAGGCCGCGCAGTACACCGCCGGTGACGGGTTCGACGCAAAGATGGGCGCCGTCGTCAGCAGCCAGCAGTTCGAACAGAACCAGGCAGCGGTGCGCACCGCCGTCGAACGCGGCGCCACGCTGCTGCACGGCGAGTACGACGGCGGCACGGACGCCGGCTTCCGCTTCCCGGCCGCCATCCTCACGGACCTGCCCTTCGACGACGCCGCCGTGACCGAGGAGATCTTCGGTCCCGTGGTGGCCGTCCTCGAGGTCCCCGACTATGAGGCCGGGCTCGCCGCGATCAACGATTCCCGCTACGGCCTCACCGCCGGCATCTGCACCGACTCCCTGGCGTTCTCCACGGACTTCGCCGCCCGCGCCCAGGCCGGGGTCATCAAAGTCAACCGTCCGACCGCGGGCCTGGACCTGAACGTGCCGTTCGGCGGCGTCAAGGACTCCTCCACCAACACGTTCCGCGAACAGGGGAAGTCCGCGCTGGACTTCTTCACGTGGGGCAAAACCGTCTACACGGGCGTGTAGCCAGTCATGACGTACGTGATCGCCCAGCCCTGCGTGGATGTCAAGGACAAGGCCTGCATCGATGAATGCCCGGTGGACTGCATCTATGAGGGTGAACGTTCGCTCTACATCCACCCGTCCGAGTGCGTCGACTGCGGCGCCTGCGATCCCGTCTGCCCCGTGGAGGCGATCTACTACTCGGACGATGTCCCGGACGAGTGGGCCGATTACGTGCGCGCCAACGTGGAGTTCTTCGAGGAGCTGGGGTCGCCGCAAGGCGCCTCAGCCCTCGGAAACCTGCACCGCGACCATCCTGTGGTGGCGGATGCGCCCGCAACGGCCGGCGCCGTCGGCTGAGCCCGTGACTGTGGCGTTCAGCGCTTCGTGCCGGCGTTCTGTGATCGCTTGGTGTCGCTCCGCTACTGCGGGCGGGTGCGAGTTTGAGGTCCGTCAGCTCGCGGGGTCGTACTGGAACGCACGCACCTCGTGCGCGCCATTGTGTCGCCTCCTTGATCGCACTACACGGATGGAATACATCCTCGCGAATGGGCGCGCTACGCAACAGCCCCAGACCTCCCAGCCGACCGCCGACGATCCGCTGCGGGCGCCGCGTCAAACGGTGTGACGGTGATCAACTGGCGGGCCGCCAGGCAAACCGATCTGCACCCGTCGCGACCCGAGTCGCGCGAATCGTTGTTGGCGGGCGCTGGGCGCGGTAGCCTTGCAGCCATGCTGAGGCCGGTCGCGGAGGGTGTGCTGATCCACGAGAGCGAGTTCTGCCAGAGCAACGCCGTTGTGGTGCAAGGCCGGGCTGGCGTGTTGCTCATCGACCCCGGGGTGCACGGCTACGAAATGGCCTGCCTCGCGAACGACCTGTCCGATTCGGGCCAGACCGTTGTGGCAGGCTTCTCGACGCATCCTCATTGGGATCACCTGCTCTGGCACGCCGGGCTCGGCGCGGCGCCCCGTTACGGCACCGCGCGCTGTGCGGCTACTGTCCGGGATCGGCTGTCGGCCGGGCTCGATTCACGCCGGCTCGGCATCCCCGAGCAGGTACCGCTGGACCTGCTCGGCCTCATTACGGGCCTGCCCGCCGGGATGGCGCAGATTCCTTGGGATGGCCCTCATGTCCGGATTATTGAGCATCAGGCGCACGCCCCGGGCCATGCGGCGCTGTTGATTGAGGAACGAGGGGTTCTCGTCGCCGGCGACATGCTTTCTGATGTCTTGATTCCGATGCTTGACTTGAACGACACCGCTGACCCGATCGAGGACTACCTCGCCGCGCTGCGGCTGCTCGAGGGCGTGGCGGGCGACGTCGATGTCCTCGTCCCCGGCCACGGGTCCATCGGTGGAGCTGATCAGATACGCGCACGGATCGACCAGGATCGGGCGTACATGCACGCCTTGCGTGATGCCCATGTTCCCAGCGACCCGCGGATCGGCCCGTCGGCCATGCCCGGCTGGGACTGGGTGGGCGGCGTGCACGCAAGGCAACTCGAGCTCCTCGCCCGAAGAAGCGAGCGCGACGGGACGCCCGGCTAGCGATCGTCTTGCGAGCATGGGGGTGACATTTGGCGCTGCGAAAACGCCGCCACTTATCGCTGCGATTCACCGCCATTGAGTAATCGCTCGATGTCGCAGTTGTCGGCGGCAGGTGCCGTCTTACGTGGCATGGGATATGAGATGCAGAGGTTTCGAGACACACTTGTCAGCGCCCGAAGTCGTCTGCACCGATGTCCGAACTCGTCTGCGCCGGCATGGAGGGTCAGTCTGGGATCCGTTGTGCGATCGCGTTAACGAGGGCGCGGAGTTGAGGCATTTCAGCGCTGAGGCGTCGTTCGGTAAGCGCCGCCCGCTCGCACCGCTCACCGGTAGCGGGCGTTGAGGGACTCGATCGCGGATCGCGCGCCGGGTGGCACGCGCGGTCTCACGAACTCCAGCTTGGTGCTACGTGCTCGCAGCCGCCCGAAATCTGCGGATCGCAGCGATAAGTGGCGGCGTTTTCGCAGCGCTAAATGTCACCCCTGGTGCCTGGTAGACGATCGTCCAGCAGGCCCGCGTGCGAAAATGCTGGCATGCCGTCCCCGCAGTCACTGAGCGAAACTGATCGCCGCCTCGTCGCAGCGTGGGCGGCGGACTGTGCGGAGCGGGTCCTGGTCCTGTTCGAGACGGAGGCTCCGACCGACGGTCGACCACGTGATGCCATCGCTCGTACTCGGGCATTTGCTCACGGTGAACTTGATGCCGCCGGTGAAATTCGCCGGCGCTTCGTTGCTGGTCGGGCCGCGCACGCGGTTAGCTCTCCTGCGGCTGTGGCGGCCGCCCGGGCTGCTGGACAAGCTGCCGGGGTCGCTCACATGGGCGCGCACGCTCTCGGCGCAGCCGCCTACGCCGCGAAAGCGGCCGGGCTGGCCGCTCCGAATCAGCCCACGGCCATCTCCGACGAGATCTCTTGGCAACTCGAGCACATGAATGCTCAAGTGAGGGCGGCGCTTCAGCAGTTGCCACCACTTGGTGAAGACTCCGCGGGCCCGCTCGGTACCGGACTTCTCGCGTCGGGCATTCTCGGGTCGATCATTCGGAAGATTCAGGCCGCTATGGACAATTTCTCGCCACAGGAGGGTGCCCGGTAGGCGAACGGCTTACGGGCGGGGTCGAGAGCGAAAGTAAAGGAACCGGAAACTGCTAGGGCGTCTGACAAACCCGCGACGGGTTGACCAGTGATGCCCCGCGCACGAAAATGCGAACCATGAGTGATCATCGCAGCCTTTCCGAACCGGCTCCGTTCACCGCCGATGACTTCGCCGAGCGGTTGCGGCGAGCAGCCCACGCCGCCCAAGATGCCGGGCTCGACGGCATCCTGGTCACTCCCGGACCGGACCTGCTGTACCTCACCGGGTATGCCCCCGTGGCCATCACTGAACGCATCACCATGCTCGTGATCCCCGTCGACGCGGAGCCCGCCATGATCGTTCCGAGGCTCGAGAGGCCCGACGCGGAAGCGGCCGCCGGCGCCTCGATTCTGCGGATCACCGACTGGACCGACGGGAGCGACCCTTACACGGAATCTGCGATGCTGATGGCCGGCACCGGACGTTATGCCGTCTCTGACTCGGCCTGGGCCATGCACCTCCTCGGCCTGCAGGATCGACTGCCCAAGTCGTCCTACGTCTCGATGACGACCGCCCTGCCGATGCTTCGGGCAATCAAGGATGACGACGAGATCGAGCGGCTGGCGGCGGCCGGCGCGGCCGCAGACCAGGCGTACGAGGAGATCGTCACCGTGCGGTTCGCTGGGCGCAGCGAGACCGACGTCGGCTCTGATCTCGCCGACCTCCTTCGCCAATTCGGTCATTCGCAGGTGGACTTCACCGTCGTCGGTTCAGGTCCGAATGGAGCCAACCCTCACCACGAGATCGGCCCGCGGATCATCGAGGACGGAGACATGGTGGTCCTCGACTTCGGCGGCCTCAAACACGGCTACGGATCAGACACGACGCGGACCGTGCACGTCGGCGAACCCACCGCCGAGGAGCGTGAGGTTCACGACGTCGTCAGACACGCACAGCAGGCCGGGTTCGAGGCCGTGCGGCCAGGCGTCGAGTGCCAGGAGATCGATCGCGTGTCCCGGGCGGTGATCACTGAAGCCGGCTACGGCGACTACTTCATTCACCGCGTCGGGCACGGAATCGGACTGACGACTCACGAGCCGCCGTACATGGTCGAGGGCGAAACCCAGATCCTCCACCCCGGCATGTGCTTCTCGATCGAACCCGGAATCTACCTGCCGGGCAGGTTCGGCGTACGGATCGAGGACATTGTGACGGTCGTTCCCGACGGCGGACGGCGACTCAATCAGACCTCGCACGAGATGAGAATCGTCCACTAGTTAGCCGACGTGGTCCACGATCTGACGTGGCGCACTGCCAGCGGAATGCCCGGCGCGGTGAACCGGACGTCCACGGGGACGTCGAGGGTCGTTTCATTCAGTGTTGTGGTCACGGTGTATGCGCTCTCTGTTTCGCCTGCAGCCTGCCGGCCTGCTCTGATCCCATAACAGAACCAGCATCCCCGCGGTATCACTGGTTGGCGAAGCAAAACAGATCCTCGGTAGCTAAATGGGTGATGCCGTGCCGCAGCGTGACATACCCCCCTCTGCATCAAGCTGTGGCGGGCCGGCAATGTGACTCGCAGCGATAAATGGCGGTCCTTTCGCAGCGCTATTTGTCATCTCGCAGCCCGCAAGGGGATCGTGCAGCGGGCGGTCAGGCCGGGTTAGCTGCAGAATTCGAGGCAAGGACGTCTTTGCGGATTGCCCAACGGCCGATGGCTGCCGCTGCGCCAACGGTGGCCCATGGGATCAGTAGCCAGGGCTGCCAGCCGAGGCCCAGGGCGCTTCCGAGCAGCCAGAACACTAGGGTGGGCACCGCGAAAAAGGCTCCGATGTGGATCCATTGATTCCGGACCGGGCGCAACAGATAGGCCAGCACCCAGGCCAGTGGCGCCGCGACCACCAGGGAAACTCCGAAGCCATACAGAATCGCCATGCCCAAAAAGCCCCATACGTGGCCGGCGTCGGTGCCGTCCCGCGAGGCGGGCACGCCATAGCCTGCCGCCACCAGGAGAAGTAGCACGCCCACCCAGAGCGAGGTGGCGATGAGCCAGCCCTTGATGAACGCGTACGCATCCAGCACCACTCTTTGTGACCGAACTGCCTGCGGCCGCGCCGCATCCCCCAATGCCATGGGCTTAGCCTACCGATGCGCAAAAGTTTCCCGCCCGTGCCGAGGGTGCGGCCGTCTGATAGGGGATCCTTCACGGGTCAGCTCAGTTGAAACGCGGAGCGAAGGCTATTGCATCCAGATCATTGGCAGTTACGGTGGCTCCATGAGGGACAGGACGCTGCCGATCATATGCGGGACGACAGAGTTCAATGACGCCCTCGACCACGACAAGACGGAAGGCTGGCGCCGTGCGGAAACTAATCTACGGCATGAATCTGACCCTGGATGGCTACATCGCCGCGGCCGGCGACGACATCGGCTGGGGCGGGCCGAGCGACGAACTGTTCCAGTGGTGGCTCGACCAGGAGCGGGCTAGCAGCCTGTCGCTGTACGGGCGCAAGCTCTGGGAGACAATGAGCTCCTACTGGCCGACCGGCGACCAGCAGCCAGACGCCACCCCGGCGGAGATCGAGTTCGCGCGGAACTGGCGGGACACGCCGAAGGTGGTGTTCTCCTCGACGATCGACAGGGTCGACTGGAACACCCGCCTGGTCAGCGGCGACGCGATCGCCGAGATCACTCGGCTCAAGGCCGGGGACGGCGGCCCGATGAGCGTCGGCGGCGCAACGCTCGCCGGGGCGGCCATGCGGGCCGGGCTGATCGACGAGTACGTGCTGGCCACCCATCCGGTCCTGGTCGGCGGCGGCACTCCGTTCTTCACCGCGCTGGACAGCTGGGTGAACCTGGACCTGGTGGAGACGCGGACGTTTCCCGGCGGCGTGGTCCTGACCAGGTACGAGACGAGGCGCTGAGCGCAATTCCTCCGCGCGGTCGGGGAAGTATTCCACCACCAGCGGCCCCACGTCGGCGGGCAGCAGATAGTCCGGAATGTGCCTGCGCACCGCCCCGGCGACCTCAGCCTTCAACAGAAACGGTTGCGCCACAATATGGCCCACCGAGCCATCGAAGTCCGCGAACAGCAAACGCGCCAACTCCAATTGGGACTCGCAGATCACCAGATCCCGCTCCGCAGTGTGGCGTCGATGATGGTCCCTTGAACGACACCGAATTGTGCGACCCACGCGAGAAAACTGGCCTATCCGCACACTAGCTCCGCCTCCGCGAGCAGCACCACAAAGTGATCCCTTTCAGTGACGTGGTGCCACGCTGAAGCACCAGCAGGCAGCTCTGCCCGTAAGCCGAACGCTCAGCGGGACGCGGCGGAAGATATCAGCCGGCTGTCGGCTCCTCATCGTTGGCGACAGCCTCGATCCAATCCACAGCCTCGTCGGAAAGCTGGGGACCGTCTCCTGATTCGCCAGCCCACCACTCAGAATCGGTCACGCCGCCCGTAGTCGCCATGATGTCGGCGATGACATGCGGCGGCAGCGGCTCGCCGTTGTGCTCAATGAGCCAGCGGCGTGTTTCCGCATCGACCAGAGGCCACCACTCGAAGATGTTCATCGACGCAGTGTTGCACCGACGAAGTCCTGTGTACAGGTTCCGCCGTGGGACGAGCTCCGGAGGAAAGGACCTTGGCGGCCGACCCCGCCGGGTCACCGACAGTCAGATTCGACGCGCTGTCCGCCTGGTCGAAGGCGGTCAGCCCGCTGCGCAGGTTGCCCGCGATCTCGGAATGTCCCGAGCAACGTTTTATAGACGGGTCGCGAGCACTCAAGGGACTAGCCGCGTCGCATCCTCCCTGAAGGCGACACCAAGCGATCACAGAACGCCGCCGAAGAGCTATCAAATCCACACCCGTGACCTATGGCTCTGGTCTCCTGACGCCCGCCTGAGGAGCATCACAAGGGTCAGGACTGTGCCCGGCCAGGGGCATCCTCCTACGCCGACCACAAACCCGCCCTGCAAGAAGGACCATCATGTCGGTGGCCTGGACTCGAGCATCGTTCCGCCGGCTCACGGCCGCGATCGTCGCCGTCGTGCTCGCGGCGGCGACGGGCGGGTGCAGTCCCGGGCCCCAGCCGCCGGCGCAGCCGGTGTCGCCCGATTCCGGCTACCGGGCCATGCTGGAACAGTTCAGCAGGAGATTGCTCGACGACGGCGCCCCGGCCGTGCTCATCCAGCTCCGCGTGGGCGGGGACGAGTGGTCCGCGGCCTACGGTGTTCGAAACCTGGCCAGCCATTCCCGGGCCGAAATAACGGACCCTGTCCACGTGGGCGGCATCACCAAATCCATGGTGGCGGTCTGTGTGCTCCGACTGGCCGAGGAAGGCCGGCTGGAGCTGGACGCACCGGTCAGCACCTACCTGCCGGAGTTTAACAAGGTGATGCACCCGCCGGGACCTGTCACCGTCCGCCAACTGCTGCAGCACCGCTCCGGCATGCCGTCCGTGGACGGGCCGTTGTTCGATCCGGCCACCGTGCGGGAGGCCCTGACCACCAGGGTGAGCCTGGCGGACCTGCTGGCCATGGCGGGGCGGATATCGTGGCAGGCCAAGCTGGCCCAGGGATTTGAGTACTCCAACTCGAACTACATTGCCCTGGCGCTGATCGTCGAGCGCCTGAGCGGCCGCCGGATCGGCGAGGTGATCAGCACCGACATCATCCAGCCGCTTGGCCTGAGCGAAACTTCGATGACGGCCGTCGGGCCGCCGCCGTCGTCCATGATCCACGGCTACATCGCGCTGGACCGCAAACAACTCGATGTCACGTACCCGGCCGCCCAGATCGACAACGCCGCCGGCGGCATGGTGTCCTCCGTGGCGGACGTGAATACGTTCTACCGCGCATTGCTGCAGAACCGGCTGCTCAAGCCGGACACGATCGCGCAAATGGAGAGCCCGCTCTACGCCAGGTACGGACTCGGCGTGGTCCGCTGGAACGACCTCTGCACCAACAACTTCTACTACGGCCATCCCGGCGACGTGCCCGGCTACGGCACCATCGCCATGACCAGCGCGGACGGAACCCGGCAGCTCACCATGGCCGTGGCCTACCCGCCGGAACCGCTCCGGTCCGGGGACACCCGCATCCTGCACCAGATGGAATCCATCGCGGAGGACACCCTCAACGCGACGTGCCAGACCGGGCCGACAGGGCCCCTCAACAATGCCGCAGGAAGTCCGGGCTAACGGCGGCAGTCTCTGTGACAGGCAGGCGTCTCTGTGACCAGTAGTCGTCTCCGTGACAATCAGGCAAAAGTCACTGCGACAATGGGCAGATGACAGCCATCATCCTCGTCTGGAACCCCGACGAATGGAACGAATGGACCTACCCGGCGGTCTTGGAAGAGGTCGCCGAAACCGGCCGGTTCCTGGCCAGCTGGGAGGTCGGCACTACAGATTTCGCTACCTCCGGCGCGGACGCGTGGCTGGTGCTCCAGGGCCGCCACGGGCGCGGCCTGATCGGCCACGGCGTTATCGTCTCGGAGCGGCCGGCGCCACGCCTCCAAGCACCGGACGCCGCGGGCACCGCGGAGGACTGGTCCCCGCTCTACGTCCGGGTGGCCTTCGACGCCCTCCTGCCTGCCGGGGACCAGATCCCGCCCGCAGTCCTCCAGGAGACCGTGCCCGGCCTCGACTGGGAAGCTCTGCCCGGCCCCGCGCTGGCGGTCGAACCGCCCGTCGCGCCCCTGATCCGCGGACTCTGGCGAGAGTTTGGCCCGCCGCCGGGGGCCGACCCCACCCAGCCGGTGCCCGGAACCGTCACGTCGGCGGCGGTCAGCCGGGTCGAGGTGAACCGGTATGAGCACAGTCCGGACGCGCGGCGGGCCTGCATCGCCCATCATGGGACCAGTTGCGCCGTGTGCGGGTTCTCCTTTGAAATCGCCTACGGGGACATCGGCAAGGACTTCATCCCGGTCCACCATCTGGTCCCGGTGTCACAGCTGGGCAGCACCTATGAACTTGATCCCGTCACGGACCTCGTGCCGCTCTGCGCCAACTGCCATGCCATGGCGCACCTCGGGGTGACGACGCCGCGCACGGTCGCGGAGCTGCGCCGGGCCATGGCCGGAGCCGGGTACCTGACCGGGCAGGCGCTGACCCAGAAAGAGCTCCAGGCCCAGCAGGACGCCCGGCGGATCCTTAATCAGCAGTAGCGTTCTCAGGCGGACCACACCTGCCGGAACTTGCCGCTGCGGTCCGGCCGGGGTGGCTCCTCGGCAAACCGGACATCGACGCCGTCGGCGCCTTGGGCCGCGAAGAACGCACTAAGGCGATCCCGAGTCGCCGCCTGCACGGCAGCCGGCTCGGCGCCCGGCCAGAGCTCGAGCCGCACGGTGAGCGACCGCAGCCCGGTGCGGATCGCCTGGAACCGCCGGACGCCGGCGGTCTCCTCGATCACCGTCCCCAGCGCCAACGGCAACACGGTCACCACTGCGCCGTCCAACCCTGCGCCGTCCAGCCCTGCGCTGTCGAACTCTGCCCCTTCGGCGGCACCAAAGCTCAGTACGTCGCCACTGCGCCCTTCGACCCGCAGCGTGGGAAACGGACTGCCGCAGGCGCACGGCCCGGCACCCAGCTGCACCCGGTCGCCCAGGTTGTACCGGATCAGCGGCTGGACCCGGTTGGCCAGGTTGGTGACCAGCACCGTGTGGGAGAGTTCCCCGGCCGGCACGGGACGGAAGGCGTCGTCCACCGGCTCCACGATGTTCCAGTCCGCGTTGACATGAAGCAGCCCCTGCCGGCAGCGGCTGGTCAGGGCGAGGGCCTCCGAGGCAAGGTACCGCACAGTGACCCGGCAGCCGAGGGCCGCCTCGATGTCCGCCCCGGCATGGGCTGCCAGGGACTCCCCGGAAGCGACCGCCAGGAGCGGATGTATTCTGAGCCGTCCCGATTTCTGTTCGGCGGCCAGTTGCAGCATGGCGCTCGGATAGCCGTAGAGGACGGTCGGCTGGAAGTCGTTGAGGTCCGCCACGAGGTCCGGGAGCGGCCGGAGCACGGAGAACACGCGGACCCTGCGGGCAATGCGGGGGCTGCGTCGCCGCGCGGCTTCGGTCAACACGACGCCGGCAAAGTGGCCGCCGTCCGCGATCAGCGCCGCGGCCCGCAGCCCCCGGTGCAGGAAAGCGCGGGCCTCCGCAGCCGTCATCAGGGTCCGCCGTTCGCGGATCGGGCCGAGGAGGCTCGCCACCAGCTGCGAGGTCCGGTCGTGGACCAGGACCGCGGGGTCCCCCGTGGACCCCGACGACGTCACCACGAGGTACTGCCCGCGGTAGAGGCCGCCGATGCGCGAGGGGGCATCGAGCAGGTCTTGCTTCAGCCCGGCGAGCGTGATGTGCGGGTCGGTGACCCATTCGTCGAAGTTCTCCATGAGCTCGCGTTTGCCCACCGGAGGCAGCTCCCCCAGGTTCGTGACCGGATCGGTGACCGTGTCCGGAACGTCCCGGTACAGCCTGCGGTAGTAGGGCGAGGAGGACCGCGCGCACTCAACCAGCGCGGCGAGCCGGTCCCGTTGCCGGCGGGCGATCGCGTCCTGGCTTGCCCGCCCGGCTCGCCAGATGTCCCACGCGATCCCGGTCAGTCGTGTCATCCCGAGAGGAGAGCCGCGCATCACCCATCATCCTTTCGCGGGGCCGGCACTCCAGATCTCGGCCTCACCCGCTCTTTCACGCTCACCCGCTCTTCCACGCTCGCACCCTCTCCCACGCTGGCACGGCGGCGGCCGCCCCAACAGGGGCTTTAGGCACCGGCGGGACCTGGGCATATGCCCGGACACCGTCGAATTGCTGGACTAACGGCAGGCAGCACCACAGACTGTGTACAACGGCTGGCTGGGCGGCGTAAGAATTCCTGCCTCCAGGCCGGCCGAGACTACCAGCAGCATCGTTTGGGGCTTTGCTTAATACCTTTTTCCACCGCCGTGAAAGGACCTGGTTATGCCGGACTTGTCATTTTTGTATCCGCTCATTTCGATCATCCTGGGGGCGGTCGCCGTCGTCGGCGTCATCTGGGTGGCAACAAAACTGATGTGGAAGGTAGCGGAACCGAACGAGGCCCTCATCATCTCCGGGCTGACCCGCGGCACGCTGGAAACCCGGGAGGGGATGGACTTCAAGATCGTCACGGGCAAGGGGGCCCTGGTGCTGCCCGGCCTCCAGACTGTGCGGCCGCTGTCCCTGACGCTGAATGAAACCGAACTCAAGGTCTCCTGCGTGACCTCCCAGGGCATCCAGGTGATTGTCGACGGCGTGGTCATCTACAAGATCGGGGACGCCCCGCCGTTCATTGCCAACGCCGCACGGCGGTTCCTGGGCCAGCAGCCCAAGATGGAAAGCCAGGTGTACAACGTCTTCGAGGGCCACCTGCGTTCGATCATCGGCAGCATGACGGTCGAGGAAATCATCCGCGAGCGCGACAAACTGGCCTCCCAGGTCCGCAGCGCCAGCGGCGTCGAAATGGAAAAGCTAGGCCTGGTGGTCGACTCGCTGCAGATCAAGGACCTCCAGGACCCCACGGGCTACATCCAGAACATCGCCAAGCCGCACATCGCCATGGTCAAGATGGAAGCCCGCATCGCGGAGGCCACCCGGAACCGGGAGGCCGCAGAAAAGGAAGCGGAGGCCGAGGCCCTGATTGCCGACGCCCGGAGCGTGTCCGCGATCCGGCAGTCCGAGGCGCAGGCCAATGCCGAGCGCGCCAAGGCGAACGCGGCCCAGGCCGGGCCGCTGGCGGACGCGACGGCGCGTCAGCAGGTGGTGGTCCAGGAAACCGAAGTGGCCAAGCTCGAGGCCGACCGGGAGGAGCAGAAGCTACAGACCACCGTCCGCAAGCCCGCCGACGCGAGGGCCTACGCCAAGCGCACCGATGCCGAGGGTCAGAAATCCGCAGACATCAGCGCGGCCGAGGCGCTGGCCCGGCGCACCGAGCTCGAGGCTACGGCCAACGCCCGGCGGACTGAGCTGCAAGCCCAGGCGAACGCGACGGCGGCAGCGGCGGCGGCCGGGGCCACCAAGGTCACCGGCGAGGCCGAGGCCGCCGCCACGAAGGCCCGCGGCGATGCCGCCGCCTCCGCCATCAAGGCCAAGGCACTGGCCGAGGCGGAAGGCATCAAGGCCCGTGCCGAAGCACTCGCAACCAACCAGGACGCCGTCATCTCCCAGCAGCTCGCCGAGAACATGCCGGCGATCGTGGCGGCGGCGGCCGAGCCGTTTTCCCACGTCGGCCAGATGACCGTCCTCAACGGCGGCGAAGGGGTCAACCGGATGATCGGCGGTATTTTGGCACAGGTGGGCGATTACCTCCCGGCACTCTCCACCGCGCTCAAGCACGGCCGGGACGCCGCCAAACGGGATACCAAGGCTCCGGGGGCGTAGTGGCCGCCATGCGAGGGCAAACACGGGGATTCTGATGCACAAGGATGTTGACCGGAGCCTGACCGGAAAGATCGGGCGGGTCACGGGTCGGATCGGCCCGGGCACCATCGGCGAGGTCATGCTCCCCGTCCGCGGCGGAACCAGCGCGTTCCATGCGCACCCGTTCGACAAGAGCAGCGTCTTCGCCGTGGGCGAGCAGGTCCTGGTCATCTATTTTGAACCGCCGCAAACCGTGTTTGTGGACGAGCTTCCGGATATCCTCAAGGCCGAATGACCCCCTCTGGACGCTTGGAGGCGACGGGCGTATTCTGAAGTTCCGTAGCCTCTGGAGGTATTTTCAGATGGAAGGCAATATGCGTGCGCGTAGCGGTCCGGGTGTGAGGATAGTGATGGTTTCCGGCATCCGTTCCCTCTTCCCGGTCGGCAACTGGCCCGATCCGCTGTAGCTCGTCTTTCGTCATGCCGTCCGGCACCGCTGCTTTGTCGGGTTTTGCGCCTCGGACGCATGGCCGCAGTCAAGTACGCCCTCTTGGCACTTCCTAGCTAGGTCCCCGCACGCCCCCGCCCTGACCGCCCATTTTCCGCGCTGTCCGCCCCGTGGCAGTTCACGCCTGAGCGCGCCCACCTGTTAACCCACTCTTCCCCTGCAGGCCACACCCGCTCCCCCGCGCCGCAAGCCGCCGCCCGCACCGTTGAGGAGTGAGGATCACAATCGTCGCCGAATCATTCCTGCCGCTCATGAACGGAGTCACCCACTCCATCCTGCGCGTGCTGGAGCATCTGCAGGAGCGCGGGGACGAGGTGCTCGTGATCGCGCCGTCCACGCAGGACACGGACGTCCCGGACGAGGTCTATGGCGCCCACGTCCACCGGCTCCCCTCGGTTCCGCTGGCCGGCTATGCCAATGTGCGGGTGGCGATGGGCGGTGTGTATCGGGTCAAGCGAATCCTTGCCGACTACGCGCCCGACGTCGTTCACCTCGCGTCCCCGTTCGTGCTCGGCTGGCGGGCAGCGCAGGCGGCCCACCAGCTCGGCATCCCCACGGTCGCCATCTACCAGACCGAGGTCCCCGGCTACGCGGGCCGCTACGGCGTCCCCTTCCTGGAGAACTGGGCCTGGAACCGGGTGGACCAGATCCACCTGCTGGCCTCGCGCACCCTGGTCCCCTCCACCTTTGCGCTCAACCAGCTCCGCGGCCGCGGCATTCCGCGCGTGGACATGTGGCGGCGCGGCGTGGACACCCAGCGGTTCAACCCCGCGAAGCGCGACGTCGGCTGGCGGGCTTCGGTGGCACCCGGCGGCGAGCGCCTGATCGGCTACGTGGGCCGGCTGGCGGCGGAGAAGCAGGTGGAGGATCTGGCGGTGCTGGGCGATGTTCCCGGGACCCGGCTGGTGATCGTGGGCGACGGGCCCCAGCGGCCAGCCCTGGAAGCCGCGCTGCCGCAGGCGGTCTTCACCGGATTCCTCGGCGGCGCCGACCTCGCCCGGGCGGTGGCGTCCTTCGATCTCTTCGTCCATCCCGGCGAGTTCGAGACCTTTTGCCAGACCATCCAGGAGGCCATGGCATCCGGAGTGCCGGTGGTGGCCACGGGCCGAGGCGGCCCGCTGGACCTCGTGGAGAATTCGCGGACCGGCTGGCTGTACGAGCCCGGCGACCTTGCCGCGCTCCGTGCCCGGGTGGTGGACCTGATGGGCGACGACGCCAAGCGCCGCGCGTTCGCCGCGGCAGCGCACGCCTCGGTCCAGGGCCGGACGTGGTCCGTCCTCGGGGCCGAACTCGTTGGCCATTACAAGGCCGTGACCCGGGAACCCCTAATTGGCCAGTCCCCTCTCGTTGCCCTGTCACTTAGGGCGGCCAACCCGGGCTTTTGAGCACCCTAGGTGATAGCGCAACGGGGCGTTTGGTCCTTACCCGCGGGCCTGGATCCGCTCCGCCCACGTGTTGACACCCAAGGGAGCCTCGGGACGCCTATGATTTCCCGAGGGGAGGGTTCTAAATGTCTCGTTGGTGGTCTCAGGTTCGCACGGCGGCAGCCCGGTGACGGCGTCGTCGTGCCCGGAGGAAGCTTCCGGCGCAGTCCCAGAGGAAGTCTCCGGCGCGGTCCCGGGCTACGGGGATCTCGTGGAATCCAGCCCCGATGCCCTGCTGGTGGTGGCCGAGGACGGGTCCATCAGGATGGTCAACACCGCCGCGGAGCGCATGTTCGGGTACGCCCGTGCGGAGCTCGTGGGCTCGGACCACCGCATTCTTTTGGCCGAGGGGTTCCGGAACGGGCTAGAGCGGCTGTTCTTCAACCTCCGCCGCGACGCGCACACAGACGCCGACGGCGACGAGGCAGACACCGCTCCCGTGGAGGCCTACGGGGTGAGGCGGGACGGCACGGAGTTCCAGGCCGAGGTGGCCGGGGCCATCTTCGTGACCGGGGACGGCGCTGGTAATGGAACTGCGAGCATGATCGCCGCGGTCCGGGACACCTCGCACCGGCCGGAGAACGATGACAGCCTCCGCGAGGCCATGTCGCTGCTGAGCGCGACGCTCGAATCCACGGCCGACGGCATCCTCGTGGTCAGCAGCGAGGGCGAGATCGCCGGCGTCAACAATCAGTTCCTCACCATGTGGGGCATCCCTCGGGAAATGCTGGCCACCGGGGACGATGAGGCCGTCATGGGCTTCGTCCTGGACCAACTGCGGGAGCCGGCCCAGTTTGTCGAAAAGGTCGAGGCTCTCTACGCCGATCCCGCGGCAGAAAGCCACGACATCCTGGAATTCCGCGACGGCCGGACTTTCGAACGCTATTCGCGCCCCCAAAAAGTCGCGGACCAGGTGGTCGGACGGGTATGGAGCTTCCGCGACGTGACCGCGGCCAAGGTTGCCCAGGACCGGATCACCCGGGCCATGGCAGACCTCGCCGCGCAGTCCGCCCAGCTCAAGGCGCTGGCGTTCCGGGATGGATTGACCGGGCTGTCCAACCGCCAGCTGTTCAACGACCGGCTCGCCAGCGCCCTCGCGGATCCGCGCGGCACCGCCGTGGACGTCCTGCTGCTGGACCTGGACGACTTCAAGGAAGTCAACGACATCCTGGGCCACCATGCCGGGGACCAGATGCTCATTGAGGTAGGCCGGCGGCTGCGCGCGTGCGTGCGGCCGGACGACGTCGTGGCCCGGCTGGGCGGCGACGAGTTCGTGGTGCTCCTGATCGAGTCGCTGGAGCCCGAGGCGGTTGCTGTCCGGATCGTCGACTCGCTGCGCGTCCCGGTGTGGATCGACGGCACCATGTTGCGGCCCAGCCTCAGCCTGGGGATCGCCTCGATCGGCGAGGCCGCCGTGGACGCCTCCGAGCTCCTGCGCCGTGCTGACGTCGCGATGTATGCCGCCAAGGCCGCCGGCAAGAACCGGTACATGCGCTTCCGGCCGGAGATGTTGAAGGCCCTGGTGGACCGCAACGACCTCGAGGCCGGCTTGCGGCTCGCCGTGGACAGCGGACAGATCGCCG
The DNA here is from genome assembly GCF_918697925.1 of Arthrobacter sp. Bi26. GTDB lineage: Bacteria > Actinomycetota > Actinomycetes > Actinomycetales > Micrococcaceae > Arthrobacter. Next base: position 32,452 of record NZ_CAKKMF010000036.1, read on the forward strand.
TCCACTACCAGCCGATCGTCTCCGCCGGCAGCGGGACAGTGACCAAGGTCGAGGCCCTGGCCCGCTGGGTACGCGACGACGCGCTAGTTCCGCCCAAGCAGTTCATTCCGGCGGCGGAACGCAGCGGCCTCATTGTCGAGATCGGCACCGAGGTGCTGCTGCGCGGCTGCACCGAGCTCAAGCCCTGGCTGGAGGAGGACTCCTCCCGGTCGCTGGCCGTGAACGTCTCCGGGGTCCAGCTGCAGCACGGGGACTTCGCCGAGCTGGTCCTGGCCGTAACGGAATCCTGCGGCGTGGACCCGCGCCAGCTCGTCCTGGAAGTGACGGAGAGCGTCTTCTTCGAGGACGACTGCCACGTGATCCAGCAGCTCATGAGCCTGCGCACGGTCGGCGTCCGCGTGGCGCTGGATGACTTCGGCACCGGATTTTCCTCCCTGGGGCGCCTGCAGGGCCTGCCCGTGGACACGCTGAAGATCGATCAGTCGTTCGTGTCCATGATCAAGACCGGCACGGAACGGCTGCCCATCCTGAACGCCATGATCGGCATGGCCCACGGACTGGGGCTCACCGTCACAGCAGAGGGCGTGGAAACGTCCGCCCAGGCCGGCTACCTGATGAAGCTGGACTGCGATGCCCTGCAGGGTTTCCTGTTTTCGGGCCCCCAGCCGGAGGCCGCGCTCAAGCCTGCGCTGGACCGCGCGGCCCGGGCCATCGCCGCGCTGCGGGGCGATCGGGTGCCCGGCAACCGGTGACCCGCCAAAGCTCCGTGGCCAATGTGCTGGACACAGGGCCGAAGGACCCTATGATGCAGGGAACGCATTGATCCGGGCACCTCGGCCGGGAACATCATCGCTGTATGAACTTCCGTCGCTTGGGGGCCGGTATCGCCGTGGGAACCAGAAACTCAGCTGCGGCCATCGCTGACCTCGAGGGCGTACCGCTGCCCGGGTAGCTCGGCTGGTGCCGGGTCCGGGCGACGTCGTGGCCCGGCTGCATTGCTGGCCTGGCAGCAGACTGCCATTCTTGGTGAATCCGCACATCCGACAGCGAACGAAAGGAAGAGACGATGCCGCTCTATCTGTCGAAGTTCAGCTACACACCGGAGACCTGGGCGAGGCTGATGAGCAACCCCGAGGACCGCGGAAAGGCCGCCCAGGCATACATCGAATCGGTCGGAGGAAAACTCCATGGATTCTGGTACGCATTCGGCGCCCACGACGGCTACAACTTATGGGAGGCTCCCGACAACGTGTCCATGGCCGCGGTTGCCTTGGCGATCAGCGGAGGAGGCGCACTGAGCTCTTTCGAAACGACAGTGCTCTTGACCGTCGACGAAACGATGGAAGCCCTGCGGAAAGCCGAACAGATTAAGTACCGCCCGCCCGGCACCTGACATTCCACGCGAACTGGCACCACGGCCAGGCTGCAGTGCAACGCACTCCTGGCCGCTGGCATCGCGTCCGCCGTCCCGAAAGCGGTGCGCAAACTCGCGTCCGGGCTCCTCCCAAGTTTTCTATAGGGCCGTGTAAGCACCATTGGGCCTTATCGCGGACTCAACGTGGAGGCACAACCATGGACGCACGCTCCCCCCTGATTTCCGGCCCAGTCCTGAACCGGCGCCAGTTCGGACTGATCGTGGGGGGCGGGGCCTTCCTGCTGATGGCAGGCGGCACATACGCCGCCGTCTCCCGAAGCGGTCCACGGTCTGCAACGCAACTGGATACGGCCTTTGGTGTCCTGGCGGTCACCCGGGCCGGCCGCCTCGCCCGGCTGAACGCCCAGGGCCAACAGGCCTTCCGGTCAATCGAAAGCGCAGCCGCCGTGCTCGCCGATCCCGGAGCCATGGCCGCCGGCGCAAACAGGGCCGTCGCGGGCAGTTTCCATCGCGCCGCGAGCCCGACGACCCTCCCCGCAACTTCCCACGACCATGACCATGACAGCGCACCACCTGAGGATCCCGGCTGGCCCCAGCCGCTAAACCTGACCTGGGGCGACGTCGTCCTCCTCGAGGTTGAAGTCCGCAACTCCAGTCAGGAACCCGTGCTCTTCAGCCCCGGCCAACTGCGTCTCAGGTTGCTCCCGTCCGGAACCACTGTCACTCCACAGGACTTCGACCGCGGCCCGGGCTCGGTCGGGCCCGGGGCCGCAGAGCATCTCTGGATCAGCTACCTGGCGCCTCACGACGCCGTCGCGATGGAGCTGGAGTATTCGGAACCGGAACACGATGGCACGGCCGTCCTCCCCCTGCCGTCTCTGACGGTCAGCCAGGTGAAGTCATGAGCCCGCTCGATATCCACATTAATGACGGATTTCTGCCGATGGTGGACGGATCCCGCGTCTACCACCGGGGTTTCGGTGACCGGCGGACGCTGGTGAACGACCCGAAGCCCAGCCTGACGGTAAGCCCGAGGGTGTTCCTGCGCAACGGTTCGATCGTGGCGAGCCGCACCTACCCCCTGAAGGCCGCCATTCCCCCGCTCGGACGCCCGGCACCTGCCGCCAAGGACCCTGCCAACCCCGGGGAATTCCTGGTCCGCCGCGCATTCTGGGCCAGCTTCTTCCCGGAACGGACCCTGATCGCCGAAACAGGCAGCACCGTCAGCATCCGCGTCACCAACCACCTGGCCCAGGAGCACGCACTGCAGTTCCTCAACGCGGGAGCGGGGAACAGCCACGTCGGTACAGGCGTGATCAGGCCCGGTCAAACCAAAACCCTGGAATTCGCGGCCCCCAAGGCAGGCACCTACCTTTACTGCGATCCTGGCGCCGATCCGGCCGATCCGACCGCCGACCCGGTCCAGCGCGTCCTGGGCCTTTTTGGTGCCCTGCTGGTCACCGATCCGGCCTCGCCGTGGCTGCCCATGCCCAACGGGCCGGAATTCGAACGCCAATGGTTGTGGATGCTCCACAACGTTGACCCGGTGTGGGCCGGCATCGCGTCGCGCAACGGAACGGTGGATCCCGACAAGACACCGGTGTATCCGCGGTTTTTTACGCTCAACGGCCGCAGCGGCTTCCAATCGCTGGCCGCGTCCACTGACCTGGCGCTGAACCGCGTGCGGGAAGAGGACTCCCTGATGTCAGGCTCGCCCCGGCAGATCGACGTCCGCAATTTCAGCCTGAGCGCCGCGGCAGGAACTGTGAGGACCGGCCAGCTGATGCGCTTCCTCAACGCCGGCGTCGTCCACCACCAGCTCCACTTCCACGGAAACCACCTTTGGACCGTCAACCGCAACGGGAGCATGTTTCCGCGTACCGGCGGAAACATTGACGCTGACGGTCACGTGGTGCTGCAGCAGTGGGAAGACGTCATCGAAATGCACCCGCTGGACCGCAAGGACTCCATGCTCCCGTTGAGGCGGCCGCCGGAAATTATCGATGAGGTGTGGAACGCCCGGAAAGAGGACTATGACTACCCGATGCATTGCCATGCCGAGCCCTCCCAGGTAGCGCGGGGCGGCATGTATCCCGGCGGGCTCGTTGGCCACTGGACCGTAGCGGCCCACGCACCCGGAAGCGAGGCCACCCACGAGCTGTTCCGCACCCAGGTCGATTTCAGCTCCCATCAGATGCACGAGGGAAGCCCCGAAACCGAGTTCCGCCAGAGCCCGGACGTGGAACACGAGTTCAAGTTCTTCAACCGCGAAATGGTGTTCGACGACGGCGGCAAATTCGAGATCTGGACCTTCGAGACCGAGAACTCCGGGAGGATCTTCCCCGCACCGCTGATCCGGCTCACCGAGGGGCAGCTGTTCCACGGCACTGTGCTCCCGAGCAAGAAAGTGCACACCATCCACTGGCACGGCATCGAGCCGGATCCACGCAACGACGGCGTCGGCCACACCTCCTTCGAGGTTTCCGGAAGCTACACCTATCAGTGGCGGCCGGAACGCGGGCAGCCCGGCAACCCGAATGTGGGCGCGTCCGGAACGTATTTCTACCACTGCCACGTCAACACCACACTGCACGTACAAATGGGCATGTTCGGCCCGCTGATCATCGACCCTCCAGTCCACCCGGACTTTCCGGTGACCAAAGGCGCCAGGCGGGCCTTCGTTGACGGACCGGAATACGACATCGACACCGAGACTCTCCTCGTCCCTTTCTCCGTCGACCCCCGCTGGCACGAACTCAACCACGCCGCCGGGCTCTCGGGCGAAGACGCCGGACTGGACAAGTTCAATCCCAAGCACTTCTACCTTCTGGGCGGTGAATTAGCCCGTGCCCCGAAAATAGAAGGCCCAATCCGGCTGACCCGCATCCGGGCCAGGATGGCAGGAGGTGCCACCAAACCCACCCTGCTGCGTCTGCTCAACGCCAACTACTTCCCGGTCAATGTGCGCTTCACCGATTCCGCAGGCAAGCCGGTTGTCATGGCTGAACTCATCTCGCACGACGGGCGGCCGTTCCGGGACACGTCCAACCCCACCGGACCGGCACGGCCGATTTCTTCCACAGGCCCTCTGCGGTCCAGCCTGATCAACTTCGGCGCCGCCGAACGCTACGACATGCTGCTGCGCCCGCCGGCACCGGGCACGTACTGGCTCACCGTGGACCTGCTGGACTGGATCACCGAGAAGGTCCTCTTCACTCGGAGGATTCCAGTCGTCGCCGTCTAGCGCGGCCCGGGTGGCGCGTTCGACACATCTGATTGCGGCGTGATACCCGTCACGTTCGGGGAGCCCGCACCGCATATGATTCAGTCAGTGCAGTGCGCCCTGCTCTTAGCAAGGTGCCCGCTATCCGTATTCACCGCCTGGGGGGCTGTCAGACATCATGGAAGCTGGTTTCGCACAACAACTGCTGGAGTACAGCCCGGACGCGCTTTTGCTGGTCGGCCCGGACGGATCCATTACCTTCCTCAACCCGGCCGCGGAACGGCTCTTTGGCTACCCGCGGGCGCAGCTCCTGGGCGCGGACCACAGCATGCTCCTGGCCGAGGCCTCACGGGAGGAATTCCACGGCGTCCTGGCCGGGCTGGGCAAGGCCGCCAGTCCCCGCTCGCCGTTCGCCGGCTCGGGCCGCCGTGCCGACGGCACTGAACTCCCGGTCGAAATCACGTGTGCCCTTGTCCCCCCGCCGGCAGGATCGGCCGACGCCGGAACGTCCGTGGCCCTCTCGATCCGTGGCGCTGCCGGAGGAAACCCCGGAGGAAACTCCAGTGCCGGCGGCGCCGGCCGTTCCCTAAGCGGCGACTTTCTCCGCCGTCGTACTCTTGTTTCAGGGGGAGCGACTGGCTTTGGGGGACTTCCGGCGGCTGCCGCTCCCGTGGCGTTTGTCGAGCACGACGACGAACTCAAGGCCGGGTCCCTCCGCGACCCGCTGACGGCGCTGCCCAACGGCCCCCTCTTCAACGAGCGCCTCGCCGCGGCCCTGCGCCGCCCGGATCCGGTGGACATCCTGCTGCTGAACGTCGATGACTTCAGGCACCTCAATGACGTGCTGGGACGCTCGGCGGCCGATGAGCTGCTGGTGGAGCTGGCGAGCAGGCTGCGCAACTGCGTCCGCCCGCATGACACCGTGGCCCGGGTCGGCGGCGACGAATTCGCGGTGCTGCTGACCGAGTGCCTCAACGCGGACGCGGTGGCCAGGCGGATCGCCGAGTCCCTCTACGCGCCCCTGCGCGCGGGCGGCTCCATGGTCCGGCCCGGCGTGAGCATGGGCCTGGCGTCCAAGTCAGGGCAGACGCTGGACGGGGCGGAACTGCTGCGGCAGGCCGACGCGGCCATGACCGCGGCGAAAGCCGCCGGGAAGAACACCTGGCTGCGGTTCCGGCCGGAGATGCTGAGCACCGCGGCCCACAAGGCCGACGGCGATTCCGGGCTCCGGCGCGCCGTCGAGCTCGGCCAGATCTCGGTGCACTACCAGCCCGTGGTCTCGCCCGGCATCGGTTCGGTGGTGCAGTTCGAGGCGTTCGCCCGGTGGGAACGGCACGGCCGGCTGGTGCCGCCGAACCAGTTCCTGCCCGTGGCGGAGCAGAGCGGCCTGATCCGCGAGATCGGCGATGAAGTCCTGCGCCGCGCCTGCGCCGAGATCCGGCCGTGGCTGGCCGGCGACCCCGCCTACAGCGTCGCCGTGAACGTCTCGGGCCTGCAGTTCCAGCACCGGGACTTCGCCACGGACGTGCTCGGGATTGCCGCGTCCACCGGTGTTGATCCGCACCAGCTCACGCTTGAGCTGACGGAGAGCGTGTTCTTCGACGCGTCCTCGGACGTGCTGGGCCAGCTGCGGCAGCTCCGCCAGGCCGGTGTCCGGATTGCCATGGATGACTTCGGCACCGGGTATTCCACGCTCGGCCGGCTCCAGGAGCTGCCCATGGACAACGTCAAGATCGACCGCTCCCTCGTGGCCATGATCAAAACCGGCCAGGAACAGCTCCCGTTCTTCGCCACCATGATCACGGCCGCGCATGCCCTCGACCTGTTGGTCACGGCGGAAGGCATCGAAACCCCCGCGCAGGCCAAGTACCTGATGGACCGCGGCTGCGATTCGCTGCAGGGTTACCTGTTCGCCAAGCCGGCCCCTGCAAGCCTCCTGGCGGGGACCATGGAGAGCGCCCTGAACGCCCTGGACAAGGTCGACGCCGGGGGGTAGCCGGGCGGTCGCCGGCGGGGCGCGCGCCGTTAGGGCCGGGTCGCCGGCTAAACCTGTCGGGATCCCCGCCGCTGGCGGGGATCCCGACGATTCACATTAGCGCTTTTCGCAGGCGATGCCGTCGTTGTCACGGTCCAGGTCGTATTCGCCCCAGTGCCGCGCACCGCCGTCGTTGTAGCTGTACACGGTGCTGTTGACGCGGAAGGTGGTGACCGGCTTTCCGCTGGTCTTGTCCCGGGCGCCGCTGCGGCCGACCCCGTGCGGAATTACGGCCGGTGCTCCAGCTTGTCGAGGTCCTGGGCCACCATCGCCTCGCTGCGCTGCCACAGGGCCTTGGCGAGGCCGGCGTCGTAAGCCTGCTTGTTGGCCTTGGAGAGCGTCCGTTTGGCGTAGTAGGCGCCGGAGATCCAGTCGTGGCCCGGGGTGGAGTTGGCGAGCCACACAAGGGTGTCTGCGCCCTGGTCCGGAGTCAGCATGAAGCGCTTGAGGAAGGACTTGTAGGCCAGGCGCATGGGGCTCGTGGAGTCGGCCGCGAAGTTGGTGGCCACGCCGCCTGGGTGGAACGCCGCCGTCGAGATCCCCTCGGTGTTGTAGCGGTTGTGGAGCTCGGTGGTGAAGAGGATGTTGGCGAGCTTGGCGTTGCCGTAGGCGCGGTTGGTGGAGTATTTGCGGGCCGCGTCGAGGTCGTCGATGTCCAGCTTGCCGAAGAGCGAATTCGCGACGCTCGAGGTGTTGATGACGGTGGCCTGGCTGGCGGTCAGCACGTCAATCAGCTCGGTGGTGAGCAGGAACGGGGCCAGGTGGTTGACCTGGAAGGTTGTCTCGTGGCCGTTCACGGTGAGCTCGCGCGGTCCCATGATGCCGCCGGCGTTGTTCGCCAGGACGTCGATCCGCGGGTACCTTTCCTTCAGCTGCGCGGCCAGTGTGCGCACCTGGGCAAGATCGGCGAAGTCACTGACAAAGAAGTCGGCGCCGATTTCGTTCGCGATCGTCTCGGTCTTCTGCGCGGAACGCCCGACGACGACCACTCGCTCCCCCTGCGCGGCGAAGGTCCGGGCGGCGGACGCGCCGATGCCGTCGCTGGCTCCGGTGATGACGATAGTGCGCTCGGGCATTGAAGTGTCCTTAGAACGAAGCGTTGGGCTGGTCTTTTGGAATCCAGCCCCGTCAAATTCTAACGAGCCCAACCAGGTGTTCGTTCCGGACGGGCCGGGGCTTTCCCCGGAATCTGCTGGGAGTTTCCCTGATCCCGCCGATGCATTGATCGGGGCTTGCGTGCGCAGTCAGCCCGTCGTTGCAGCGAATTTCAAGAGCCACTCGGGATGACTGAACCAACCCCTTCGAGGCCGCTGACCTTGACGGCAACCGTGGAGTCGGTGGTGGTTCCGTTGCCCAGTTGTCCGTCAGCGTTTTTCCCCCAGGCATATACGGTGCCGTCGGAGGTGAGCGCATAGCCGTTGTCGCCGTTCACCGCCAGGTGTTTCGCGTTCTGAACGCCCACGACCGGCGTCGGTACCAGCGCATTCGTGGTGGTTCCGTTCCCCAGCTGGCCGTAACGGTTGTTTCCCCAGCCCAGGACGCTACCGTCCCGACGCACGGCGTAGGCAGCTCCTAATGCCGCGGCGAGGGAGACGGTCCCGGAGGCGTTGTCCACGGGAACCGGGACGGCGGAGTTCGCAGTGCTCCCGTTGCCGAGTTGGCCGAAGTTGTTGGAGCCCCACGCCATGACGGCTCCGCTGTCGAGCAATGCGTAGGCGCTGTACATTCCGGAGACTACCGAGGTCACGCCGGACAAGCGTGGAATCGCCGTGGGCTCTCTCACCACAGCGTCATTGCTTGGGTTTCCATTGCCCAATGCCATTCCCTCGTTGGACCCCCACGACAGGACCTTCCCGTCAGTGGTCCTGGCGTAAGTGGTTTGCCCTGCTGTGGTGATTGAAGCGATTCCAGCTAAGCCGTGCACCTTGACGGGTGTGGACGTACTAACTGTTGTGCCGTTCCCCAGTTGGCCGCTCCGGTTGTCGCCCCAGGCATAGACGCTGCCGTCATTCAGCAACGCGTACGCGACCGATTCGCCGGCAACGACGGCTGCCACTCCGGACAGGCCCTTGACGGCCACAGGTACACGGGAGCCTGTTGTGGATCCGTTTCCCAGCTGACCGCGGGTATTCGCACCCCACGCTCGAACTGAACCATCCCTCAGCACGGCGTAGGCCGTTTGATACCCTGCTTCGATTGCCGCCACGCCGCCGAGCCCCTTGACCGTGACGGGGTTTAGCCCTTCGGCAGTGGTGCCGTTGCCCAGCTGGCCGGCGGCGTTGTCGCCCCAGGCCTTCACGGTTCCATCCTTGAGCAGCGCGTACCGGGAGTAGTAAGCCGCCTTGATGCTCGTGGCGTTGACCCCCAGCACCTGATCCGGGCTGGAAGTGCCTTCCCCATAGCCTGTGCCTGCTTCACGGGCGTAGTTGCCGCCCCAGGTGTAGGCCGCTCCTTCAGTCGGTGTGCCGGCCACGTAGTAGCCGGCGACGTCGGCAATCAGTTGCGCTCTACCCTTCGAACGGTTGAAGAGCGTGACCTTGCCGTCCGCCCCGACAGGCACTGTGACCAAGTTCGGAACCGTTTGCCCCCTGGAATAGTTCAGGTTTGATGCATCGCTCCGCTTCGTGCCGCTGGGGTAGGCCGAGACGAACCCAAAGGTTTCCGTTTCAGTCACTGTCAGGTTGAACACCACCGACGCAGCTCCCGCCGGGACGCCGTTGGCCCCTGCGGCCTGGAACGAGACCGCCACGTCGGCCGCCGCTGCGGAACTCTTGCGCGTGTCCAGCACCCGTGACGGCGCCAGCGGATGAAATACGCCGGGCGCCGTGGGATCTCCGGGCAGGAAGTAGCCTGCAACGTCCGCCAAAAGCTGCACGCTACCGGAGGACTGGTTGAACAAACTCACCTTCCCGTCAGCGCCGACGGGAACAGTGACAAGATTCGGCACCGTCTGGTCCTTCAAATAGTTCAGGCTCGACGACGTTGGCCGCTTCGTCCCGCTCGGATACGCTGTCACGAATCCAAAGGACTTTGCCTCGGAGGCGGTCAGGTTGAAGACCACGGCCGCAGCGGTCGACGGTATGCCGTGTACCCCGGCGGCTTGGAAGGACACTGCCGAGCCCGGTCCCACAGCATTTCTGGTGCGCGTGTCCAGGAAACGGGTTGGTGCCATTGGCTGGAATGCTCCAGGCTGGCTGACCGCCCCTTCCAGATAGAAGCCGGCCACATCGACAATGAGGTGGGCCGTTCCTGGCGAGCGGTTGAACAGGGTGACTTTGCCATCGGCTCCGACGGGCGCCGTGACGAGATTCGACACCGTCTGGCCAGTGGAATAGTTCAGATTCGAGGCGGACGGCTTGGCGCCCCCGCCGGCGTAGGCTGTCACGAACCCGAAGGACCCGGGTTCCGTCACGGTGAGGTTGAACACCACCGCTGCGATGCCGCTGGATGTGCCCTTGTACTCGGCCACCGAGAAGGAAACCGACGAATCGGAGCCGACGGGCGTGCCTCCACCCCATCGTGTATCCAGCACCCGTCTCGGTGCTACGGACCGAAAGGCTCCAGGGTCCCCCGGAGTCGTCATTCCGGACGCCATTGCCATCGCGGAATGGATGAATGCAGAAGGCACAATTGCCTGCGCCGGGCCAGCTGAAGCGGCCCCTCCCAACATGATGCTGCAAATCAATACTGCCGTCAGTTTTTGAACCCAAGCTTTTGAGCGCACAGTTCGCACAAGTCCCCCCACAGACCAGAATTTATGGGCTACACAAAAGAGCCGTGAGACGGACTCTAGCATCCAAACGGCCGATTCCATCCAGAGCCAGCTCGTCCAATTTCATGGTGTGGGGGGTTCAATGCGGGAGGACCCCCAACGTGTGGTTGGGGGTCCTCGACCGTGGATGGTGTTCCGGCGGTGACCTACTCTCCCACACCCTCCCGGGTGCAGTACGTGTCCATCCAGTCTGGGCCGTGTACCCCGGCCAAAGGGCAACGAGGATCTTCAGGCGACGCGCCTTGGCGCAGGTATCGCAAGAATGATGGCAACGGGACGGATATGTCAGCGCCAGTCGTCAATCACATAGGCGTCGGGGTGGCTGTAGCCGGGCTCGTTGGGCCGGTGCATGGTCACGCCCTGCAACCCGGTACGGAAACCGCGGGCGACCATGCGCTGATAGGCATCCGGGCGACCCAGATTCATCCCGGCGTCGAGCTGACCCAGTCCGCGCTCGGCGGCCAGTTGCTCAACGGCGTCGAGTAGTCGTTCGAATCTGTCATCGGCCTGCCGGCCCGGGCGTACGGCACCGAACTTGACGAGGCACACATCCGCACCAGCCTCCGAGCCCGGTCCGCAGTGACAGACGGCCAGCCCGTCGAGCCCCGATTCGCCCGGAAGCAGTACGGTGTCGCCGAGCCCCTGCGCGTGCGTTGCCGCAATCTCGCGTTCCAGGTCCAGACCCTCGTATACGGCGTCGGTCAGGGCCTTGCAGGCATTGAGGTAGTCGGGCCGCTCGCCGGCGGACAGTTCGGCATACGTCACCCGGCCGGGCACCGTGCCAGGGGCCGCGACCTGCTTACGCATGACGGCGGTCAGGAAACGGGGCCAGAAGCCGTACCTGCGGTAGAGCTCGAGGTGTTTAGGACTGTGCGAGAAGGTGAACAGGCCGAGGTGGCTGTTCCCCCAGGTCTCGAAGCAGCCCATGATCGGCTCCATCAGGCTTTTGCCGACGCCCTGGTCCCACAGGTCCGGACGCACGGTCAACGGTCCGAAGAACCCGACGCTGCCCCAGTTGGCGGCGAAGTTCGATCCGGCGAGCTCGCCGTCGACCGTCGCGGCGAAGGCGGCGTGCGGATCGGCGGCAAAGCGAGTGCGGACATAGTCGGCGGTCCCGAACGGATCGGGGACCCCGAGGAACGTCCCGAACGCCGCCCTGCAGATCTCGTCAGCGCGATCGAGGTCCGTCTCGCGCAGCGGCCGGACCGACGCCGGGCCCCCGACACTCTTTCGCCCGGGTTCCTGTGCGGTCATGAGTCTCTCCCTCCACGACGTCACGCATCAAACCATCAGACGCAACCCCATCGCGAAACGAGTCCGACACTCCCGGCGATAGGGTCACGTGGGGTGGTCTAAATCGCTGCGCGCGTTGCTTGGTGGTGGTGTGCATTATGGCGTGAGTTGGGTGGCCTCGTCCAGCACTCCCGCCTACTCTAACCATGCTCATCTGCGAAGGCGCGTTAAATGCGGGAGGACCCCCAACCTGTGGTTGGGGGTCCTCGACCGTGAATGGTGTTCCGGCGGTGACCTACTCTCCCACACCCTCCCGGGTGCAGTACCATCGGCGCTGTGGGTCTTAGCTTCCGGGTTCGGGATGGGACCGGGCGTTTCCCCCACGCTATGACCGCCGTAACCCTGTGTCCCGTACCCGCCGGCGCCTGGTGGCGTGGGGGTGGGAAATCTGGTGGTTACAACATCTGTGGTGTTGTTATTTTGTTGTCGGTTCTCAAGCAACGGGTTTGTTGTTTGGGAACCACATAGTGGACGCAAGCAGTCTTGTTTCTTTGTACCCTTCCCGGGGTGTGAACGTCTTTTGAATCCGTTCACGGGATGGGTGTGTGGTGTAAGTTATCGGCCTAT
>NZ_CAKKMF010000037.1 GCF_918697925.1 Arthrobacter sp. Bi26
CTGCCGGAGTGAGGAGAAGGCTGCGTCGCAGTGTTCTGTTCCAGCGGTTGGCCGGCAGTTCGGGGCGCAGGGCGGCCATGCCGGTGGCGAACTTGGAGATGCGGCTGGGCCTGATGCCACTGGCCCAAAGATGGCGGTCCAGCGGACCAGCCGTGGAGCCGGACTTGGTCTCCAGCACGAGCGAGCCGGCGAGGAGCCAGGAGCTCCCGCCCGGGCGGTGCCAGGTGACCGCCTCGTCGAGAGTGGCCCGGCTGTCCGATCCGGGCAGGAACAGCGTGGTGCGCCGGTAGCGGGTTTCCAGTACTGGTTCCAGTGGTCCGGACGGGACATCGCCGATGGTTGCCGCGAGCGTGTCGTTGACGTATTCGAGTCCCTCGGCCGTGATCCGGCTGCGGTCCCTCACGTCATATGGAATGCGGTCCTTGACGGTGGCTTCGCGGCTGCCTTCCGTTTTCACTTCCAGGAAGCTGGCGGCGCTGTCCACGTAGGTCCGGGTGCGGATCTTGAAGCGCCGGCGCCGGCCCCTGGCCGCCAGCATGTAGCTGTCCAGTTGTGGGGTGTCGAAGTAGACGGAGTCGTAGTCAAACGTCCGTTTTCCGTCCATCTCCAGGATTCTGAGGTCAGCGTCGAGGGCCGCCAGCAGTTGCTTGCCCTGTTGGGCCGGGATGACGTATTTGCGGTCTACCCTGGTCTGCAGCGCCGCGGCGGCGTTCAGTTCCTCCAGCCCGATTGCGGGCAGGTGCCGGAGGTTGCCGGCAATGCCGGCGCTCATGCCGCACCGGCCGTGGTGGGAGCAAGCTGGTGCCGCGGCAGCTCCTCGCGGGTCCCAGGGCTTGCCGCGGCGCTGGGCAGGACGCTGCGGGGTGCACCGCCGGGGAGATACGCGTAGCGGACGTCGACGATCGTCTTGTCGTTGACCAGATCAAGTTCCTGCACGGTGGCGGAGTGGACTGTGCCGTGCAGGACCTCCTCGAGGCGGGCGAAGAGTTCCCCCTCGATGGCGATCGCCCGGTCCAGGACCACCGTCTGGTGGCGGTAGGCCGGCAGGACGCGGGGGTGGTCTCCCACGAACATCACCAGCAGGATCATGGCCATCAGGGACAGCGGCAGCCACAACGGCTCGATCGCCAGGCCCGAGATGAGTCCGAGGGCCAGGGCTGAGAAGTAGTAGGCCACTTCGTGCTGGGCCAGTTCGGTGGAACGGAGGCGGATGATGGAGAGGACGCCGAAGAGACCGAGGCCGAGCCCGATCCCGGCGGCCGAGCCGGAGAGGGCGGCGGCCACGGCCATCACACCCACGTTCATGCCGAGGTAGGACACCACGAGGTCGCGGCGGCGGTGCCGGCGCAGGTACAGGGCGAAGGTCAGGATGCTGATGGCGGCCAGATCGGCGGCGATGAGAATAAGTGGTGTCATGGAAGGCTCCGGAATCGGTGGGTGGATTGATGTCCACGATTCCCGCTGAGGCTGTGCGGGAACTGTGCCGGGACCATGGCGGGTATATGCGTCGGGTTTAATGCTCCCGCATGGCTGGCGGCCAGATCTGGGGTCCGGTCTGCGGCCGGCTGTTCCCGGGCGAACAGGAACCGCTGCTGCACGCAATAGCTGACCGCGAGCAGCGCAGCCTCCACCAGGAGCTTCGCCGGAACCGCCGCGACGGCCAACTGGTCCAGTGCCGACATCAGGGCCAGGTTGGCGGCCAGGAGGGTGAGGACCAAGGCGAAGTACCGGGCACCGGTCCGCGTGGCCTGGCGCTCGCGGCCATGGCGGAACACCAGGTGCCGGTTGACGAGGAAGTTCGCCGCCGAGCTGATGCCCCGGGCGCCGACGACGGCGAACAGGACCGAATCGGTGACCGCGTTGAGGACAAGGAACGCGGCGGTGTCGATGACGAACGCGGCCAGGGAAGAAGCCAGGAACTTCAGCAGGGGTGCGTAAATCCGAACCGAGTCCGCCAGGGGTCGGAAGTGCGAGCCCGAGTTGTGATCAAGATAGACGGTAGCGATCCCGACCGTCCGGATCTGGTAACCGGCCTGCTTGGCCTCGAGCAGGAGGTTGAGTTCGTACTCGTAGCGCTCGCCGGGGACGCCCCTGAGCCACGCGAGCATCGCCGCCGGGTATCCCCGGAGCCCGGTCTGGGTGTCGGAAAGGTGTTCCCCGGTGGCCAGCCGGAACAGCCAGCGGGTGGCGGTGTTACCCAACTTGCTGCGGGCCGGGACGTTGCTGCTGAAGTTACGGGTGCCGAGGACCATCGCGTCCGGCGCCGCAGGCAGCTGTTCGGCGACCCTGAGAATGTCTTCAACGCGGTGTTGGCCGTCGCTGTCGGCGCAGACCACGTCGCGGCCCGGGAAGCGGTCCGCGATGAAGCCGAATCCCGCCTTCAGCGCATGGCCCTTGCCCCGGTTTCCGGCATAGCCGATGACCGTGCACCCGAGCCCGGTTGCGCCGTCGAACACCGGCTGGTAGTCCGGGCCGCTGCCGTCATCGACCACGACAATGGTGAGCTGCGGAGCCGCGGTATGGATCGAGTGGATCAGGCGGAGCAGTTGCTGGTCCGGCTCGTAGGCGGGGATCAGGATGATCATGGCCCCGGCTCACTGCCCGATGTAGAGGATGTCGGAAGTGCCGCGTTCCTTGCCCTGGCCCAGCGGGTTGTTGACGAGCTGGCCGTTGAAATACATGGTGGAGGAACCGCCGCCGTCCAGGTTGTATGCCGTGGTGGCGCCGAGGTCCTGCATGATTCCCGCGAGTCCGGTCATCGTGACGCCGGCGCTGTAGCCCGGGCTGCGCCCGTCCACCACGACGAAGACGAGGTGGTTGGTGCCGATGATTCCCACGGCTGTCCGGGGCTGTTCGCCTTGGATGGAGTGGTTGCCGACGTTCGTATCCACCTCCACGTCCTCGATGCCGTCCACCACCTGGCCGTCCTTAAGGACGGCCGGTCCGAAGGACAGCGTGTTCCAGACGCCGTCGGCCACGAGCTGGGCGGCCGTGGTGCTGGTTTCGTCGTAGACCTTGACGGTGCCGTCCCGGTAGAAGGCCAGGCCCTGGCGGGCGCCCTCGTCGCGGTAGACGACGCCGTTGCGGATGACGATTCCGGTGTCCCGGAAGCCGTAGTAATCGCCGTTGATGGCGAAGACGGCGTTGTGGTCGGCCGCAGTGTCCGAGGTGGTCTCCGTGATGTTCTCGCCGAAGCTGTTGTTGGCAAACGCGGACTGCAGGACGGTGGCGTCGCTCAGGACGACGTCGGCCACGTAGTAGGTCACGGTGCTGTCGCCGCTGCCGGTCACGACGGTGGAGATGTTGATGCTTGAGTCGGCCGATGAGTACGAAGTGTCCGTGGTTTCGGCGGCTGTTTTTGCTGTGTTTGCTGTGTCCGCAGCGCCGGACGTCACGCCCTGGCTCGCCTCGTAGGCTGCGACGTCGGAGATTTCGACGTGCTCGAAGACGAAGCGGTCCAGCGCCCACGCTGTGGCGCCGCCCGCGGAGAGAGTCAGGGCCAGGGCTCCGGCCAGCACGGCGCGCCGCACGCGGCCGCCCTTACGGTGTTTGGTCTTGTCAGGAGTCATGCACTATTTCTAGGCACCGGACTTATGCCGGCCATGAGCCCTTGTATAGCGGGAGCTGTGAAAGGGCAGCTGGCGCCGGTAGGGGCGGGACCGCGGGCGCGGTGGTGTGGCAGGGTGCCGCCGGCGCGACGGGATAGTGTGTTCTGGAATCACCAGCCACGCGAAAGGGCGGACGTTGACTGCTGCACTACCGGAACTTGCCGAGGGCGATTTCTACTATGAGGTTCTGGGGGAAGGGCGATTCCGCTCCACTATCCAAGCCCAGGGCGCCTGGAACGAACATGAGCAGCACATGGCCCCCGCATCCGGCATCATGGCCGATTGCCTGGCCCGGCATGAGCCCCGCGAGGACATGCGGATGGCACGGCTCAGCTATGAAATCCTCGGGCTGATCCCGGGCGGCGAGTTCGAGGTCGTGACCTCCACCCTGCGCCCTGGCCGGACCATCGAGCTGGTGCAGGCCGAGCTCGTTGCCGGCGGCCGCACGGCGATCCGCGCCACGGCCTGGCGGATGATCACCTCGGACACGTCCGCCATCGCGGCTTTCGAGGATCCGCGGATCCCCGCGCCGGAGGACTGCGAACCGTACGACGCCGCAAGTATCTGGCCCGGCGGTTACATTGCCTCACTGCACATGCGGATCGCCGAGGGCCACCGGGCGGGCTCGGGGACGGTCTGGCTCCGCACCGACTATCCGCTGACTGACCGGGCGGACAGCGGCGACCTCGCCCGGCTGGTCGGCCTGGTGGACACGGCCAACGGAATCGCCGCGCGGGTCCCGCCGGGCAAGGGCAGCTATGCCTTCCCCAACCTGGACCTGCAGATCCACATGTACCGCCAGCCGGAGGGCGAGTGGCTGGGGCTGGATAACGAGGTTTCATTCGGCACGGACGGGATCGGGCTGACCTCCACGGTGCTGCATGACCTCACGGGCCCGTTCGGGCGCGCCGAACAGATCCTGACGCTGCGCAAGTCCTAGCTCGGGCGGACGGTCCTAGTTCGTGCGGAAGACGAGCCAGCCGGCCAGCGTCGCCAGGGCCGTCAGCGCGGCGCCCCAGAGGATGTCGACCACAACCAGCTGCCACGGCCAGGTCTTGAGGGTGGCGGCATTGGTGAGGTCGTAGGTGGCGTAGGCAAACGCGCCCAAGGCGGCGCCGTAGCCCACGGCGCTAAGCCAGCTGCCGCCGTCGAGCGCTGGCCGCAGGGCAAAGAACACGATCCCGGCAATGTAGATCACGTAGAACGCCACCGCGTACCCTAGATTGGGCCTGTCGGCCATCAGCTCACCAATCTGGCGGCGGTAGAACGGGTTCATCGTCTTGAGCCAGATGGCGTCGATGATGGCGAACGCGGCGGCTACGACGAGGAATTGCAGAATGACCATAAGGGAGCATAACAACATGCCGCAGGCGCCAGCCGGGCCCGGGACACTGACGGTGGTGCGGCAGTACGAATCACTCGGTGCCGCCGCCGATCTCGACTTCGCCCTCGGGCTCCTCCAGAAGGTCAAGACAGGCGCGTTGGGCCCCACCCTGCGGCTTTACCGGCCGGTTCCCACGGTCGCTTTCGGGCAGCGCGACACGCACCTGCCCGGGTTCGAGGCCGCCGCCGCGGCCTGCAGGCAGCTCGGCTTCGAACCGCTGGTCCGGAAGGCCGGGGGCCGCGCGGCGGCGTACCACGAGCGGACGCTCGTCATCGATCACCTGGAGCCCGATGCGGACGCGATTGCCGGGGCCAAGGGACGGTTTTCGCGCTTTGGCGAACTGCTCGCACAGGCGCTGCGCGACGCGGGCGTGCACGCCGGCGTCGGCGAGATCCCCGGGGAGTATTGCCCCGGCGAGTTCAGCGTGCACGGCAGCGACCCGGAGTCTCCGGAGCGCCGGATCAAACTGGTCGGCACCGCCCAGCGGGTGGTCGCCGGCGGCTGGCTTTTCAGCTCCGTGATCGTGGTGGCGGACTCCGCCCCGATCCGCGCGGTCCTGGAGGCGAGTTACGCCGCCCTCGGCCTGGAATGGGACCCGGCGACGGCGGGCGCGGCCGATGACCTCGTGCCGGGCCTCGACGTCGACGCTGTGGAGGCCGCGGTGATCGCCGCCTACGGGCGCTACGCCCCGCTGCGCTACGCGGAGTTTTCGAGCCTGCTCTGAGCCGGCTTTAGGGCCGGCCCTCAACCGGACGACGGCGTTCCGGCAGCGGCGCCAAGGACGCTGCCCAGGTTGCGGTACTTCGCCAGGCGCCGGGGGAGGAGTTCGTTGACTCCGGCGCTGGCGAGCGTGGCGAGTTCGTATTCGATGGCCCGGCCGAGGCGCCGGCAGAAGGCCTGCGCCTCGTCGGCGGCATCGGGGCGTTCATCCACGATGTGCTCCACGAGTCCGTTGGCGTGCAGGGATGCGACGTTGACGCCCTGGGCCTCAGACATGGCCGGGGCGAAATCCGTGTTCCGGTGGACAATGGCGCTGGCGCCTTCGGGCGGGAGCGGGGAGAGCCAGGCGTGCTGGGCCGCGATGGTGCGGTCCGCGGGCAGGAGGGCCAGTGCCCCGCCGCCGGCTCCCTGTCCGAGCAGCACGGACACCGTGGGCGCGTTGAGGCCGATCAGGTCGTGGAGGGAGCGGGCGATCTCGCCGGCCAGGCCGCCTTCCTCGGCCTCTTGGGACAGGGCGGCGCCGGCGGTGTCGATGATGGTGAGCAGCGGCAGCCGGAGTTCCTCGGCCAGGCGCATGCCGCGCCGGGCCTCCCGGAGGGACGCCGGCCCCATCGCCGACTGTCCCGATGCCGCCGTGCGGGAGGGCCTGGGCCGGGTGTGGCCGATGACTACGCAGGATTGCTGGCCGAATCGGGCCAGGGCCAGCTGGAGGCCGGGGTCCTTTTCGCCCTGTCCGGTGCCGTTGAGCGGGAGCACGTCCCGGGCGCCATACGCCAGCAGTTGCCGCACATCCGGGCGGCGGGGATCGCGGGAGATGCCGATCGACTCCCAGGCGCCGGCGCCGGACGGCTCCACGGACAGGGTCGCGGGCGCGGAGATCGGTGCGTGGGGGCCGGTGACCAGGATGCTCAAGGCACGGTCGACGACGTCGGACAGTTGCCGGGGCGGGACCACCGCGTCAATCAGTCCTTTGTCGAAGAGGTTCTCGGCGGTCTGGACGTTTTCCGGGAACGGGGTGCCGTGGAGGGCCTCGTAGACCCGGGGTCCGAGGAAGCCGAGCAGGGCTCCGGGCTCGGCGGCGGTGATGTGGCCGAGGGATCCCCAGGAGGCCATGACGCCACCCGTGGTGGGATGCCGCAGGTAGACCAGGTAGGGCAGCCCGGACTGCCGGTGGGTGCGGACGGCGGCGCCGATCTTGACCATGGAGAGGAACGCGATGGTTCCTTCCTGCATGCGGGTGCCGCCCGAGGCAGGGCCGGCGAGGAGGGGCAGTCCTTCGTGGGTGGCCCGTTCGACGGCGTTGACGATCCGTTCGGCCGCGGCCTGGCCGATGGAGCCGGCGAGGAACCGGAACTCGCTGATGATGACGGCGACCCGGCGGCCGCGGATGAGGCCAACGCCTGTGAGGACGGATTCGTCCACGCCGGTCTTTGCCCGGGCGGCGGCCAGTTCCTGCCGGTACTCGGGGCCGGGATCGGGGTCCACGATGGGCGCGTCCCAGCTCCGGTAGGAGCCGGGGTCGAGCACCGCGGCGATGAGTTCGGCGGCGTCCAGATGCCGGACTTTCTGCTGGGTCAGCATGCCGGGTGGCCTTCCTGGCCTGCACCTGTGGCTGTGCCGGATCCCGTGGCCGTGCGGGCTCCTGTGCCCGTGCCGGCTCCGGGGGCGGCTGTCAGCCCGAGCCACCGCCTGATCTGCTCCCCTTCCTGGTCCAGCAGCGGCGGTGCGGTGTGGGTCTTCAGCGTGGTTTCTGCGGTGCCGGCGGGGCTGAAGAACCGCAGCGGCGGGCCCGGCAGGCTCACGGTACCGAGGATTTTGTGGTCGACATCGATCACCAGGCCCTGCGAGTGGACCTGGTCCCATTCGTAGACTTCGTCCAAGGTTCTGACCTTGCCGGCCGGGATGCCGGCGTCGTTAAGTTTGGTGAGCAGCGGCTCAGCCTCGAAATCGGAGAACACCCGCTCCACTTCCTCGATGACTTTCTCGCGGTTGCGCACGCGGTCCGCGTTGGTGGCGAACTCCGGCCGCGCGGCGTCGATGCCGAATGTCGAGGCGAACGTGCTCCAGAGCTTTTCGCTTCCCACGCTGATCTGTACCCGGCCCTGCCGGCAGTGGAACAGGCCGTACGGGGCAATCGAGGGGTGGTGGTTGCCCTGGGCCTTCGGGATTTCCCCCGCAACGGTTGCCCGGGTGCCCTGGAAGGCGTGGACTCCGATCAGCGCCGCGAGCAGGGAGGTGCGGACGATCTGGCCCTGGCCGGTGCGCTCCCGCTGCAGCAGCGCGGCCAGGGTGCCGAACGCCCCGTACATGCCGGCGAGGAGGTCGGCGATGGGGACCCCGACGCGTTGCGGATCGTCCGGCCCGGACCCGGTCAGGGACATCAGCCCGGCCTCGCCCTGGAGGATCTGGTCGTAGCCGCTGCGCCGGGATTCGGGCCCGTCGTGCCCGAATCCCGTGATGGAGAGGACCACCAGGGCCGGATTCAGGGCATGCATCTCCGCTGCCGAGAACCCGAGCCGGTCCAGGACGCCGGGACGGAAGTTCTCGATGACCACATCGGCGCGCCCCACCAGCTCACGCAGCACTGCCCGCCCGTCGTCGCTCTTCAAGTCCAAGGCAATGGATTCCTTATTCCGGTTGCAGGACAGGAAGTACGTGGCCTGCGGATCATCCTCCGGGCCCACGAACGGCGGGCCCCAGCCGCGGGTGTCGTCCCCGGTGCCGGGGTTCTCCACCTTGATCACCCGCGCGCCGAGGTCAGCCAGCATCATCCCGGCATGCGGGCCGGCGAGGGCTCGGCTCAGGTCCACCACGAGATAGCCGGTCAGGGGGCCTTCGGCGTCGGGCGTGGGTTCGGTGCTCATTGGCGTGTTCCTTCTCTGGTCGGTCATTGCGGGTGCGTGCGGTGTGCTTGAGCGCTGGTTGGATTGCCGGCTACATCCAGCGGTCACATCCAGCCGGGGACCACCATGACCAGCCAGGCGATGGCCGGCCCGACGGCGACGACGATGCCGCTGTACGCCAGGATCTCCTTGTAGAACCTGTCCTTGTCCACGTCCTCCGGCGCGTTGGCCAGGACCAGGGCGCCGTTGGTGGAGAACGGGGACACATCCACGATCGTGGAGGCCACGGCCAGGGCGGCGATCACGCCGACTGCGCCGACCTCGCCGGTGGCCAGGAACGGCACCGCCAGTGGAATGAGGGCCGCGAGGATGGCGGTGGAGGAGGCGAAGGCCGAGACGATGGCGCCGATGTAGCAGATCAGCAGGGCGGCGAGCAGGGGCATGCCAAGGTCCGCCACCCCGCCGGATACGAATGCGATGGTGCCGGCCTCTTCGAGGACGCCCACGAAGGTGAGCATGCCGCAGATGAGCAGGACGGTGGACCAGCTGATCTTGTTGACGGCGCCCTTCTGCGCTGCGGGGGACACGAGGGCGAGGACGATTGCGATGGTGATCGAAACGAAGCCGACATCCACTTTGAATCCGAGCGAGATGACAGCCAGGGCGACCAGACCCAGGATGGTGATGAGCTGGGGCAGGGACGCACGTGCGCCGTTGGCCGGATGCGCGCCGGCCCCGGCGGGACCGGCCGCCGGGGATGCACCGGAGCCGCCCGAGGTGCCTTTGGCCGAGACGCCGGCGGCGGAGATGTCGGAGCCGGAGCCCTGCAGCGTGACGCCGGCCGCCCGGGCACCCACGCTGACGGACATGCGCTTTTCTGCGGCCTGCTCCACCAATCGCCCGCCCGGGGTGGACAGCAGTTTGCCGCCGCCGAGGACGACAAACAGCACCAGCGCGATGCCCAGGTTGAAGAGGAAACTGGCCAGGAAGATTGCCATGGGATTTGCATCCAGCTCCGTCTTGGCAATGATGCTGTTGACGGTGACGCCATAGACGGCGATGGGGGAGAAGCCGCCGGCCTGCGCGCCGTGGACCACCATCATGCCCATCATGAGCGGATTGATTTTATGCTTGGCGGCGAAGCTCAGGGCGATCGGCGCGATGATGGCCACGGCGGCCGGGGAGAGGGCGCCGACGGCGGTAATCACCGCGGTGATGGCGAACATGACCCACGGGATCAGGGCCACCTTGCTGCCGACCAGCCGAACGGCGCCCCGCACCAGCAGGTCGATGGTGCCGTTGTTCTGCGCGATGGCGAACAGGTAGGTGACCCCGACGATGGTCAGGAACAGGCCGCCGGGGAAGTTGGCCAGGATGTCGTTGGTGGACATCCCCAGCACCACGGAGCCCAGCAGGAAGGCACCCACAAAGGCCAAGGCACCCATGTTGAGCGGCAGCACCGTGGCCAGAAGGAACATCAGCGCCAGGATGATGATGGACAGGACGGGAGCGGACATCGTTGTTCCTCCGGATCGAAGTGGTTCACTGACTGGCTTAGTGGCCTAGCCTCCTAGACACTAGGTGTCTTTGTCAATAGTTCTCCGGTAGTCTTAGGGTCAGAACAGGCTGGAAGGACGAGCATGGCAAAGCAGGCGGCAACGCATCAGATTTCCCGCGTTTCGCGGCCCCGGCTCTATGAGCAGCTGGTGGAGCAGATCATGGACTTCATCGAGTCCGCCGAGCTGGGTCCCGGCGACACGCTGCCGGCTGAGCGGGAGCTTGCCGAGCGGCTGGGGGTTTCGCGGGCAACCCTGGCGCAGGCCCTGGTGGCTCTCGAAGTGCTCGGCGTGATCGACGTCCAGCACGGCACCGGAGCGGTGCTGGTCTACCGGCCCAACGTTCCCTCCGTGATCAAAGGCCTCCGCGAGCACCGCAGCCGTCTACCCGAGATCGTTGAAGCGCGGAGCACGCTGGAGGTCAAACTTGCCGAGCTGGCCGCGGCCAGGCGCACCGAGCAGGACATGAACGCCATCGATCACGCCCTAGAAGCCATGACGGCAGAAGTCACTTCGGGCGGCCGGGGTGCGCGTGGCGACGAGCTGTTCCACCAGGCTGTAACTGGCGCGGCCCACTCGGCGGTCTTGGCCCAGCTGATGACCTTCATTGCCGGAATGGTCCTGGAAACGCGCCTCGAATCCCTCGCACAGCCCGGCCGGCCCGAGCAGTCGCTCGCCTCCCACCGCAAGATCGCCGACGCGATCAGGTCCCGGGATTCGGCGGCGGCGGCGGCGGCGATGCTCGAGCACATTGAACTTGTCTCCGATGTTGCCCTGCTGAAGAACAGCTAAACCGGTATGACTGTGAGCCTTGCCTTCGACCCGCCGTGTGGCCCGGTCACCGGATGGCGCGACGGCGCCGTCGTGCGTGCCACCGGCATTCCCTACGCCACAGCCGATCGGTTTCAGCCGCCTGCGCCGGCAACTGACTGGTCCGAGATGCTCGAGGCGACATCCCTGTCCCCGGCGTGCCCGCAGGCCCCGGTGCCCTTCCTGGACGACGTGCTCGGCACCCGCTACGGCGAACTTCCAGGCAGCGAGGATTGCCAACGGCTGTCCATCACCGTGCCCGCCGATCTCGACGACGATGAGCGGCTGCCGGTGATGGTGTGGCTGCATGGCGGCTCCTACACGTCCGGATCGGGGGATCTGGCGATCTTCGACCCTTCGGCGCTGGTTGCCGAAACCCGGGTGATCGTCGTCTCGGTGACCTACCGGCTGGGCCTCTTCGGATATTTGTCCACCAGCACCGGCCGGCCCGCCAATTTGGGCCTGCTGGATCAGATCGAGGCGTTCCAGTGGGTGCAGCGCAACATCGCATCGTTCGGCGGCGATCCGGGCAGGGTCACCGCGTTCGGGCAATCCGCCGGGGGCGACGCCGTCGCTCACCTCATGGCGACGCCGGGCGCGGCGTCGCTGTTCCAGCGGGCCATCATTCAAAGTGCCCCGCTGGGTATTACCCGGGGACGGGAAAAGATGAACGCCGCCATGGGTGTCGCCGCGGAAGCGGTCACCGCCACTACTCCGGCGATGGACGTCGTCGCCCGCGAAGAAGATGTTGCGCGGGCGGCGAGGAAGTTCGGGCTGATGGCTGCCATGCCGTTCGGGATCCAGTACGGGCATTCACCCCTGCCCGAGGAATCCGAGCTCGACGGGGCCTGGAATGCGGCTGCGCCGGGGATCGACATCCTGATCGGCCACACAGCCGAAGAAGCCCGGCTGTTTCTGCCGCGAAGCCCGTACCTGAGCCGAGTGGCGAGGATTCCCGTGGTCGGCAGCGCAGTACTCAAGACAGTCACCTGGGTGGTCACGGAACTCGTGTACGGCAAGGCAGCCAGGCAGTTTGCCAGGCGGCATGTGCGCGCGGGAGGGCGGGCCCACAGCTACGTGCTGTCCTGGCGCGCACCGGGAAATCTCTACGGCGCCGCGCACACGGTTGATCTGCCGCTGCTGTTCGGCCACCAACGGACATGGGAGGGTGCCGGCCTGCTGGCGGGTGCCACCTGGGACGAGATCAATGCGCACGGCCGGGCGATGCGGGCGCTGTGGGCACGGTTCGCCTACGGGGAAGGCCTGGGGGCCCGGGGCGAGATTCCCGGCTCACTCCGGTACCGCTCGGTCTAGAACAGCTGGGCCGCGATCACCCAGAGGAGCACTACGACGCCGAGGGCGACCATCGGGCGGTTCCATGTCGTGGTTACTGTTCCGTCGGAGGAGCGGAGCCCGGCGGCGCGGGCGTCCTGCCACGCCTGGGCGATCTCGTCACGTCCGGTGGTCACCGCGGGCTGGTTGAGTCGTTCATTGCTTGGGAGAATGCTGTGCGGCCGGCTCTTTAGATCGCTGACATGTTCGAATCCGGATTCGAACGAGCCCGGCGGGGTAGGAGCGCCCCAGCTCACATACTTCTTGCCGGCGGCCCGGACTGCTACGGCATAGCGGACCTCGACGTCCTGGACCGTATCGAAAGGTATCCGGTGGTCGCGGAGGCCGTTGATCAGCGCAAAGCCGTCGCCATCGACGCGCAGGCATGGCAGCCATTGGGCTACGTAGACGAACCAGGACACCAGCACCAGCCAGGGTGCGGCGTCCACCGCGGCCCGGGTTTCTCCGCTGGCCAGCAGCCAGCACAGGGTGCCGGCTGCACCGGCCCATACGGCAGCGGCCACGGGGCGGCCCGACGTCGAGCGGTGCGTTCTGACCGGACGGGCGGCGCGCTGAGTGGACGCTGAGCAGTCCGCCTGCGGCGGGTGCTGCTGCTCTTGTGATGCTTTCAATGGTCCCCCTCCATTGCCCGCTTCGTGGTCGGGATGAGTGCAATCTACCGCACGCGCTGTCCGGCCCGATGGTCAAGGGTGAACCCCGGACACTTAGTGCGAAAGCCCTGCTGCCTCAGCGGCCACGGCCTCTGCGCGAAGCTGCGCGATCCGCAACTTCAGAAACGTGTTCAGCCGGAACACGGTCAATTTCAGCTGAGTGTTTACTCAGTGAGTTCGGCCAGCACTTCGGCCGCGTCCGTGTTGCCGGCGGATGCCAGACGCCGAAGCTCCGCTAGGTCTTCCTTTTCAGCTGCGAGTTCCACGAGCTGATCCTCGGCGTCTTTGCTGCCGCCGTCGGCAAGATGCCGCAGCTCGTCGAAGTCTTCCCGCTCCGCGGCCAGCTCGATGAGTTCACCTATAGCGTCGTTGTCACCACGGGCAGCCCGCTCCCGGAGAGCTGAAAGTTCAGATTCTGACATCGCGTTGACCTTCCATGAAATGATTCTGCCGGACACTTCCGGGCCGCCGCCGAGGTCGATGTGGCTCATCACGGCCAGGGGAGAGGCAGACAGGGTGTTAGTGCAGAGTACCGCGCTGTAGGGATCGGCCGTACTGTGATGCCTGCCAGGTGTTCGAGCGGCCGGACCGGCCGATGAGCTGCCGGGGAGGAACCGTGGAGGAAACGCCTCAGCTGCTCCGGCGTCAGAGGTGGCCCTGGGCAGTGGCCATTCTGCTGGTGATCGCCGTCGACGCTTTTCTAATCGGCTCTCGGACAGGTGAGTGCCTCGACTACACGGCGGAGTCCGGCGCCGTCAGCACCTGCACGAGCGGCCCGGTCCTTGGGGCGGCATGCACGTGGCTCCTTGCCGCGGTCAGCGTCCTCGTCATCAGCCATTTCGCCCGCCGCCTGGTGCGCGCCGCACGGCATCGGTGACCTCACTTGATAGATTCGCCACCATGACCACTCCGGACATCAGCGTCAGGGCCGCGACCGAAGACGACGCCGCACGGCTGGCCGAGGTCCACGTTGCGGCTTGGCGGGCCACTTACCGTGGAGTCATGACCGATGAGTATCTTGACGGTCTCGACGTCGGGCGGGCGGCGTCTGCCTGGCGCCGAAACATCCTGGAGCCCAAGGAAGGGACGCACCACCTCGTCGTCCAAAGCGGCAACCAGGTTGTGGGCTTCGCCATCCTCGGTCCTGCTGCCGGCGACTCGGACCAGGGAACCGGTCAGCTCCACGCGATCAATGTGCATCCGGACTGCTGGGCGCAGGGCGCAGGCTCCGTCCTGTTTGCAGCCGTCGAACAAAAGTTGATCGAACTCGGCTACCGCCGGGCATTTCTTTGGGTCGAGAAAAGCAACAATCGGGCCATCAGCTTTTACACCAACCGCCGATGGCTCGACGACGGCGGGACGCTGGAAGACACCAGATTCGATCCGCCTGTGGCTGAGAACCGCCACAGCCGGACGTTCCCGCCCGCGCGGTAGCCGACGGACTCGCCGGCGTCAGGCTCCCGTCCAGCGCCGCAGCGTGCTGTTGAGCAGTCCTACCAGCACGGACGTCCACCAGCAGGTTTGAGAGATGCACAAAGCCGCGAGCAAGCGCGCCCGCAGCCCGGCCGCCACCGCCGTGAACAAGGTTTCCGGCGGCAGTTGGTGCAGTTGCTTCATGGTTTTGGTCAGGACCAGCCCGTTGAGCATGAGGACCAGGATGCTGACGAGTTTGATCTGCGTCGGAGGGCTGGACAGATCGGGGTGCAGCAATGCCCCGGAGATGAGCAGGATGGCCAGCCCGCCCCAGATCAGCGGTTGCGCGGCGGAATCGAGCCGCCGGGTGTCGTGGACGTCGCGGCGGCCCAGAAGCCACAGCAAACCCACCCAGTCGAGCACCAGGATGGCTCCGAAGGACAGCACGAGTGCAAGGATGTGGCCCGCGAGGGCAATCCGGTGGATCTCCGGCCCGGGGTCCAGGAACCCGCCGACCAGCACGGACGCCAGCCACGCCGCCGAGCACCCCACTCCCAGCAGCACGAGTTTCAGAGTGGACGTGGCCGTTGGTCGTACCGGCCCGCCGATGCCGGGTCCTGGAAGCTCCGTGCCGGTGGGTTGGCCTGTTCCCTCGGTTCCGGGCGGACTGCCGGCATCGGTGAGGGCCGCCGTCATGCGAAGAGCCCTTCGCCGATGAAGCCCCCCGCCCTGGTTCCCGGGGGAACCGCAAACAGGCCCGAGCCGGTGTGTTTGAGGTATTCCAGGGCCAGTGTGTCCTCCTTCGCCATGGCCAGCTGCATGGGCACGTAGTGGGTCCTCGGGTCTGTGACGAAGGCGATGAAGAACAGTCCGGCGTCGAGGTGCCCCAGGCCGTCCGAGCCGTCGGTGTAGTTGTAGCCGCGCCGGAGCATCTTGACGCCGTCGCTCTGGCTCGAGTGCGCGAGCCTGACGTGGGCGTCCAGCGGGATCAGTGGTTCCCCGCTGCGCCCCTGGATCTCGAAGTCGGGGGCGGTGAATTCCTCGCCGCCGGAGAGCGGGGCCCCGGCGCCCTTGGTGCGCCCGATCAGGGCCTCCTGTTCGCGCAGCGAGGTGCGGTCCCAGATTTCGATGTGCATCCGAATCCGGCGCGCCACAAGGTACGTGCCGCCGGCCATCCAGCCCTCTTCCGGTCGCGTTCCCCGGCCCGCCCACACGTGCTCGTCCAACAAGGCGGTGTCCTCGGCTTTGAGGTTGTTGGTGCCGTCCTTGAAGCCGAAGAGGTTCCGCGGGGTGGTCTGGGACCGTGACGTGGAAGATGTCCGGCCGAAGCCCAGTTGGGACCAGCGCACGCGCGTTTGCCCGAATCCGATGCGGGCCAGGTTCCGGATGGCATGGACTGCCACCTGGGGGTCGTCGGCGCAGGCCTGCACCACGATGTCGCCGCCGGTGCGTCCGGGCTCCAGGTCGTCGCCGGGGAAGTGCGGCAGGTCGATCAGTGCGTCCGGGCGGCGCCCCTGGAGTCCGAAGCGGGCCTTGCCGTCCTTCTCGAACAGGCCGGGGCCGAACCCAAAGGTAAGCGTGAGTTTGCCGGCCCCCAGGTCCAGGGCCTCGCCCGTGTCCTCGGGCGGGGCGTCATAGGGGCCGTCGACGGCGCCGCTGCTGCCGGTGCTGCGTCCCGCGGTCATCGCCGCGGCGGCGGCGGTCCAGTCCTTCAGGAGCCGGATGAGCTCCGCGCGGTCCTCCGTGACGACGTCGAACGCTGCAATGTGAAGGCGGTCCTGGGCCGGTGTGACGATGCCTGCCTGGCGGTCACCATGGAACGGGATGATGTCGCCGGGCGCTGCCAGCGGCGCGGCCGCTGCCGCCACGGCGTCGTGGCTGAGGAAGCCCGCCGCCAGGCCGGCGACGGCGCCCGCGCCGCCGGCACCTGCGAGGGACAGGAGCCCGCGGCGGGACAGCCGGCCCTTTCCCGGACCGGAGGCTGCCGGCGGTGCTGGCGTGGCCGCTGCTCCTGCTGCCTTGGCTGATTCCGGTGCGTTAGCTGATTCGGGGGTGCCGCCGTCGGGCGTCTGGCCGGGGGTGCCGCCGAAGGGGCAGCCGCTCACAGGACCACTGCCGACGTGAGCTTGGCGAGCGGTTCGCCCAGGGCATCGACCAGGGCGGCGAGCTGCTGGACTTCGGTCTGGCTGAGCTCGTTGTAGTACGCGAAGCCTTCGCCGGTGGAGTGCTGCTTGAGCCCGGCCTGCAGGGCTGCGAACTTGGCCTCGAGCGCCTCGGACAGGGCCGGGTCCTTCTGCTGCAGCACGGGCTTCAGGCTTTCGAAGGCGATCCTTGCTCCGTCAACGTTGGCCTGGAAGTCCCAGAGATCGGTGTGGGACCAGATTTCTTCCTCCCCGGTGACTTTGCCGGTGGCTACTTCGTCCAGGAGCTCCTTGGCGCCGTTCCCGATCTTGTCCGCGGTGAGCTCCACGGTGCGGGTCCGCTTGGCCAGGTCCTCGGTGTCGGCAACGAGCTGCGTGGCGATGGCGGCACGCTCCGCCTTTGTCTGCGGGGTGTAGCTGGCCGGCGGGAACAGGTCCTTCTCGGCCCGGTGCCAGCCCGTCCATTCCTGGCCGGGTTCGAGGTCGGCCTCGCGGGCATCGAGCTTGGGGTCGAGATCCCCGAACGACTCGGCAACCGGCTCGATGCGCTCCCAGTGCATACGGGTGGCGGCATAGAGCCCGCGGGCCTTCGCGGCATCTCCAGCAGCGTAAGCCGCGGCGAACGCCTTCGTCCCGTCCACCAGCTGGTCGGTCTGGTCCTTGACGTAGGCGGAGTACTGGCGGGTGCCGGTGTCCAGCAGCTCCTGAACATTGGCGTCGACGGCGGGGCTGCTGCCGGAGTCCGTGACGTCGAAGCCGGCGCGAATGCCGTCGCCCTGCATTCCGGGCTTGCAGGACGTGGTGTACTTGCCGGCGGCCGCGGTGACCACCAGATTGCGGCTCAGGCCGGGGCCGATATTCTCCACTTCGCCGATGACCCGGAGTCCGTCCTCGGCCAGAAGGTAGAAGTCGGCGGCCTGGGGGCCTTCGTTCTTGACGGCGAACGTCAGATTGCCGCTGGCGACCTGGTTGGCCGAGACCTTGCATTCGGTCTGGGTGCTGGTGACCTGGATCGGTCCGGCGGCTGCTCCCGGGGTCTTTGAGTTGGCCATGCAGCCGGCGAGGGCCAGGGGAGCGGCGGTTACCGCCGCAACCAGCGCAAGTGTCTTCCGGAACCGGGGAGCGGTTTTGGGCAGGGTGAAACTGGGCATAGGGGATTTCCTTGGATCGGTCGGGTGGAACGTGCGGTTGAGGCGGAAGCGTGTGGGCCGTTGTACGTGCGGGTTCCTCGAGCGACGATGCTGAAGAAACCCGTACTTAGGTGAACCTAAATAAGGAGGATACCCACTCCGGGCGATTACGCAAACCTTTCATGCCCTAATTTGGCTTAGGCAAGCCTAATCTAATAACATCGTCCGGGTGACCACGCAGCAGCTTGATTTCATGCGGGTGCCCTTTGCCGCCGATCTTGCGAGCTACGGGGACAGCCCTGCCATCCTGACCGACACCCTGGCAATGACGTACCGGGAGCTGGCGGATTGCGTCGATGCCTTCGCCCTGCGCCTCGGCACCACGCGGCGCCTCGTGGCGCTTTCGGCAGCCAACGACGTCGATTCGCTGGTTGCCTACCTGGCGGCGCTCGTAGGCGGCCACCCCCTGATCCTGTTGCCCGAAGACAAACCGGCCGCCCTGGAATCCCTCGTTGCGGCCTACGACCCCGACGTCGTCGTCCGGGCCGGCAACGGCCAACTCCTGCTGGACGAGCGCCGGGCCGGTACACGGCACGAACTGCACCCGGACCTGGCACTCCTGCTCAGCACGTCCGGATCCACGGGCTCGCCTAAGCTCGTCCGCCTCTCCCATGCAAACCTGCAGTCCAACGCCGAGTCGATTTCCGAGTACCTGAAAATCGGCCCGGAGGACCGTGCCGCGACGACACTGCCCATGTCCTACTGTTACGGGTTGTCTGTGATCAACAGCCACCTGCTCCGCGGTGCCGGGCTGGTCCTGACCGACTTTTCCGTGGTTGATCCGTGCTTCTGGGAGCTCTTTCGACAGCGTGGGGCCACGTCCTTCGCGGCCGTTCCGTACACCTTTGAACTGCTGGAGCGAATCGGGTTCGA
Source organism: Arthrobacter sp. Bi26 (assembly GCF_918697925.1). Classification (GTDB taxonomy): domain Bacteria; phylum Actinomycetota; class Actinomycetes; order Actinomycetales; family Micrococcaceae; genus Arthrobacter. Next base: position 18,542 of record NZ_CAKKMF010000037.1, read on the forward strand.
GGACATGGACCTGCCCAGCCTGGGCTACGTCACCCAGGCCGGGGGCCGAATGGCGCCGGAATCGGTGAGGAAATATGCGGAACTGGGCCGCCGAAACGGCTGGGACTTCTTCGTCATGTACGGCCAGACCGAGGCGACGGCCCGGATGGCGTACCTCCCTCCGGAACTGGCGGCGGAGGTCCCGGGCGCGGTGGGCATTCCGGTGCCGGGCGGTTCGTTCAGGATCGACCCGGTGCCGGGGTTGGAACACGGCGAGCTCGTCTACACCGGTCCCAACGTCATGCTCGGCTACGCCGAAAGCCCGGCGGATCTCGCCGCGGGCCGCGCCATTACCGAGCTCCGCACCGGCGACCTCGCCCGGCTACACCCGGCGGGCGTCTACGAAGTGGTGGGGCGGCGCAGCCGGTTCGTCAAGATCGTGGGACTTCGCGTTGACCTGGGGCAGGTGGAGCGGCTCCTGGCCGACCTCGGTGTGCAGGCTGCCAGTGCCGGAACGGACGACGGCGTCGTCGTCGCCGTGGAAGGCGACCACGACGCGCACCTGCTGGGCAAGGTCCTGGCACAGGGGATGGGGTTGCCGCGCGCGGCCCTCGAGGTGCACGCCGTCGAACATCTCCCGCGCCTGGCCACGGGCAAACTGGACTACCAGGCCGTCCTGGCCCTGTCCCGGCTTAAAGCCGTGGCAGCACCTGAGGCCGCGAGCGTTAGCGGCGCGCCGGACAGCGTCCGGAAGATCTTCGAGGACGCGCTGGAGTGCGCCGAGATCGGCGACGGCGACACCTTCGTCTCCCTGGGCGGGGACTCACTGTCCTACGTGGCCGCGTCGGTCCGCCTGGAACAAGCCCTGGGCCACCTCCCGCCGGACTGGCACGTGACTCCGGTCAGGGACTTGGAGCCGCGGCCGCGTACCGCACCGGTCCGGAAGCGTCGACGGTTCTTTGCGCCGGTCGAAACGAGCATCGTGCTGCGGGCCGTGGGGATCGTCCTGATCGTAAGCACACACGTCGGCCTGTTCAGTTGGCAGGGTGCCGCCCACGTACTCATGGCCGTGGCCGGCTACAACTTCGCCCGCTTCCAGCTCTCCGGGAAACGGGTGCCGCGGCTGAAGCGGCAGCTGGGCAGCGTGGCAAGAATCGTGGTGCCGAGCATGGCGTTCATCGCGGTGGCCTACCTGATCACCGACAACTACGCGCCCGCCAATATCCTGCTGCTCAACGCCATCCTGGGGCCGGAGGCGGTGACCACCCAGTGGCACTTCTGGTTCATCGAAATTCTTGTCTACCTGCTTGTGGGGGCGACGGCGCTGCTGGCCATTCCGTGGGCGGACCGCGCCGAGCGGCGCTTCCCTTTGCTCTTTCCGCTGGCGCTGACCGGCGCGGGGCTTTTGACCCGCTTTGAGCTGGTGAACCCCGGAGTGCCGCACACCGCTCCTGCACTGTGGCTCTTCGCGTTGGGTTGGGCCATTGCGCGGTCCCGGACCGTAGCCCAGCGTTGCATTGTCTCGGTCATTGCGGCACTGACCGTTCCGGGGTTCTTCGAGAACCCGGGCCGGGAGTGCACGCTCCTCGTCGGAATCCTGCTGCTCATCTGGCTGCCCAGCGTCCCGGTGCCCAAGGGCCTCCGCCGCCTCACGGTGGTGCTGGCCAGCGCCTCCCTCTACGCGTACCTGGTCCACTGGGTGGTCTATCCGCCGCTGGCCGGGATAAGCCCCGCGCTGGCCGTAGCAGTCTCACTCGCCGTGGGAGTAGCCTACTGGGCGCTCTGTATGCGCGTGATGGGCGCAGTCAGCCGACGGCGGGCACGCGCTGCCGGGCGCTCTTCGCGCGCTCGCCGCCGGCGTCAAGTCAGGTTCTTGCCCAGGAACGCGAGGACATCCGGGAGGATGGAGCGCCAGTAGCCGCCGTCGTGGCCGCCAGCCTGGAAGCCTCCCTCGTGTTCACCTGGAAGGTCCTTCACGTAGTCCTTGACGCTGAAGAGCAGGTTGTCCGCCGTGCCGCAGTCGATCCGTTTCGGCAGCGGCTCCAGCTCCGGCCGGAGGGCAAAGATGTCGTTGGCCGCAAAGTCCGCGGCGCTGTCGAAGTTGTCGGACCGGCCGGCGTCGTACAGGCTCCAGACGGCGGGGCTCATCGCGGCGACGGCGCGGAGCCCGGGGACGCGGTGCTGGGAGGCCAGGAGCAGGGCGCCGAAGCCGCCCATCGACAGGCCGAACACGGCGAGCCTGCCGGTGTCGGCGCCCCGGCCGGCCAGCAGGGGGAGGAATTCCTCCACCAGCATGGCCTGCGTGTCTGTTCCGGATTCCCGGCGATGCCACCACGATTCGCCTCCGTCGATGGCAGCGATCGCGAAAGGCGTCCCTCCCCGGGCCACATGCCGGGCCAGGACGCCGCCCGCGTCCAACTCGTCGAAGACCATGCGGTGGTCCGCGCCCGTTCCGTGCAGGAACAGGGCAACGGGCCAGGGGCCGGAGGGTCCGCCGCCGGTGGATCCGGGTACGGCCAGTGACCAGCCCGTGGGTTCCTGCGGCCGGAACCGTGAGGTGAAGCTGCCGCTGCGCATGGCGATGGGTGCGGCTGGCGGCTCCTGGCTGGACGCGCCCGGGCCGGCGCACCCCGCGACCGACGCCGCTGCCACGGCGCCGAGCCCCAGCAGGCTGCGTCGGGAAATTCCGGGTGATCCCATGGCCCGATCATAGGCCCGACCCGGCAGTGGGGGAGTTGTTGCCATGCGGGCGGCGGCTCAAATGGGTCATGGCACACTCCGGCAACAATTGCGGTACGAATTCGGGACAACAGTGGGGGTTTGCCGGTGTACCAGCGACACTGACGGCATGGCTTTTCACCTGAAGGACCGTGAAGGGCGCTCCGCGATCTGTGCCACGATTGGGGCACTGGTGCTGGTTGCCGCGACCTCGGGGTGCTCGTCCACCACGGGCGGGGCGCCGCCGTGTTTACCGCCCGCCTATTCGCTGACCCCGACGGAAGCCAAACCGGGGCAAAGCGTGACGGTGGCAGCGCCGGACGCCGACTGCAATCCCCGCTACGGCAAGAACGCACGAATCCAGGTGAGCGTCACCGACGCAACAGGGGCCGAAGTCGTCAACACCACCTCCGCCATGAACGACGCCGGTGGGTTCAGTTACACGTTTGTCGTACCCGCCCGGACCGCCGTGGGGGATGCCGCCGTAACCGCAGTGCCTTACAACATTGACTGGTGCGATGACACCGGCAGGAACAACCGCGTGGCGGGAGCACGAGACGTGCCCTTCGTGCGGGTGTCGTGTGTGGTGCCTGTGAAGCCCCTCGCCATCACCCGCTAAGGGACCGCCTCCGCGGAGGACACACCGGCTTGGTCCTATACTGGCGTTCAATTGCCGGCCTGACCACCGGGGCAGCAGGAACGCGGCAGGTAGCGTCGGGTTTACTGAGGGGGCTGGGCAGGATATGGGGCGTCGAGGAGAGATCGCTCTGGCGGTCGTAGCGGCAATCGTCGTAGGCGTTGCCGGCTTTTTCACGAATGTCCATTTTCAGAATGAAGCCAACATTAGACAGATGAAGGCAATCGCGGATCGGCTTCAGACTTCCCCCGGGTGGGAACCCATCGGAGGGACACAAGCACCCCTGGGTGGGGCGTTTTGCATCCCAATTGACGGACCATGCGCAATCTATGCATACAGGTGGGACACGCACAGGCCGTACCGCGCCGGTGATCTGGAGCGATACATCGATCAGGTTGGACTGACTCCCGACGAGTACAAACCGTGCCTCAGGGAACGAAGAATTAACGCAGGAGGCCTGATGTGCCGGGGCGTCGGGAGGATCGACGGCTGGGACGTACGGATCACCATTGACGACTATGGCCCGGCGTCCGACAGTTACACGACGCAGATCGTGGTTGAACGCTACGGCTACTGAAGGTCGACGCCGAGGCTCCTGAGGTGCCGTCTCCAGGTCCGAATCAGGACAATGTACCGTGGAGGCCGATGACTCTTTCTGAAGAACTTCTTACGGCGTACGACCAGCAACTGCGAACGGATGCCGAGACACCCAGTGCCATCGCCGTTGAGCGGCTGGGCCCGTTACGCCTGGTGACCTTCGCAGGCGGCCGAGGCTTCGTGACTTATCAGGACCTCGATGGGGCCAGTGCCCGGACGATCGCGCATTGGGTGGCCGAGGCGCTCGCGTTTTACCGCAGCGATCCGGCAATCGTGCGGGTTGAGTGGAAGACCCGTGGCCACGATCATGCACCCGGACTCCATGTCGCACTGCTGGAGAACGGTTTTGAGCCCGATGAGACCGAGTCGATCATGATCGGGCCGGCCAGAGCGTTGAATGTGGACGTGCAGCTGCCGCCCGGCATCAGCCTGCGGCGGGTGACCGAAGAACGGGACATTCGCGCCATGAGCGCAATGCAGGACGAGGTTTTCGGCACTAACGTCTCCGACGGCAATGCCGATGCAATCCTGCGTCGCGTGGCTCTGGACGACGGTATGGAACTGTGGGTCGCCGAACATGGTGGGGCGATTGTCAGTGCGGGCCGCCTCGAGCCGGTACCGGACACGGAATTCGCGGGCATCTGGGGCGGGGCAACGCGGGCAGAATGGCGCGGCCGGGGTATCTACCGGGCGCTCACCGCGGCCCGGGCTCGAGCCGCGCTAACGCTCGGTAAGAAACTCATCCACAGCGACTCAACAGAATATTCGCGACCGATTCTGGAACGCTATGGCTTGCACCGGGTGTCAACAACCACTCCGTACCGCTGGCGGCGCTGACGGCCCGCGCGCTGAAGATCTCCATCCTTAGCTGACCGGACGATTCGTCTCCAGATCCAGGCACTTTCCTAGCGCCCGGAATGAAAGGTTGCCGGCGGCCCGGGGAACGGTCCTCCATTGCCCTCGGTGTCGCCCTCGGCGCCGCTGCCGAGGAGGCTTCGGGTGAGGGCGGCGCCGTCGGCCATCAGGTCATCCACAGCCTTCCCCAGATGGTTGTCCGCGACCGGCATGTCTTCCAAGGCGCCGGCAACGACCGCCCGGCGGACGAGTTCGCGTGCGAACGAGGCGGTGGTGCCTTCGGTGCGGGCTGCGGCATCTTCAATCGCGTTCGGGCTGAAGGGAATGCCGCGGGCATACAGTTTGATCAGCGAGACCCGCTCCGCCTGGGCAGGGAGGGGAATTTCGACGGCCAGGTCCACACGCCCGGGACGCTGTGCCAGGGCGCGTTCGAGCATGTCCACGCGGTTGGTGGTGAGGATGAACGCGACGTCGGCGTCGCTGGCTAAACCGTCCATGGCGTCCAGCACCTCGAATAGCAGCGGTTGGGGTCCGTGCCCGAAGCTGCGGTCCTCGGCGATCAGATCGCAGTCCTCAAGAACGACGATGGAGGGCTGCAGCGCCCTGGCCATGGTGGCGGCTTCTGAGATCCTGGCGAGCGATCCTCCCGAGAGAAGGATTGCTGTGACACCGTCGCTCCGGCTCAACAAATACCGCACCGTGTGGGTCTTGCCGGTCCCAGGCCTGCCATAGAGCAGGACGCCGCGCTTGAGGTGCTGGCCGTACTTGTTCAGAGAGTCCCGGTGCTCCGCGATACCTAAGGTGTGGTCGGAGACTTTCTCCAGCAGGCCACCGGGCAGGATGACATCGGAGGCGGCAAGGGCCGGCCGGGCGTGAAAGGTCACCCCGGCGGCGCTAGGACCATACTCGCCCATCACCAACGAAATGACCTGCCCCTTGAGCACGCTGCGGTGTTGCATCCGCCGGCGGAACTCCGAGAGGAAGCGTGCGGCCTGATCTGTAGCGTCGGCCAAAACTTCAAGGGAAGCTGACTGACGGCCATACCGGGGGTTGGCGTCCCGCTGCAGCACCGCGATCGGGCTGCCTCCGTAGCTGAAGAGCCACAGTCCCAGGGCCACGGCCTGCCGCTGTTCGTCCGGACCGACAGCGAGGTTTGCGTAGTCCGGCTGGGACAGGGGGTATTGAGGAAATATCTGGGACTGCTGCAACATGTCGCTCAGCGAATTATGGTGCCTTTGGTCTCCGCCGCCGATCCCCACGAGCCGGAACTCCGGGTCCTCTGCAGCGAGCTCTTCCATGAGGATGTCTGCGTCCACGAACCGGTGCGGCGGAATCTCCTCAACCACCACAGCCACTGATTCTGCCTGGACCGCCAAATGCTCGGTGAGCGTGGTCAGCAGCTGGGTTCCCCGCTGAATCCGGTGCTGCCCGGACTGCGCAAGCTCCACCAGCCGCGCGAAATTGTCGATGAACTTCCCCAAATTTTCATCCATGGGCTGACCCTACCAGCGCCGCAATCGGTTGGCGCTGCTCTCCAGGAAGCGTCAGCCTGCGGGTGCACTGACCGCGATGGTGCCGCCCTGGGGGTCCCTGATCACGGCGCTGCGGAATCCCGGTGTGTCCATGGGTGCCATCAAAATGCCGCCACCCAGTGCTACGGCGTGCTCGGCGATGGCGTCCGCGTCGCGGACAGCGAAATTGACGCTCCAATGCGGCGGGACCGCGACGCCGTCCGTGGCCGTCACGACCGCCACGACTTGACCCGAGCGCAGCCACAGCGAGAAGGGAGCGTCCGGCACTGATTCCAGTACCCAGTCGAACATTTCGCCGTAGAACGCCTGGGCCCGACCGATATCTGTGGTGTGCAGCGAGCTCATGGCCCAGGTATTGGGCTCATTGGCCCGTTCGGCGCCGTCGTTCTCGCCGGCCTGCCGCAGGCAGAACGGAACGCCGGTGGCGTCGGCGAGCATAGCAATGCGGTTACCGGAGCCGGCCCCAAACTGTCCCAAGGGCTTGCCTCCCGCCTGCTCGGCACGAGCCAGGGCTTCCCCGATGTCGTCGACACGCACGTGGGTGATCCACCCCGGAGGCGATTGCGGCGGTGCCTGTCCGATGCCGGCCACCAGCCGCCCGCCCAGGCGCGCGGTGTAGTAGTCGCCATCGAAACCGGACGGCATCGGTGTTGGGTCGTCGAAACTCCAGCCGAAGAGCGGACCGTAAAAGTCTCGGGCCGCCCGCGGATCTGGCTGCAAAGTGTCGACCCAACACGGCGCACCGACTGAGGAGGTATTTCGCGCTGTCATTGAAGAAACCCTTTCGACCGGGCCACGTGGGGCGGGAATATTGTTTCCCATGCCCGCGCATTCGAGCAAGACCGCACTGGCGCCTACAGAGTTCCAGAACGGTGCCACAATCCCCACAGCGGAAATATGGCCTCGTTTATTGGCGGCCAGGGGCTGGGACCGAATCTGCTGGAACTCCATTCCCGCGCAGGAAATCGCCGTCACCCGCGAGACCCGGCTCCCCGTGCGGTACGCTCACAAAGATATTCTGGCTATTGGGGGGACCATGAATAAGGGAATGAAATCTGGAATTGCAGTCGTAGCGCTCAGACCAGGAAGTCCGGAGCATGATGACCGTTGAGCGAATGGTGAAGGCCGGCAAGACCATCCATGAGATCCAGCGCTACTACCCGGAGTACTCTCCGTCCACCAAGTAACGCTGTCGGCCCCACTTCGGACGCGATCCGCCGTGCATGAGTGCAAAGCGTTCGGGTACTCAAGATGGGGAACCACAGGCCTGCGTCGACGGAAAAGTCGCATGTGAATTGTTACTCTCTTTTCCTTTTGTGCGGCAAATGCAATTGCTATTCTGAATTTGGTCAGGCAGAGGCTGCTCACTTCGTTGCGGGGAGTTAATGTCTTATGCCGACCAGACTCGATGTCACCATCACAGCCGGCGCGGACTCTCTGGCGGTCGCCCTGAAGCCCCTCGGCTATCTGACCGTCCGCAGCGCCGCCGCCTCACCGGAGCCTGGTAGGGGCGGTGTCGCATGATCGGCACAGGGTCACAGAGGCGCCCCGGCAGCAGGATCTTTTACACGTTCCGGCACTGGCCGCAGGTGCCGACTGGCGACCTCCTGCAACTCCGGCAGGCGCTGGCGAGTAGCCAGGAGCCGGAAGACCAAGACGCCGCCTCCGAGCTCCTGCGGATCATCAACGCGGAACTGCGCGGGCGCGGCCGGCGCCGCGAGTGGCGTCTGGCCCTGATCGGCGCGCGGTCACGCCGCCGGCACGCGGGCAGGCGGTCCGGCAAACAGGACCAAAAGCCTGATCCTGGCCTCCCCTAGTCCAGCGCGGATGCGGCCCTGTGAAAACAAATCGGGGGTGGCCGCATCCGCGCTAAACGCACTCACAGTGCAATGCATTGCACTTGCTCGGCCGGCGCCTGACGGCGTGGACGGGCGGGCAGGTCGCCACCACGTAACGGGCGTGGTGCCCGGCCTCGGCGGCCGATGAAGCGGCCGATGAAGCCGGGCAATAAGACCCGTCCTCCCTCGGTGCCCGCATTGTACGATCATTTGGGGGCGTGCGGCCGGAAGGAGCCGGAGTGGAACTTGCAGGGCAGAGTTTTGTTGGCAGGACCGCGGAGCAGCTTCAGGACCTCGTGCTCTCAAGCGAGGATCTGGAAGAATTTTTGGGCGAACTGGCCCAGCACGCGGCCATTGGGCTATCCCACGCAGAGCGCGAAGTCATCGGCGCCGTAACTGTGGCGAGGCCTAAGAAACCCGCCGCGACCGGTGCCGGCAGCCAGAGGGCATTTGAACTTGAAGAGCTTCAGGCCGCGGCCGGCGAGGGCCCCGGCATCTCCGCGATGAGCGGAGCACACACCGTATATGTCAGGGACGTGACCCGAGAGGGCCGGTGGCCGGAATTCGGTCAAGCAGCTGCGGAGCGGGGCTATGTTGCCGTCCTGGCGGTCCCCATCGATCTGGACGGCGAATGCCGGGCTGCCCTGAGCTTCTACGCCACTCACCGTTCCGGATTTACGGACGGGCAAATCCTCACCGCGGAAAACGTTGCCCGGCAGTTCTGCCGGCCCCTGCGTCTGAGCCTGCGGATCGGCCGCCTCCAGGAAGCCCGCGACGACCTCGCATCCGCCATGAAGTCGCGTACGGTCATCGACATGGCAATCGGCGTGGTCATGGCCCAGAACCGGTGCCCCCCGGATGAGGCGTTCACATTGCTCCGCGAAGCCTCCAACGCCCGCAACACCAAGCTGCGCGAAGTCGCGGCATCGATCGTTGCTGCAATTGCCGGCACCACGGACATTCGTTCACGCTTCGATTTGTAGGGGACGCCCGAGCGGCCGGGGCCGTCAGGAACGGGCAGCGAGGATCTGCTCGCGCAGAATGTCCGCGTGGCCGCAATGCTGGGCCAGTTCCCTGAGCATGTGCAGGTAGACCCACCGCAGCGGCAGCGGACCGCGGCGGTTGCCGCTGACTATGTCGTCAAGGTCGAGGGAAGCGGCCCGGCGGCGTGAGTCCTCGCAGGCCTGGACGTAGGCGGCCCGGAGGCCCGCGATGGTGTCGTCCTCCTCGAGGGTGAACGATTCATCGGGCGTGGCCGGAATGCCGATTTCCTGCCGCGTCCTGCCCGTGATGGCCTCGTCAAACCAGACCTTTTCGACGAAGGTGGCGTGCTTGAGAAGCCCCAGGAGAGTGGTCCTTGACGGTACCAGCGATGCCCGGGCCTCCGGCTCTGAGAGCCCGTCGAGGCAGGCCTGAAGATCCGCACGGTGCTCATCGAGGAAGGCATCGAACTGGGTCCGCATGTCTGCGGTGAAGGTTGCCGGATCCATGCTGGGGTTTGGTCTCATGGCCCCACATCCTAGTACCAGGCGGCCGCGTTTCGGGGGACCCGGACCCGCCCGTGCGGTCCTGGTCCCCACGAATCCGACACAGGCGGACCGGGATCGCGGTCAGTGCCCCCGCGCGATCCATTCCTCAAGGTGCGGAGCTTCGGCGCCGATCGTCGTCGGATCCCCGTGCCCGGTCCGGACCATCGTGTCCGCCGGGAGCGGCAGGAGCCGGTTCCGGATGGAATCGATGATGGTAGGGAAGTCACTGAAGGATCGTCCGGTTGCTCCCGGGCCGCCCTTGAACAGCGTGTCCCCGCTGAACACCGTGTTTTCAAGCTCTGCGCCTTCCAACTCAATGCCTTCGCTTTCGAGGAGGAAACACACGGACCCCGGCGAATGCCCGGGGGTGTGAAGCGCCACCAGCCTCGCCCCTGCGACGTCGAAGGTGTCGCCGTCGGCAATGGCGTGGTCCGGCTCGGTGCCGGGGAACACCCGCTCCCACAGCATCCAGTCATCCCGGTTCAGGTACACGGGGGCGTTCACGAGCGCGCGGACCTCGCCCACGGCGCGGATGTGGTCGTCGTGGCCGTGCGTGAGCAGGATCGCCGTGACCTTCCTTCCCGCCACAGCGGCGGCGACGGCGGCGGGATCGTGGGCCGGGTCGATGATGACGCATTCGGCGTCATCCCCGAGGATCCAGACGTTGTTGTCAACCTCCCACGTGCCGCCGTCGAGCGAAAACGTCCCGGAGGTGACCAGCCGGTCGATCCGGACGCTCACAGCTCCACCACCGAGCGCAGCACCGCGCCGGCGTGCATCTTCGTGAAGGCTTCCTCGATCTGCTCGATCGTGATCCGTTCCGTCACGAAGGCGTCGAGGTCCAGCTTGCCCTGCCGGTAGAGGCTGATGAGCGTGGGGAAGTCGCGCGAGGGAAGGCAGTCGCCGTACCAGGAGGACTTCAGCGAGCCGCCGCGGCCGAAGACGTCCAGCAGCGGGAGTTCCAGCGTCATCTCGGGGCTCGGCACGCCCACCAGGACCACCGTGCCGGCGAGGTCCCGGGCGTAGAAGGCCTGCTTGTACGTTTCCGGGCGGCCGACGGCGTCGATCACCACATCGGCGCCGAATCCGCCGGTCAGTTCGCGGATTGCCTCCACGGGGTCGACGGCGGACGAATCCACCGTGTGGGTTGCGCCGAGCTCCGTGGCGCGCTGGAGCTTCTTGGCGTCGATGTCGACGGCGATCACGGTGGTGGCGCCGGCGAGCGCTGCGCCGGCGACGGCTGCCACGCCCACTCCGCCGCAGCCGATCACGGCGACTGAATCGCCGCGCTGGACGTTTCCGGTGTTGATCGCCGCGCCGATGCCTGCCATGACGCCGCAGCCGAGCAGGCCGACGGCGGCGGGATCGGCGTCGGGGTCCACCTTGGTGCACTGGCCGGCGGCCACGAGGGTCTTTTCGGCGAAGGCGCCGATGCCCAGCGCGGCCGTCAGCTCCGTGCCGTCCTCCAGGGTCATCTTCTGGGTGGCGTTGTGGGTGTTGAAGCAGTACTGCGGCTGACCTCGCCTGCAGGCACGGCACTCGCCGCAGACGGCCCGCCAGTTCAGCACCACGCGGTCACCGGGGGCGACCTCGGTGACGTCCGGTCCCACGGCACTGACAACGCCGGTGGCCTCGTGGCCGAGCAGGAACGGGAAGTCGTCGTTGATCGCGCCCTGTTTGTAGTGCAGATCGGTGTGGCAGACGCCGCAGGTCAGGATGTCCACGAGGGCCTCGCCGGGGCCGGGGTCCGGCACCAGGATCGTCTCCAGGGTGACGTCGGCATTCTTGGAACGGACTACTGCGGCCTTGACTTTATGGACCATGAAACAAGCTCCTCTGCTCTGAACGCGGATTTCTCGCACAACTTACTGGCACAACGGGCGGCGGCGCGGCCCTTTGGAGGCCGCGCCGTCGTGGGTTGGTGTTGTCCTTGGATACAGGAAGGGACTAGGCCGCGAGCCGGCTCTTGACCTCTGCTGCGGAGGGGTTCGTGGCGGCGGTGCCGTCCGGGAACAGCACCGTGGGGACGGTGCGGTTGCCTCCATTGAGCTGCTCGACGAGATCGGCGGTGCCTTCGACTTCCTCGATGTTGATCTCGGTGTACCCGATGCCCTGCGCGTCCAGCTGCTTCTTCAGCCGGTTGCAGTAGCCGCACCACGTGGTCGAAAACATGGTGATGGTGCCGGATTCGGGGGTGAAGTCCACGAAGTTCTCCTCAAGCTTGTGGTTGGGGCCGGCGAGTACGGCCGGGCGCCCACTGAAGTCATACGTCACTGCCAACAACCGTACCCCGCAGCCCGCTATTCCCGCAGGCACAGGGCGGAGCCAGGGTGCGGATGACATGGAATGGGCGCGGTGGCATGCTGGTGCCATGTGTGGACGCTACGTGATGGCCCGGGCCGTCGGAGACCTGCTGGCCGAATTCGACGCCGGGCTGGAGGACGAGATCGCGATTCCGCCGTCGTGGAACGTGGCCCCGACGGCGGATGTGCCGATCCTGCTCGAACGGCTGGTGGACGGAGAGCCGGTCCGCCAACTGCACATTGCGCGCTGGGGTCTGGTGCCCTCCTGGGCCAAGGATCCGGGAATCGGGTCCAAGATGATCAATGCCCGCAGCGAGACGGTGCTGGAGAAGCCCGCCTTCCGGAAAGCGACCCGCGCCCGTCGCTGTGCCGTGCCCGCGGACGGCTACTACGAGTGGAAGGGCGAGGGCCGCAGCAAGCAGCCCTACTACGTCCATCCCAAGGACGGGCACCCCATTGTCTTCGCGGGTCTATATGAATGGTGGAGGGACCCGTCCAAGGCAGAGGGCGACCCGGAGCGCTGGATGCTCTCGACCTCGATCATGACCACCGACTCCCCGCCGGAGGGCTACGCCGGGGGGATGCTGGCCGAGCTGACCGCGCTGCACGACAGGGTTCCGCTGCCCATGAACCGCGAGACCATGCAGACGTGGCTGGACCCGCAGGCCGATGACGCCGCCGGACTCGTGGACCTGGTCCGGGCCGGGGCGCACGACGTCGCGGAAGGCTGGACGATCGACGCCGTCGGCACCGCTGTCGGTAACGTCAAGAATGACTCACCGGAACTCATCCAGCCGGTGGGGGGCCTGTTCTAGCGGCGGCGCCCTCAGGTCCGGTACCAATAGTCAGAGCGTCACTGTGCCGCCGCCGTCGACCGCCCAGCCGGGGTTGAAGGCGATCTCCCAGCGGTAGCCGTCGGGATCGGCAAAGTAGCCGGTGTAGCCGCCCCAGGGCTGGGTCTTCGGTGCCGCGACGATGAGGGCTCCCGCGGACTCGGCTTCGGCCATCACCCAGTCGACTTCCGCCGTGCTGGCCAGGTTGTGGCTGAGGGTGATGCACGCAACGCCGGCAGGGGGATCCGTGGCCGCTTCGGACTGCATTTGGCCCGCGTCCCAGAGCGAGAGGATCAGTCCGTGGTTGACCTGGATGAAGAGCACCTCGCCGGGGACTTCCCGGTGGACCGGCCATCCCAGGCCATCGACGTAGAAGCGGCGTGAGGCGTCAACACTGCGGACACCCAGCGAAATTAAGTCGACTCGTGGCTGCATCTTTCGATACTGTCATGCACATGCCCACAAATCACGCAGACGACAAGACCGCCCAGGCCGACCGGGAACAGCTCGCCGCCGTGCGCGTGGCTGTTGACGAGGTGGACGAGCAGATCGTGTCCTTGATCGGGCGCCGCGAACGGCTGATCCGGATCGCCGGGACCCTCAAGGCGGACAGCGCGGAGGTCCGTGCGCCCGGGCGCGTGGAGCGGGTCATCGAACACGTCCGCGCCACGGCGGAACAGAAGGACATCGACGTCGAACTCGTCGAGAAGACCTACCGGGCGATGATCGACGCCTTCATCACCCTCGAGCTGGAAGTGTACAAGTCCACTTCATAGCAAGGGCTTGTTGGAACGTGCTTAGAGGGACTCTTCGACAGGCACGTTGGCCTGGTATTCCCGGCCGTCACAATCGCTGAAGGCGGTCATGAGGTGGCCCTTGGGCAGGCCCAGCACCGTCGCGATGGGGAAGTTTCCGGTGATGGTGTTCCCTGAGTGTTCCACGCCTGTGAGGTCGAAGTTCTCTTCCGTGCCGTCATGGTTGAAGAAGTAGAAGGAGACCGCCTCGCCGTTCATGAACTCAATTCCCAGTCTGCGTTGATGGGAATAGTCCGGCTCGGCCGCGAGCAGGCCCACAACGTAGGCGCCTTGCCCCGGGATATTTCCGTCTATATCGAAGGTCGCCACCAAGGTTGAATTCTTGGCGGCGACCTTTACGTGCTTCAGGAGTGCGATATGGGAGCTCATGGCTCAATCCTGCTACCTGTGCCATCGTCCGTCCACCCCCGATCTGGGTTTTGTCGCCTTTCCGACGTAGACTGAATTTATTCGAAGATATGTTCGAATAAATCAGAAACGCTAGAAGGCGGCATCTAGAAGGCGGCATCTAGAAGACGGAATCTAAGCGGGGACTGGGCCGGCTCCAGCCCGGACTGGGTCGGGAGGCAACGTGGGCATGTTCAGCGAGTCTGTGGATGTTCTCTGCACGCCCTCGGGCCAGCCCCTGCGCCTCGACTGGGCCGGCCGGCGCTACACGGTCTGCGCGGAACCCGTCCGCTGGTATGAACGCCGCCAATGGTGGGCGGAGGAAAGCCGGGCGCCGCTCGGGAGCGGCCCGGGCCTGGTGGATCACGAGATCTGGCGGGTCCAGGTGCGTGCCGCCGGGGACCACGCCGCGGCCTCCACCCTCACCCTTGACCTGACCCGGCATATCAGCAGCGGCCGGTGGCGGCTCCTGAGGATCCACGACGCCCTGCAGCCCCTCCGGAAGCCCGAAACAGCATGAACTTCACCCATTTGCATGTCTCCACCGCCTTCAGCGCCCACTATGGCGTCTCCTGGCCGGATGAACTGGCCGGCGCGGCCGCAGCCGACGGCGCCACCGCGCTGGCCTGCACGGACCGCGACGGGCTGTACGGCACCATCAAGCACCTGAAGGCGTGCATGGCAGCCGGGCTCGATGCGATCGTCGGGGTGGACCTTGCGGTCTTTGACGACGACGGTGACCTCCGCACGCAGGTCGGGGGACGCGTCGTTGTGCTGGCGCACGGCCACAACAACGGCGCCGGCTACCGGGCGTTGTGCCGGCTGATCTCCGACGCCCATGCCCGCACTACGGGGAAGGCGCAGGGAGCGGTGCCGGTGGCCGTCACCCGGGCGGAACTGGCCTCCCGCACCCTGCACCCGGAAACCCTCCAGCCGGTCCTGACAGTGCTGATCGGCCCGGACTCCGACGTCGGCCGGGCGATGGGCGGCCGGCGCTACCTGCGGCCCCGCACCCTGTTCAAACGCTGGCTGGACGCCATGCCCCCAGGGACCCTGGCCGCCGAGGTTGTGTCCCAGCTCAGCCCGCCAGGGGAACCGCTGAGCACCGCTCATGCGGTGCGCATGCTCAAGCTCGCCGCAGAGCACGGGGTGCCGGCCGTGCTGAGCAACGCCGTGCGTTATGTGGCAGAGGACGGCGCGGCCACCGCCGATGTGCTGGACTCGGCCCGGACGCTTAAATCCCTCCCCGAACTCTCCGCCGCCCCGCTGCTGCAGCCCAACGGGCAGGGCTGGCTCAAATCGGCGGCCCAGATGCTGCAGCTGGGCAAGGAGATCATCCACGCCGCCGGCTACGGCACGGCGGACCTCAAACGGCTCCTGGCCCAGACCGAGGCGCTCGCGGACCGCTGCCGCATGGATCCTGTGGCTGACATGGGCTGGAAACAGCCCGTGGTCCCGGAAGCATCCGTGATCGGGATCGACGGCGACGCGCTCGCCGAACTGACCCTGCGCTGCGAGGCCGGCATCGGCCGCCGCTTCCCTGGAATCTCCGGGCAGCGGGAACAGCAAATGCGGACCCGGCTGGGGCACGAGCTCCGGATCATCGACTCGCTGGGCTTCGCCTCCTACTTCCTGACCGTCGCAGAGGTCTCCCGGATGATCCTTGCCCTGGGCGTGAGGGCGGCCGCGCGCGGTTCGGGCGCCTCCAGCCTGGTCAACTACCTGATCGACATCAGCCAGGTGAACCCACTCCAGCACGACCTCATCTTTGAGCGCTTCCTCTCCCGCGACCGCGCCACGCTGCCCGACATCGACATCGACGTCGAGAGCGCCGAACGGCACAACGTCTACCGGAAGATCTTTGAGCGTTTCGGCGCCGAACGCGTCACGCTGATGAGCATGCAGAATGGCTACCGCGCTCGCGGTGCCGTGCGCGATGCCGGCCTGGCCCTGGGCATGGACGACGGCGAGGTCGGGGAAATCGCCAAGCAGCTGTGGCGGTTCTCGGCCCGGCACTTCCGCGAAGCCCTCGTGGAGAAACCCGAGCTGAAGGAATTCGCGGACCGGGTGGAGCAGCGCGGTTTCACCGAAAACCAGCAGCTGGACCTGCTGGTGGACCTCACGGAGCGGCTGGACCGGCTGCCACGCCACATCTCCATGCATCCGTGCGGCGTGATCCTCGGCGATGCCACCCTGCTGGACCGCACCCCCGTCCAGCCCAGCGGCCTGGGCCTGCCCATGAGCCAGTTCGACAAGCACGACATGGACCCCATGGGCATGCTCAAACTCGACGTCCTGGGTGTCCGGATGCAGAGCGCCATGGCCTTTGCGGTCCGGGAGGTGATCCGGCTGCACCCGACCAAGGCCGAGGTGGTGGCCGCCGGCGCGCATCCGGCCGGCCCGGACGGGACGGGTCCGGATTACATCGCCGAGGACGGGCGCATCGACCTCAACGCGGTCCCGCTCGATGACGAGCCAACCTTTGAACTGATCCGCAGCACCCACACCCTGGGCTGCTTCCAGATCGAATCCCCGGGCCAGCGCGAACTGATCGGGAAAATGGCCCCCCGGGAATTCAACGATCTCATCATTGACATCTCGCTGTTCCGCCCCGGCCCGATGAAATCTGACATGGTCCGGCCCTTCCTGGAGCACCGGCACGGGTTCGCCCCCGAGGTCTATCCGCATCCCGACCTCAAACCGGTCCTCAAGGAGACCCACGGGGTCACGGTTTTCCACGAACAAATCCTCAAGACCTTCGACGTCATGACCGGGTGCGGGCTGGCGCGCGCCGACGAGTTCCGCCGGGCGCTGGGCAATGAGGTGCTGGAAGCCAGGGTGGAGGAGTTCTTCCGGAAGGAGGCGCGGACCCGGAACTACAGTCCCGAGGTGGTGGACAAGGTCTGGGGCACGCTGAAGGCCTTTGGCAGCTTCGGGTTCTGCAAGGCCCACGGAGCCGCCTTCGCCGTGCCCACCTACCAGTCGGCCTGGCTCAAGGCGCACCACCCGGAGGCCTTCCTTGCCGGGCTCTGGGAACACGACCCCGGCATGTACCCCAAACGCCTGCTCGTGGCCGAGGCCCGCCGGCTGGGGATCCCCATCCTTCCCCTCGACATCAACCGGAGCCAGGCAGAGTACCGGGTGGAGCGGGTGGAATCCGGGCCGGACCGGGGCAGGCTGGGCATCCGGCTGAGCCTGAACGGCATCTTCGGGCTCTCCGGCGCCGAGCTGAAACGGATAGTGGCCGGCCAGCCCTACGACTCGCTGGCGGACCTGCGCGCCCGGTCGCGGCTGAGCAGGCCCAGCATCCAGCGCCTGGCCCAGCTTGGCGCCTTCGATTCGCTGCACCGGGCGTCCGGGGGAGCCGCCAACCGGGCGGACCTGGTCCAGCACCTGCAGAAGCTCCAGGCCCGCCCCCTGCGGAAGGGCGTGGAGGTCATTGAGGGCCAGCTGGCGTTGCCGCTGGGGGATGTGGAACTGAGGAACCTGTTGGCTGTGCTGCCCGCGCCCAGCATGGTGGACAACGTCCGGGCGGAACTGGACCTGATGGCCGTGGACGTCAGCGAGCACCTCATGACCAGCCACCGCCCGCTGCTGGACCGGCTCGGCGTCATAACAGCGGACAAGCTGCTGGGACTGCGCAACGGCACTGAGGTGCTGGTTGCCGGGGTCCGTGTGGCCACCCAGACCCCGCCCATGCGGGGTGGCCGGCGGGTGGTGTTCATCAGCATCGACGACGGCACGGGCTGCGTGGATTCGGTCTTCTTCCACGAAGCGCAGGAGCAGTCCGGATCCTTGCTGTTCGGCACCCGCCTGCTGCTGATCCGCGGCACCACCCGCCGGACCGGGCCGCGGGGGATCAGCATCAGCGCCAGCATGGCCTGGGACCTCAGCCGCCCGGAGTCCCTGCCGTTCCCGGAATCCGTTGCCGGCGCCACCGGCCAGCACGAGCCTTACCTGTCCGGCCCCCTGGACGGGATCGGCAGGAACCTCGCCATCACCGGGCTGGGGGGCTGACCGCCCATCGGTGCGGCCGCCGCGGGGCTGAGGCGCGGCTGCGGCCGGGCTGCGGCTGCTCTAGGGTGACTGCGCCGGCGCGTTGGTTGGCCTCTGGAGAAACCGATAGCATGGACGAGGCTGGCTGTGGTCCCCGTACGCCACAAGCTACGAAGCCTTAACTTTGAATAGGAGACACCCGTGTCAGATGCCCAGCAGATCACCCTTCTCGTCGACGGCGAAGAGACCAAGGTGACTACCGGGACCACCGGCGCGGAACTCTTCTTTGAGCGCCGCGACGTCGTTGTGGCCCGCGTTAACGGCGAGTTGAAGGACCTGGACCAGCCCCTTCCCGAGGACGCCGCCGTCGAGGCCGTCACCATTGATTCCCCGGACGGGCTCAACGTCCTGCGCCACTCCACCGCCCACGTCATGGCCCAGGCCGTGCAGCAGCTGCGCCCGGACGCGAAGCTCGGCATCGGCCCCTACATCACGGACGGCTTCTACTTCGACTTCGACGTCGCGGAACCGTTCACCCCGGAAGACCTCCGCCAGCTCGAAAAGATGATGCAGAAGATCATCAACCAGAACCAGAAGTTCGTGCGCCGCGTGGTGTCCGAGGACGAGGCCCGCGAGGCGATGAAGGACGAGCCCTACAAGCTCGAACTGCTGGGCAAGAAGAATGACGCCGCCGAGGCCGGCGAGGGCGTCAACGTGGAGGTCGGCGCCGGCGACATCACCATCTACGACAACGTGGACCGCAAGAGCGGGGACAGCATCTGGTGCGATCTGTGCCGCGGCCCGCACCTGCCGAACACCAAGCTGATCTCCAACGCCTTCGCCCTGACCCGGTCCTCGGCCGCCTACTGGCTGGGCGACCAGAACAACCAGCAGCTGCAGCGCATCTACGGCACCGCCTGGCCCACCAAGGACGCCCTCAAGGCCTACCAGGAGCGCATTGCCGAGGCCGAGCGCCGCGACCATCGCAAACTCGGCGCGGAGCTGGACCTGTTCTCCTTCCCGGACGAGCTCGGCTCAGGCCTGCCGGTCTTCCACCCCAAGGGCGGCATCATCCGTAAGGCCATGGAGGACTACTCCCGCCAGCGCCATGTGGATGCGGGCTACGATTTCGTCTACACCCCGCACATCACCAAGGGCCACCTCTACGAGGTCTCAGGCCACCTGGACTGGTACAAGGAGGGCATGTTCCCGGCGATGCACATCGACGCGGAGCTGAACGAGGACGGCACGGTGCGCAAACCCGGCCAGGACTACTACCTCAAGCCGATGAACTGCCCCATGCACAACCTGATCTTCCGGTCCCGCGGACGCTCCTACCGCGAACTTCCGCTGCGGCTCTTCGAGTTCGGCTCGGTCTACCGCTACGAGAAGTCCGGCGTGGTGCACGGTCTGACCCGGGTCCGGGGCATGACCCAGGACGACGCCCACATCTACTGCACCCGCGAGCAGATGAAGGACGAGCTGACCACCACGCTGAACTTCGTCCTCGGCCTGCTCAAGGACTACGGCCTGGACGACTTCTACCTTGAGCTCTCCACCAAGAACGAAGACAAGTTCGTGGGCGACGACGCCACATGGGAGGAAGCCACCCGCACCCTCGCCGAGGTGGCCGAAGCCTCCGGGCTTGAGCTCATCCCGGATCCGGGCGGAGCCGCGTTCTACGGCCCCAAGATTTCCGTCCAGACCAAGGACGCGCTCGGCCGCACCTGGCAGATGTCCACCATCCAGCTGGACTTCAACCTGCCTGAACGCTTCGAGCTCGAGTTCCAGGCCGCGGACGGCACCCGGCAGCGGCCCGTGATGATCCACCGCGCCTTGTTCGGCTCAGTGGAGCGCTTCATGGGCGTTCTGACCGAACACTACGCCGGTGCCTTCCCCGCCTGGCTGGCGCCCGTGCAGGTGGTGGGCATCCCGGTGGCGGAGGCTTTCAACGACTACATGTTCGACGTCGTGGACCAGCTCAAGGCGGCCGGCATCCGCGCCGAGGTGGACATCTCCTCGGACCGTTTCCCGAAGAAGATCCGCACCGCCAGCAAGGACAAGATCCCGTTCGTGCTGATCGCCGGCGGAGACGACGCTGACGCGGGAGCCGTGTCCTTCCGCTTCCGTGACGGCAGCCAGGACAACGGCGTGCCCGTGGCCGAGGCCGTCCAGCGGATCGTCGACGCTGTCCGAAACCGGACCAGCTAGGCAGACGGAAGGCAGCGCGTGCAGGAAACCACAGGGGCCGGGCCGGAGTATCCGGGCGACCACGCCGTGACGGACGACTTCGGCCTCGCCGGGGTCCCGGACGCTTTCCAGCGCCTGTGGACCCCGCACCGGATGGCGTACATCAAGGGCGGCCAGCAGCAGTTCAAGAACCCGGACGACTGTCCGTTCTGCGTCGCACCCGAGCGGGGCGACGAGGACTCCCTGATCGTGTACCGGGGAAGGACCAGCTATGTGGTGCTGAACCTCTTCCCGTACAACCCGGGCCACCTGCTGGTCTGCCCCTACCGGCACATCCCCGACTACACGGATCTCACGGCCGAGGAAACGGCGGAATTCGCCGAGCTGACCCAGACGGCCATGCGGGTGCTCCGCAAAGTCGCCAACCCCTCCGGTTTCAATCTGGGCATGAACCAGGGCGTCACCGGCGGGGCGGGCATCGCCGGCCACCTGCACCAGCACGTGGTGCCGCGCTGGGGCGGGGACGGAAATTTTTTCCCCATCATTGCCCAGACGAAGGCGATCACGCAGACCCTCGGGGAGGTTCGCCAGCAGGTGGCCGACGCGTGGCCGCAGGAAATGCCAATTCAGCAGGAAATGCCAGCGCAGCAGGAAACAGCTGGGGAGAAGGATGCTTAACAGGCACGCCCGGGGTTTCTTCACCGCCCTGTTTTCCCCTGTCGCCCGCTGGCTGCTGCGGATCGGCGTGTCTCCGGACGCCGTGACGGTGGTCGGCACGCTCGGAGTGGTGATCGGCGCCCTCGTGTTCTACCCGCTCGGGCAGCTCTTGTGGGGGACCGTGTTCATCACGGCGTTCATCTTCTCCGACGTCATTGACGGCATCATGGCCCGGATGCAGCATCGCGGTGGCCGGTGGGGCAACTTCCTGGACTCCACCCTGGACCGCGTGGCCGACGGCGCCCTCTTCGCAGGCCTCGCCGTCTGGTTCTTCACCGGCGGTGCCAACCCGCCGATCGCCATTGCCGCCATCGTCTGCCTTGTGCTCGGCATGGTGGTCTCTTACGCGCGCGCCAAGGCGGAAGCCCTGGGTTTTCACGCCAACGTCGGCATCGCCGAACGCGCGGAGCGCCTTGTGTCCGTGCTGGTGGTCACGGGACTCACGGGCCTGGGCCTGCCCGTCGTCGTGCTGTTCGTGACGCTGTGCCTCCTCGCGGCGGCGAGCCTGGTGACGGTGATCCAGCGGATCGTGACAGTCCACCGCCAGTCGCTGGAGGAACCCGAAGGTACCGCGACGGAACGGTCCGCCTGACGACGCCCCACGGCGCCCCGGCGGACTGGCCGAATCCCCGGCCCGGCGCGTGATTCGAGTGCTGTGACTCGAATTCTGCCGGGCCCCGGCCGGGGGATAGTATTAGCTTTACCGGCCAATGGATCCGGTAATCCGGTGTGTGCGAGACACGGCATTTACGTGCCGTCCGCGCCCCGGCGAGGTCATCTATCTACCCATAGGGGTTTTTGTGTCTACACCTGATGTAAGCAGCGAAGCCGGCGCGTCCGCGAAGAACGTCACGGGCAGCAGCCGCGTCAAGCGCGGCATGGCTGAGATGCTCAAGGGCGGCGTCATCATGGACGTCGTCAACGCCGAGCAGGCCCGCATCGCCGAAGACGCCGGTGCCGTGGCCGTGATGGCGCTGGAACGCGTTCCGGCCGATATCCGCGCCCAGGGCGGCGTGTCCCGCATGTCCGATCCCGACATGATCGACAAGATCATCGCGGCTGTGTCCGTGCCGGTCATGGCCAAGGCCCGGATCGGGCACTTCGTCGAGGCGCAGGTCCTGCAGTCCCTCGGCGTGGACTACATTGACGAGTCCGAGGTCCTGACCCCGGCCGACTACACCAACCACATCGACAAGTGGAACTTCACCGTTCCGTTCGTCTGCGGTGCCACCAACCTCGGTGAGGCGCTGCGCCGCATCAACGAGGGCGCGGCGATGATCCGGTCCAAGGGTGAGGCCGGCACCGGGGACGTCTCCAACGCCACCACGCACATGCGCCAGATCCGCGCCGAGATCAAGAAGCTCGCCGGCATGGCCGAGGACGAGCTCTACGTCGCGGCAAAGGAGCTGCAGGCACCGTACGAACTGGTCAAGGAAGTTGCCGCGACCGGCAAGCTCCCGGTGGTGCTGTTCACCGCCGGCGGCATCGCCACCCCGGCCGACGCCGCGATGATGATGCAGCTCGGCGCCGACGGCGTGTTCGTCGGCTCCGGCATCTTCAAGTCTGGCAACCCGGCCCAGCGTGCCGCCGCCGTCGTGAAGGCCACCACCTTCTTCGATGACCCGGACGAGATCGCCAAGGCCTCCCGTGGCCTGGGCGAGGCCATGGTCGGCATCAACGTCGACGAGATCCCGCAGCCGCACCGCCTCGCCGAGCGCGGCTGGTAGTTCGCGCCTTTGGGGGCGCCGGACGGCGCTGATCCTCTGCGTGCTATTCCCCGCGCCCTGTTGGCAGCTGAGCAGCTGCTCGGGGCGCGGGGCCCCTTTTACGCACGCTGCCGGATCACACCGCCCTTCGCCTTGCGCTCCTGATTGAACGACAGGCGGCGAGTCACCTTTCCTGGTGACTCGCCGCCGTCGTCGTTTCCCCGTCGATTGCTCCGTAACTGCCCTTATCAGGCTCTTAAAGGGCGCCTACGGAGCAATCGATGAAGGATTAGTCGAGGCCGCGGCGTTTCAGCAGTGGCCCAAGATCCGCGTCCCGGCCGCGGAAAGCGCGGAATGACTCCAGCGGGTCCCGGCTGTTGCCGCGGGAAAGCAGTTCGTCCCGGAAGAAATTGCCGTTGGCGCGGCTGAGTCCGCCGTTTTCCTTGAACCATTCCACGGTGTCGGCGTCCAGGACTTCGCTCCAGATGTAGGAGTAGTAGCCGGCGGCGTACCAGCCGCCGGCGAAGATGTGCTGGAAGTAGCCTGTCCGGTAGCGCGGCGGGATCAGGCTGTGGGCGATGCCCGCCGCGGCCAGTGCCTTCGCTTCGAACTCGACGACGTCCTCCGGGACATCGGAGCCGTCCAGGACGTGCCACGCCAGGTCCAGCAGGGCCGCGCCGAGGTATTCCGTGGTGGCGAAGCCTTCGCCCCAGAGTTGCGCGGCGTTGAGCTTGTCCACGGTTTCCTGCGGCAGGGCCTCGCCGGTCGCGTGGTGCCGGGCGTAGTTGGCCAGGACCTCGGGCCACATGATCCACATTTCGTTGACCTGCGACGGGTATTCCACGAAGTCCCGCGGCACGTTGGTACCGGAGAACCGGGGATACGTGACGGCGGAAAACAAGCCGTGCAGGGCATGGCCGAACTCGTGGAAGGTGGTGCGGAGTTCATCCAGCGTCAGCAGGGTGGGCTCGCCGGCCGGCGGCTTGGAGATGTTGAGGTTGTTGATCACCACAGGACGGGTGTTCAGCAGCCCGGACTGCTCCACGAGGGAATTCATCCACGCACCCCCGCGCTTCGTTTCGCGCGTGTAGTAGTCGCCCAGGAACAGGCCCAGGTCCGTGCCGTCGGAATTCTTCACTTCCCAGACGCGCACGTCCGGGTGGTAGCCGGCGAGGTCGGCGCGTTCATGGAAGGTGACACCGTACAGGGCGTTCGCCGCGAAGAACACACCGTCGTTCAAAACCCGGTCCAGCTCGAAGTAGGGCCGCAGGGCCTGCTCGTCCACGGCATACCGCTCACGCTTGACCTTGGCCGAGTAATACGCCCAGTCCCAGGCCTCGAGGGGGTGACCGGAGGCCTCGGCAAGCGCGTCGGCCTCGGCGTCGGCGTTGCGGATGGCGGCGGGGGCCAGCCGGCTCATCATGTCCTGAACGGCCTGGAAGTCCGGTGCCGTCTGCCGGTCCACACTCAGCTCGGCAAAGTTCGCGAACCCCAGCAGGCCCGCCTTCTCGGCGCGGAGCCGGACCATGTCCTTGACCAGATCGAGCACATCGAAGCTGCCGCCGCCGCTGCCGCGGCCGATCGAGGCCTCGTAGAGCCGCCGGCGGACCTCCCGGTTAGCCAGGGCGGCCATGGCGGGTTGGTTGCTTGGCTGGATCAGGGTCAGCAGGAACTTGCCCTCGTGCCCGGCGGTCCTGGCGGCCTCGGCGGCGCTGGCAATGTCGTCGGCGGGCAGGCCGATGAGGTCGGCGGCGTCGTCCAGCAGCAGGGCGGCGGACTTCATGCCTTCCTTGACGCGCTGCCCGAACTCGGTGCCGAGCCGGGCAAGCTCGGCGTTGACGTCCTTGAGGCGCTCCTGGCCGGCGTCGTCAAGCTGGATGCCGGAGGCCCGGAACTCCTTAAGGTATTCCTCTACCAGCCGGGCGGACTCCCCGTCCAGGACGTCAGTGTCCAGCGCCGCGAAGCGTTCGTAGAGCCCACGGTTGAGGTAGACGGCGTCCTGATGGGCGGAGAAGAGCGGGGAGAGACGGGTCTCGAGGTCGCGGATGGCGTCCGAGGCGTCCGCGGAAACCAGGGTGAAGAACGAGGCGGCCGCCCGTTCCAGAAGCCGGCCGGAGCGTTCCATGGCCAAGGCGGTGTTCTCGAAGGACGGGGCCGCCGGGTCGGACACGATGGCCTGGATTTCGGTAAGGTGCTCGGCCAGGCCTGCCTCAACGGCCTCGGCGAAGTGCGCGTCTTCGATGTCCGAGAACGGCGGCAGGCCGTAGGGCAGTGTGCTGGGGCTCAGGAGGGGATTGGTCATGAAGTGACTCTTTCATGCAGCACGCGGGTTCTCAACGATCGCCTCCGTGTGTTGTGATTCCGCCCAACGTAGGATGACCGGCATGAAGACCAGGACAGCAACGCCGCACGGTGCGATGT
>NZ_CAKKMF010000038.1 GCF_918697925.1 Arthrobacter sp. Bi26
CCCCCGGGGGGACCCCGCGACCTCCCGGCGAAGGGGCGGCGGGACGGGGCCTGCAAGAATTGGGCGGGTGACCTCAGCTGGGAAAACTGACGAGCAGGACCTTTCGGCCAGCGTTGCTGTCCGGGATGAAACACCCGGAGCGCCCCGCGCCCCCGGCCGCCGCATGCTCGCGTACATGGGCCTCTGCCTTGTCCTGATCGGGCTGAATCTCCGCACCGTGTTTTCGAGCTTCGCGGCGGTACTGCCCGAGGTGACGGCCGACGCCGGGCTTCCGGCCTGGGCGGTCGTGCTGCTGACCACTGTGCCGGTGACGCTGCTGGGTGTGTTCGCCCCGCTGGCCCCGTGGCTGGCGCGCCGGTTCGGCGCCGAGCGTGTGCTGCTGGGTGCCATGGCTGTGCTCACGGCCGGGCTGCTGCTGCGGCCCGTGGAGCTGCCCGCGGCCGGCCATCTGCCGGCCCTGCTCGCCGGAACCGCCGCGTGCGGCGCCGCGATTTCGCTGTGCAACGTGCTGCTTCCCGGGGTCGTCAAGCGTGACTTCCCGCACCGCCTGGGCCTCATGGGCGGCCTGTACACCACGGCCATCTGCGCCTCGGCCGCCCTTGGTGCGGGTTTCACGTTCCCGGTTTTCCGCGCAACAGGGCAGTGGACGGCCGCGCTCTGGTTCTGGGCGCTGCCGGCCGGCGTCGTCCTTCTCTTGTTCCTGCCGCCGGCGCTCCGGGCAGGTCCCGGCGGGCCGCCGCGGCCAGCCGGAGGCGTCAGCGTCTGGCGCTCCGCCGTGGCCTGGAACGTGACTGCGTTCATGGTCCTGCAGGCCATGATGTCCTTCAGTGTCTTTGCCTGGCTGGCCCCGATCCTGCGCGAACGCGGCGTGGACGGCGGCACGGCCGGCCTGATCGTCTCGGCCTCGATTGTGCTGCAGATGCTGGGCTCGCTGTTCGCGCCTGCGCTGGCCACGCGGTTCCGGGACCAGCGCGGCATCAACACGGCCGTGGCGCTCATGACCGGGGGAGGGTTCGCTTTGAGCATCTTCGGCCCCCTGGACTTGATCTGGCTGTGGACCGGGCTGCTCGGCCTGGGCCAGGGGAGCCTGACCGCCGCGGCGCTGACCCTGATCATGGTCCGCACCCGCGACGGGCACACCGCGTCCCAGCTCTCCGGGATGATGCAGGGCGTGGGCTACGGGCTTGGCTCCAGCGGCACCCTCCTGGTGGGCCAACTCCACCAGTCCACCGGGTCCTTCGCCGTAGCGGGCGTGCTGTTCTTACTGGTGGGCTCGCTCGCCGCCGTGTTCGGGTACAGGGCCGGGCGCGACCGTTTTGTCGGCGGTTGACCGCCCTGCTGCCCCCCCAACTGACCCCAAAAACACGTTGAGCTATCAGTTGTTGCTGTCCTGAGCCTTCCAGAACAGCAACAACCGATAGCTCAACCTGGCGGGACAGGATCAGAGGGTGAGGTCCTTGCCCTTCGTTTCCGGGATGGTGAAGACGAACATCGCGGAGATGGCGAGGAGAATCACGGCGTACACGTTGAACAGCTGGGGCATCTGCACGGTGGTGCCGAGCCACTGCTGGAGATAGGGCGCGGTTCCGCCGAACACCGCTACGCAGATGGAGTAGGGGACGCCGACGCCCACCGTGCGGATGCTCGTGGGGAACAGTTCGGCGTACACGGCCGGGACGATCGCCGCGCTGGCGGCGATGAAGATCAGCATGACGGACATGCTGACGGCCAGCTGCCAGGCGGAATCCTTCAGCAGGGCGGTCATCGGAAAGTGCATGACGCCTGCGCCGATTGCACCGGCCCACAGCACTTTCTTGCGTCCGATCCGGTCGGACAGCCTGCCCCAGAACGGCAGCGCCGCGATGAATACGATGTTGCCGATCACCCCGGCCCACAGGGCCTCGCCGCGGTCAATCTTCAGGGCGGTGGTGGCGTAGCTGGGGGCCACGACGCCCCAGATGTAGTAGATGACGGTCAGGCCGACGGTCAGGCCGATCACCTGGAGGGCCTGCTTGCGGTGGCGGACGATCTGCGGCCAGATCGGGGCGCGCTTTTCCGCAGTGGCTTCGCCCTCAAAGACGTCCGTTTCATGCAGCCGTGACCGCATGATCAGCGCGTAGAGACCCATGGCCGCGCCGATCAGGAACGGGATGCGCCAGCCCCACGCGTTCATGACCTCGGTGCTCAGGGTCATGTTCAGCACGGCACCCAGCAGGGTTCCGAACAGGATTCCCACAGTGCCGGACGTGTAGATCAGGGTGGCCCAGAAGCCGCGGTGTTCCTTCGGCGCCATTTCGGACAGGTACGTCTGCGACGACGGCAGCTCGCCGCCATGCGCCAGGCCCTGGATCAGGCGTGCCACCAGGAGCGTGAGCGATGCCCATACGCCGACGGCCGCGAACGTCGGCGCGATGCCGATCATCAGGCTGCCCACCGACGCGAGCCCCACGGCCAGGGTCATGGATGCCTTGCGGCCGATCCGGTCACCGATCCACCCGAACAGGAAGCCGCCGAAAGGGCGGGCAACGAAGCCGACGGCGAAAATTGCCAGCGTGGACAGCACCGCGGACGCAGGATCCGACTTGCTGAAAAGCTGGCTGGCGATGAACGGCGTGAACGTGGCGTAGATGGCCCAGTCGTACCATTCGACAGCGTTGCCGATGCCGGTGCCGATGATCGTCTTACGGGTGGACGTCCGGGTCGCCAGCGGCGTGCTCGCGGTTGTAGTCATGGTCTTCTCCCTCAGGGGGTGGGCTAGGAAAGGGTGGAGGAAGCGGCGGTGTTGGCCGCGGCGGGAGCATCGGCCGCCGCAAGTGCGGCCAGCCTCGAAATGGCGAGTTCCGCATAGAGCGCGGCGCCGTCGGCCAGCACGCCGTCGTCGAACGTGGCGTACGGGGAGTGGTTGAACGCGGATGCGGCGTGGTCGGCGTCCCGGGGGACGGCGCTCAGCCCGATGAACGTGCCGGGGACCTCGGCGAGAACCCTGGAGAAGTCTTCGGAGCCGCTCAGTGGAGTGGCCCAGCGGGCGAGCCGGGAATCGCCGAACAGGCCCTCGATGACGTTTTCCGCGGTGTGCGTTTCGTCCTCGTCCGTGATGGTGAGCGGGTATTCCTGCTGGTAGTCGACGTCGACGTCGAGGCCGTGCGCCGCCGCGATTCCCTTCAGCAGGCGCGGCACGGCGTCCATCATTTTCTGCCGGGATTCCTCGGAGAAGGTCCTGATGGTGGCCTCGATGCGCGCGGTTTCCGGGATGATGTTGCGCTTGGTGCCGGCCTGGAGGACCCCCACGGAGAGGACTACGGGATCGAACATGTTGAACTGGCGGGTGACCATGACCTGGAGGGCGGTGACCATTTCGGCAGCCGCCGTCACGGGGTCCTTGGCAGAGTGCGGGGCAGACCCGTGGCCGCCGGCGCCGAGCACGGTGACCATCAGGCCGTCGGAAGAGCTGAGCATGACGCCGGGCTTGGTGCAGAACGTCCCGTGCGGTTCCAGGGCGGAAAACACGTGCATGCCGTAGGCGGCGTCCACACGCCGGCCGGCGGCATCCAGCACGCCTTCGCGGATCATGTGGCTGGCACCGTCGAAGCCCTCCTCGCCGGGCTGGAACATCAGGACGACGTCGCCGGCCAGCCGGTGCCGGCGTTCGGCCAGGAGCGTGGCGGCCCCTGCCAGCATGGAAGTATGCAGGTCGTGGCCGCAGGCGTGCATGGCGCCGTCGATCCGGGACGTGTAGTCCACGCCTGTTTTCTCCTGGACGGGCAGGCCGTCCATGTCCGCCCGCAGCAGCACGGCCGGGCGGGAGCCGGCGCCGGTTCCGGACGCCTGGCCGCGAAGTACCGCGGTGACCGACGTCGTGTCCTGGCCCAGGGTGATCTCAAAGGGAAGCCCGTCCAGGGCTTTGAGCACCTTTTCCTGGGTGCGGGGCAGCGTCAGGCCGATCTCGGGTTCCCGGTGCAGTTCATGGCGGAGCCGGGCAAGGTCCGCCTGCATTTCCCGGGCATCTGCGGTGATCGGCACGTGTTCTCCTTGTTTGTCGAAATCTTGTTTGTCGAAGTCGCTGGGTTGTGGCACTGGCTTGGGATTTAGATTGTGATTTGGCTTGGTTCGCGTCCGGTGAGGACGTCCTGCGTCTATTCTCAAGTGACATGGTTCACATGCGGTTCAAGGCCAGAAAAAATGCAAAAAAGTGCCGCCACCGCAGGTTTCGTGCACGAATAAAGGGAAGAATGATGGAACTCAGCGAGGACGACCTCGCCCTGATCAACGTCCTGCAGATTGCCCCGCGCCTGAGCTGGGCGGATGCAGCCCAGGTGCTGGGCGTTCACGCCACCACGCTCGCCGCCCGCTGGGAGCGGCTGCTGGCATCTGGCGTTTCCTGGGTCACGGCCCACCTGATCGGCGACCCTCAGCAGATGTGCCTGGCATTCGTCGCCGTGGACTGTGAAATGCACCGGCGCGAGGAAGTCACCGCCAGGCTCGCCGAGATGCCGGAAATCGTCACGGTGGAGGAGGCGGCCAGCAACCGGGATCTCATGCTGACCGTCATTACGCCCTCCCTGGACGATTTCAGCCTGAAGGTCATCTCGCGGCTGAAGGAGATCGACGGCCTCCTCAAATATCAGACCGCCCTGTGCACCAGGTTGCACGCGAGCGGCGGCTCCTGGCGGCTCAATGTGTTGAGCCGCGCACAGCAGGCTGCCGTGCGGGCATTGGCCGGCCACGAGGCCACCGGGGTTGCCCGGGCTGCCGCCCGGGAAGCGCTGCCGGACAGCCACCTGGCGCTCCTGCCGTTCCTGGCCAGGGACGGACGGGCCACGGCGGCGGACATTGCCCGCGGGCTGGGCAGGCACCCCGCCACCGTCCAGCGCCAGCTCAACCGCGTGCTCGCCAGCGGCATCCTGTCCTTCCGGTGCGAGGTGGCCCAGAAGTTCTCGGCCTTCCCCGTGACCTGCCAATGGTTCGTCAATGTCCCCGCGGGGCGGCACGAGGCAGCCGCAGCCGAGCTGAGGACCATGCGGAACGTACGGCTCAGCGCCTCCACCACGGGGCCCACGAACTTCGTGATCATCATGTGGCTGCAGTCCCTGGCGGACGTCATGAACATCGAGGTGGCGCTGCAGCAGAAAGTGCCCGGGATCGTGCTCGTGGAAAGCGTCGTCATGCTGAGCACCGTCAAGCGCGTGGGCTGGATGCTGAACCCGGACTCAAGGGCAAGTGGCGCCGTCGTGGTTCCGGCCCAGGGGTCCGACGCGGCAGGCTGACCGCGGCGTACCCACCGGGGCTGACTGACAGCTGAGAACCGGGGCACGGCGTGCCGCGGTTCCAAGTTGTGGCATGCTTCCCGTAGGCGCCCTGCACCTGCTTCACTTGCTGCGTCAGGAGCCGCGCCGCCAGCCCCGTTCCCGCCCGGACTGGCCTTGACCTCAAGCCGAGTTGAGGTTTTAGGGCTGCGTCCATGTCTACCGATCAGGTCCCGCCCGTGTCCCGAACCGACCCACCATTTCAGAAATCCAGTCCGAAACCCGTCCCGGAATCGGCCGGAATTTTCCACCGCAGCTACCTGATGGTGACACTCGGCGCCTGCGCGCTGGTGTTCCTGGCGGCCTTCGAATCCCTGGCGGTGACCACCATCATGCCGCTCGTCAGCCGGGAACTGGACGGCGCGAGCCTCTACGCATTGGCCTTCGCCGGACCGCTGGCCACCGGGGTGATCGGCATGGTGGCCGCAGGAAGCTGGTCGGACCGCAAGGGGCCGGTGGCGCCGCTCCTGGCCGCGGTGGGCATGTTCGTGCTCGGCCTGCTCATCGCCGGTACCGCCGGAACCATGCCGGTCCTTGTGTCCGGGCGGCTCGTGCAGGGACTCGGCGGGGGCGGGCTCACCGTGGCCCTGTACGTTGTCATTGCCCGGGTCTACCCGCCGGTCCTGCATCCGAAAATCTTCGCCGCCTTCTCCGCGGCCTGGGTCATCCCGTCCCTCGTGGGTCCGTTCGCGGCCGGCGCCGTGGCGCAACTGGCGGGCTGGCCGTGGGTCTTTCTCGGCGTGGTCGGACTCGTGGTCCCTGCCCTGCTCCTGACGGCCCCGGCCCTTCGCGGTCTGAACGGAAGCTCCGGCGCCGCCGCCGAAGATTCCCCGGGAAGCGTGGAGACCGCAGCCGGCGGCCCGCCGGGCGGCCTTGCAAAGCTGGGGCTGGCGGCGCTGGCAGCGCTCGCCGTGCTGGGCCTGAACCTGTCCGCCGCGGTACCGGGGGCCGGCGCGGTGCTGGCGGCGGCCGCCGTCGCCGTCGCACTCCTGGCCGTCCGTCCCCTCATGCCGCGCGGAACGCTGACCGCCCGGCGCGGCCTCCCGAGCGTGATCCTCACCCGCGGGCTCGCGTCCGCCGCCTTCTTCGGCGCCGAGGTGTACCTGCCGTACCTGCTCATGGAACGCTACGCCTTCGCCCCGACGTTTGCAGGCCTCACGCTCACCGGCGGCGCCATCGCCTGGGCGGCGGCCTCGGCCATCCAGGGCAGGCTGGGGACCCGCCTGGAGCACCGGAGGGCGGTGCGGATCGGCTCGGCCCTCGTCCTTGGCGCCGTCGTCCTGGCCCTCGTGACAACGGTGCTGGCCTGGCCGGCCTCCGTCGCGATCGGGGGCTGGATCTTCGCCGGGGGCGGGATGGGCCTGATGTATCCGCGCCTTAGCGTCATGACCCTGGCCCTCTCCACCAAGGACACCGAGGGCTTCAACAGTTCGGCCATGTCCATTTCGGATTCCCTCGGCGGCGCCCTGGCCCTCGCCGGCACTGGGATCGTGTTCGCCGCATTCGCGACGGCGACTCCGTCGGCCTCGTTTGCCGGAGTCTTCGCGCTCACTGCGGTGATCGGCGTCGCCGCCGTGGCCGTCGCCCCGCGCGTGGCCGCCGTCAGGACAACCATGTAACGGGCACGGCACCATAACGGCACGGCACCGTAACGGCACGGCACGGCAAAGGAGCCCCGGCCGGATGATCCGGCCGGGGCTCCTTGTGTATCAGAAGTAAGGGTCAGGCAGCCGCGCGGGCTTCCTCCTGTGAGCGGACGGCCTTCCATTCCACAATCCGGGCCTGCTGCAACGGGGTTTTCCGGTTGAAGTGCCAGGCCGCACCCAGCAGCAGGAACCACACGGGTGTCACGAAGAGTGCCAGGCGGGTGTCATCGGCCTGCGCCAGCGCCACCAGCATGAAGACGAAGAACGCGAGCACCACGTACGGCATGAAGGCGGAGCCGGGCATCTTGAAGGCCGAAGCCTCGTGCAGTTCCGGCCGCCGGCGGCGGAAGGCGATGTAGCTGATCAGGATCATGGACCACACAAACATGGTCAGCACGGAGGCCACGGAAGTGACGATCGTGAACGCGCCGATTACGGAGTCGCCGGCATAGAGCAGGACCAGACCGGCCAGCAGGAAGATGCAGGAGAACAGCAGCGCGTTCTGCGGTACCTTGCGGATGCTGAGCTTTCCGAATGCCTTGGGCGCGTTCCCGTCCTGGGCCAGGCCGTAGACCATCCGGGACGTTGAGTAGATGCCGGAGTTGGCGCTGGAGGCGGCGGAGGTCAGGACCACAAGGTTGATGACCACTGCGGCGATCCCCAGTCCGGCCAGGGTGAACATGCCGATGAACGGGCTGCTTGCGGGGTCGATGGTGCGCCACGGATTAACAGCCATGATGACCACCAGGGCGCCCACGTAGAAGAGGAGGACGCGGACCGGGATGGAGTTGATGGCCCGCGGCAGGTTCTTCTCCGGGTCCTTGGTTTCGGCGGCGGCTGTGCCCACCAGTTCGATCCCGGCGAAGGCGAAGATGGCGATCTGGAAGCCGAGGACGAAGCCGAACATGCCGTGCGGGAACATGCCGCCGTCGTTCCACATGTTGGCGAGGTTGGCTTCGGCCCCGTTCGGGGACGTGAAATGGGTGGCGATCATGACCGCGCCGGTGATGATCAGGGCCACGATGGCGACCACTTTGATGATGGCAAACCAGAACTCCGCCTCACCGAACGCCTTCACGGTGGGGAGGTTCAGGAGGATTAATACCACGGGCGTGAGCAGCGCCGGGATCCACAGGGGCGTGCCGGGCGCGAGCTTGTCCACGTATCCGGCAATGGCGACGATGTCCGCCACCCCGGTGACTACCCAGAAGAACCAGTAGGACCAGCCGGTGAAGAAGCTGGCCCAGGGGCCGAGCAGGTCGCCGGCGAAGTCACTGAAGGATTTGTAGTTCAGGTTGGAGAGCAGGATCTCGCCCATCGCGCGCATCACGAAAAACAGCATGAAGCCGATGATCATGTAGACGAAGATGACGGACGGCCCGGCGAGCGAGATGGTCTTTCCGGAACCCATGAACAGGCCGGTGCCAATTGCGCCGCCGATGGCGAGCAACTGGATGTGGCGGTTGCCGAGGGCGCGGGCGAGGTGCGGCTCGCGGCTCCCGGCGCCGGAGTCACCGTTGGCGGAGGCGGCAGTGTCAGATTCTGAAATGGCCGGAGCGGCCGAGGTGGTGCGTTCAGACATGAGGCTTCTTCCTTGTCACAGGCGGTCGCCCCGGGCGGGGGTTCCGCAGTGCGGGCCGCACAGATCCGTCAGTGTGTGACGGAGGTAACAGTTTTGGCGGGTAAATCAAGGTTAGGGCCGGTATTTCGCGGTCCGTGTTGTCGCGACGGCCCGCGCAGGTGGCCCGGCCGGCCGGTGATCTGCCGTGGCGCTCCCGGCGGAACGGACCTCCCGGAAGGCGCCGGAGCAGGTCCGGAGTCCACATCCTTCGCGGGCTCTAGGGGAATATGCGGCGCCGGCACGGGCCGCCGCCTGCCGGCTCCGGTTTCGCGTTTCCGCAAATCAGCCGCCGTGGGCAGGTTCGACAACTGTCGATCATCTTAGCTTCAGTTGTCGTCCGCTGTCCTTTGTCACATTTTTGCGCGGCGACAACTGCGACGACGGCGGAAACGGGACGGCCCCGCCTTGGGCGGGGCCATCCCGTTGCGGGGGTCAGCTGCGGGTTTCAGTAACGCGGCTCAGCTGCGGGTTTCAGTAGCGCGGCTCAGTAGCGCGGTTAAGTAGCGCGGCTCAGCAGGGCAGTTCAGTTGCGCCCGCTTGGGCCGGGCCTGCTCATGCTGGCCATCGCGCTTGAGGTCCTCATTGCCAGTCATCGTGCCGGTACCTTCTTTGGCTGCACCGATGTGGTGGATGACCGTGAGTTTGGCCTTGCCGTCGATTCCCATGATGTTCCCTTCCCCTGATTGCTAGGTCATGCGGTGTTGCTGTACGTCCACAGGGCCAACGGGCGCGGTCAGTTCCAGCCACATTGGGGATTCGGAACAGAACCCGAAGTGGATGGCCCGGCAGTGTATCGATTTCGAGGGTGGGTTCAGCGACGGCGTCCGCGATCCCGGGGGATGCTCCCTCGACCGATTGCCCGGCAGCCTACTGGGCCGCCAGGCGGGTGGCCCGCAGCACGGCATCCGTGAGGGACACTGCCTCGCCCTCGGGCCCGATGGCGCTGCGTTGCCGGCTGTCCAGGGCCGCGACGCGCCACAGCGGCTCCTCGATCCGGAGCTCCCGGGCAAGGTCCTCGGCGGTGAAGAACTTCTCCGGCGTATGGTGCGCGCCCCACGGAGGCAGCCCGTCGGGGTGATGGCCGACGATCAGCAGCGTCCCGCCGGTCCGCACCGCGGCCGCGGCGAGCTGCAGTGCCTGTTGCCACGGCATCTGGGTGGAATGCAGGAACTGTGCCGTGACGAGGTCGAACAGCCGGTCCGGGACCCACGTGGCAAGATCCTGCTGCACCCACTCGATGGAAGCATCCTGGCCGTGTTCCCGGGCGTGGACGGCCGCACGCTCCAGGGCGACGGCGGAAACGTCCAGGCCCGTCACGGTCCAGCCGCGGGCAGCGAGCCAAATGGCGTCCGCACCTTCGCCGCACCCCAGATCCAGGGCGTCGCCGGGAGGCAGGTCCGCCACCTCCGCGACGAGTTGCGGGTTCGGATCCCCGCTCCACATCTTGGGGCGGCTGCTGTACTTTTCATCCCATATCCTGGCCGCGGTGCCGGGCGCCGCATGCTCGGCGGCGTCGTGCTCGTGGCTGGGGGTGTGGCTGTTTCCTTGCCTGTGGCTCTGGCTCTGGCTGCGTTTTGTCATGGTTTCCCCTCATCTCGTTAGTCCGACGGGTTTGGCTGGCGGTCTTCCTGCGGGCCGTGGCCGGCACCGGGCGCCACGGCGGGCGCCACGACGGCGGTGACGAACCCGGCCGGCGCGGACCGCCGTCGGGTCTCCCGGCCGAAATTCCGGTGCTCCTCCAGGACCAGCCCGAAGGACCCAACAAAGTCCGCGGCGCTTTTCCTCGCCGGGGGAGTGTTGTCGATGCCAAAGGTCAGCGGCTCGCCGACGAATCTCGCCGCAGCCCGGGCGTACCGCATGTAGGGCGAACGCGAGGCGATGGTTTCCCTGGAGAAGTAGTCAAAGGCCACGACGCTGCCCGGGCCGGTGCCGGCGATCCTGCGCAGTGTTGCCTCGACCGAGTCGCGGTCCAAATACATGGTCACCGCTTCCCACAGGAACAGTGCTGGCCTGCCGGGGTCGAAACCCGACGCCACGAGCTTGTCCATCCAGTCCTCGGTCTCGAAATCGGCGGACACGTAGGTGGCCAGGCGTGCCGACAGGCCCGCTTTCTCGAGCATCGCGAGTTTGTAGGCCTGCGTCCTTGGCAGGTCGATTTCAAAGCAGCGCACACGGTCCTTTGATGACAGCCTGAACGCCCGGGTGTCGAATCCCGCACCGAGGACCACCAGTTGGTCAACTTCGGCCAGATGCCGCTGGAGGGCAGCATCGTAGTAGCTGGTCCGTGCTGTCGACTGATGGCGCATCGGTGCCCGCCCTTGGTACGGATATCGGTAGATCCTGGGAACGAATCCCGTCAGCAGGTGTCCCACGAGCGTGGGGGCCGTCTCCAGCCGGAACCCTTCCTGGGACACATTCGGCATGACCGCCATGAGCCGGGCCGCAGGCTCATCCGCCCTCGTCCCCAGCCGGTGCTGCATGTAGCGCGTGTAGAGGGAGGCGAACAGTGTGGCCGAAACGCCCGCACGCCGGCTGTAGTTAAGCAGTCGGGGGACTGATGCGGCATAGCCGGCCGCCCCTAGGGGCAGCAGCGCCACTTGGATGACTCGAAAGAAGCCAGCGGCGAGAATTCCCGGCATCGTGCCCCGTCTCCTCTCGTCGCCTTGCCCGCCCACCATGCTCCTCCGGGACGCAATGGTGGTCAATACACGCTCTGGGCTTGCCTTAGAACGACATGAAGGCGGAGGGACACGTAGAAATCACCCCCCGGAAACGAATCCGAAACCTGTGTCGTGAATGCTGGGCACAAGACATTGAACACTGGGGAGGCAATGATCATGGACGTTGATGAAGCACGGAAAATCCGCAGCTCCGCTGAATTGAACGTAGGGGACCAGATCGAGGCTTGGCACAACGGGAAGCTCTTCCACCGGGGCGCGGTAACCCAGACCGTCACGGGCGTGGACCTGTTTTGGATCCTGGATGCCCGGACGGGATCCCGCCGGCTCATCGACGCCGAGGCGCTCGTGATCCTGCGGCCCGCCGGACCCGGCTCGGCCGAGGCGCCGTCACGGGCACCCGCCCACACTTCCGCCCGCACGCCCACCGAGACGTCCCACATGCCGCTGTTCCAAGCCCCCAGCCTGGCCGGCTAGGAGCCGAGCCGATGGCCCCGGATACGGGACCCTGCCCCGCCAGATGGTAGACTACTAAAACTTGATGTGCAGTGATGCCCACTTTGATTCGGTTGACCGACTTCGGTCCGTCAACGGGATCCCTGCCGGTTTCCTTCGGGAATCCACACGCAGGCAGTGGGATTTTTTCATGTGAGAGGCACATCCTGCGTCGATGAACGCGTTCCATTTGGTCCCGGCGGCCGCTTGCTGAAGTTTGGCAACAGCCCGGTTGATCACCTGACTTTTCTTCGGCGAACCCTTGAGCCAACCGGCATCGGGGGCCGATATCCGCACGGATACCGCCTGAAAGACTTTGAAACACATGACTACATTTGCTGCCCTCGGCACGCCCAAAGCACTTGCCGACACCCTGACCGCCCAGGGGATCGTGGAGCCCTTCCCGATCCAGGTCAAGACCCTCCCTGACACCCTGTCCGGACGCGACGTCCTGGGCCGCGGCCGCACCGGCTCCGGCAAGACCATCGCATTCGCCATCCCGCTTGTGGCACGCCTCGCCGAGCGGGAAGCCAAGCACTTCCGCAAGCCCGGCCGCCCGATGGGCCTGGTCCTGGCCCCGACCCGCGAGCTGGCCACGCAGATCAACGCGACCATCGAGCCGATGGCCAAGGCCATGGGCCTGACCACCACCGTGATCTACGGCGGCATCTCCCAGGCCCGCCAGGAAAAGGCCCTGCGCGCCGGCGTCGACATCGTCATCGCCTGCCCGGGCCGCCTGGAGGACCTGATCCGCCAGCGCATCCTGACCCTCGAAGCAGTCGAAATCACCGTGCTGGACGAGGCCGACCACATGGCCGACCTTGGCTTCCTCCCGGTGGTCAAGAAGCTCATGGACATGACCCCCACCCAGGGCCAGCGCCTGCTGTTCTCCGCCACCTTGGACAACGGTGTGGACAAGATCGTCCAGCGCTACCTGTCCAACCCGCTGACCCACTCCGTGGACGACCCGCAGGCCGCGGTGACCACCATGGAACACCACGTGCTGGTGGTCAACGACCAGACCGTCAAGAAGCAGCTGATCGTCGAGCTCGCCTCCGGTGCAGGCCGCCGCGTGCTCTTCATGCGCACCAAGCACCACGCCCGGAAGCTGGCCAAGACCCTGACCGACGCCGGCATCCCCGCCGTCGATCTCCACGGCAACCTCTCGCAGAACGCCCGTGACCGCAACCTGGCCGAGTTCTCCTCCGGCGACGTCCGCGTCCTGGTGGCCACCGACGTCGCGGCCCGCGGCGTCCACGTCGACGACGTCGAGCTGGTCATCCACGTGGATCCGCCCACGGAGCACAAGGCGTACCTGCACCGCTCAGGCCGTACTGCCCGCGCCGGTTCCGACGGCACCGTGGTCACGCTGACCCTGCCCGAGCAGCAGTCCGACGTCAAGAAGCTGATGAAGGCTGCCGGCGTCGAGGTCAACTTCGAGCGCGTCACGGCCAACTCCCCGCTGGTTGCTGAACTGGTCGGCGAAATGGCCGACAAGATCGATCCGCGTACCCGCGCCGCGCTGCTGGCCGCCAAGGCCGCGCAGCACGGCGGCGGCACCTCCACCGGTGCCAACGCCGAGCGCAAGCGCGCCCGCCGCACCACCCAGGCAGCACCCACCGCGGGTGGCCGGGGCGGCCGTGGCGGACGTGGACGCGTCGGAGCCGAGGCTCCCCGGACCGATCTGCCGCGCGCCGAGCGCCGCGCCGTCGCCTACGAAGGCAAGGCCGCTGCCCGCAACGCCGCCGACCGTGTCGCCGAGCAGAACCAGGACCGTGCCGATGCCGAGCGCGCCGAGCGCCGGAATGCGCGCGGCCGTGGCCGCGTGACCGCCTACGGGCACCACAACGATGTCCCGGCTGCCGGCGGCCGTGCCGCGGCCGGCCGCGGTTCGGACGGACGCGCCGCCGAGGGACGCAGCGACGCCCGGGGCGCTTCGGCTCCCCGCAGCGGAGCACCCCGCACGGGAGGCGCTCCCCGCACGGGCGCTTCGGCCGGCGGCCAGCGCGGCGGACGTCCGGCAACCGGGCAGCGTGCAGCTGCTGGCGCCAAGTCGGCTGGGAGCAAATCCGGAGGCAGCGCGGCTGTCTGGTCCTCCAACACCGGTGGCACCTCCGGCGGATCCTACGCCGGCGGCGGCAACGGCCGCTCCGGTGAGGGACGTCCGGCCCGCGGCGCCGGCCCGCGCCGCGCGTCGGCTCCGGCCTCGAACGAACGCCGCAGCCGCTAAGGTTCCGGGTTTCCGCCGGCCACAATAGCCGGCGCTACGCAAACGGAAGGCCGCTACGGGGATGCCTATAGCGGCCTTCCGAAAGCGCGGCGGCCGTCCGAAAGCGCGGCGCAAAGCTGAGACTTACCAGCCGCGGGCGCGCCACTCTTCCAGATGCGGGCGTTCCGCACCCAGGGTGGTTGGCTTGCCGTGGCCCGGGTGCACCACGGTGTCATCCGGATACACGTCGAACAACCGCTCGCTGACATCGGTGATCAGCTGGGCAAACCGCGCCGGGTCCTTCTGCGTGTTGCCTACTCCTCCCGGGAACAGCGAATCGCCGGAAAAGATGTGCGCAGGGCCCGCGGGGTCCTGGTACACAAGGGCGATCGAACCCGGTGTGTGGCCGCGCAGATGCACAGCCGTCACGTCGAAGCCGTCGAAGTTGCCGACGTCCCCGTGATCCAGCAGTACATCCACCGGCACCGGAAGCTCCGGGGCATCCTCTGTCCCGGCCGCCGTTTTCACACCCGTGGCTTCCACCAGGGACGGCAGCGCCCGCACGTGGTCCCAGTGCTGGTGGGTGGTGGCAATCAGCGCCAGCTTCGGCGTCGCGGAAGTATCCGCGGCGGCGTCCGTGAGCAGCGCCTGGATGGCGGCCAGATCATCGGCCGCATCGATCAGGAGCTGCGCGCCGGACGCCTTGGCCGTGAGCAGGTACACGTTGTTGTCCATCTCGCTGACCGAAATCCGGCGGATGGTGATGTCGCGTAAAGAGTGAATAAGCGAGTCCATGGGCTTCAGTCTACGGAGGGGCTATTCACGGCCCTGGGACACCCAGTTGGGATCCGCGGAGCGGGAGCCGACGACGGCGTCCGCGGCGGCGTCGAGCGTCTTCAGTTGCGCTGCGGTGAAGACGAGTGCCAGGGCGCCCAGGTTTTCGTCGATCCGGTCCGCCTTGCGCGTGCCGGGGATGGGGACCACGGGGAGCCCCAGTTTCCGGCCCTGCGCGAGCAGCCAGGCCAGTGCCACCTGGGCGGGAGTTGCAGCCCGCCCGGCAACGCTCAGTTCCGCAGCGACCGCCCGCACGGCGTCCACCACACCCTGGTTGGCGACGGCAGCGTCCGCGGCGAAACGCGGGATATTGCGGCGGAAGTCGTTGCTGCCCAGCGTCGAGGCGTCCACGGTGCCGGTGAGGAATCCCCGGCCCAGCGGCGAATAGGGCACAAAACCCACCCCGAGTTCGGCGGCGGTGGGAACCACGTTGCGTTCCACGTCGCGGCTCCAGATGGACCATTCGCTCTGGACCGCGGCGATCGGGTGGACGCTGCTGGCCTCGCGCAGCTCCTCGGCCGTCACCTCTGACAGGCCCAGATGCCGCACCTTGCCGGCCTGCACCAGCCCCGCCATGGCCTCCACGGTTTCCACTATCGGAACGCGGAGGTCACGGCGGTGCATGTAGTACAGGTCGATCGAGTCGGTGCCCAGCCGTTGCAGGCTGCGGTCCACCGCCTGTTTCACGTAGGCGGCGTCGCCGCGGATGTCGGTGTAGCCCGCCGAGGGGGTGCCCACAAGGCCGAACTTGGTGGCCAGCTGGACTTCGCCGCGGCGTTCCTTGAGCAGCCGGGCGATCAGCTCCTCGTTGCTGCCGCCGCCGTAGATGTCCGCTGTGTCGATGAAGCTGACGCCTGCGTCCACCGCGTGATGCAGGGTACGCAGGGCCTCGGCCGGGTCCACCTCGCCGTACACAGGGGTCAGGGCCATGCCGCCGAACCCCAGGGGGCTGACCGTGAGGCCGTCGCCGAGCTGGACTGTTGCTGCCGTCATCTGTTTCTCCATTCGCGCACTGAGTGGTTCCGTCCCTGCCAAGAACCCCGGGGCGCGCGCGGCTATTCCGGCTCACGCTTGTTGACCGGTCGGTTGGCCGGGCCGACGATTCTCCCCACCTTTGACCGTGGCGTGGCCAGTACGACGGCGCGTCGTGGGGACGCGCCGTCGTACTGGCTCATACGTGGGGAGATTGCGCGGGGGACGGTGACTGCTCTGCCTCTTTCGCCGCCCGTTTCTCGGCCGGCAGGAGCTTCAGGCCTGCGGCGCAGCCGACGATCCCGGCGATGAACAGCAGCTTGAGCGGGCTGGCCGGTTCGACGCCGGTGGCCATCGCCCAGCCCACCGTCAGTGCCGCGCCGATCCCCACCCAGACGGCGTAGGCGGTGCCGAGCGGGATGCGCGTTACTGCCATGCCGAGCCCAACCATGCTCAGGGTGAACGTCACCGCGAACACGAGGGTGGACAGCGGGCGGGTGAACCCGTCAGACAGGCCCAGCGCCGTGGCCCAGACCGCCTCCAGCACGGCGGAGGCGAGCAGGATGATCCACGCGAGGGCCGGAGTTGAACGGTTTTCCTGGGGGTAGTTGGCGGCCATCATCACGCCACCAGCTTCAGGCCGACGACACTCGCGGCAATCCCGCCAAGCAGCAGGATGCGGGCCGCCGTCGCGCGCTCAACTTTGGCGATCATCGCGTAGCCGGAGGTCAGGACGACGCCGACCCCCACCCACACGGCGTAGGCCGTTCCGGTGGGGATGGACTGCATGGCGACGGCGAGCCCGCCTGTGCTCGCAATGACGGAGACGAGGAAGACCAAGCCCGGGACCAGCCGGCGCCGGCCGGTGGCCTGCGACGTGCGGTGCAGGGCGGCGGCCCAGACGGCCTCCAGCGCTCCGGAAAGAATGAGAATTAACCACGACATGACGGCTCCTGTGGCCAGTCTTGTCGCGTGCCGGGTACTGAACCGTCGTCCGGAGGCCCGGAAGAAGGGGCCTTGGCCTCCAAGTCTAGCAAAACCGCGTCGCAGCCGGTCGACTTACAGGCCGACGGCGTCGCTCCAGAGCATGAATGTGCGCCCCACAGGGTAGTGCACGCACGGCTCGTCCGGCGAGATAAGGTCTCCGGGCGGTCAAAGGTAGGCAGTCAAGATCGTGGCTCAAAGGTGCGGTGTCGGTCAATAGCGTTTGGCCTGCTCGGTCAGCAGCCAGTCGGTGGTGGCCGAGATGAGGGCCTTGACCCCCGTTTCGGCGGCGCCTGGATCGTGGGCCTCAATGGCGGCTGCCACGTCCTCGAGGATTACCGTGGTGCATCCGCGGTACCCGTCGTCCGTGCAGGGCAGCAGCGTGAGGGTGCCAAGATCGGCCTGTAGCCGGATGAGCTCGCGGGCGAGCCGGGCGGAACGTGCAATGGCCGCGACTTCCAGCAGGAACTCCGAGAGGGCCAGACGCCAGCTCAGGGAGTCATCGTCGGCTGAGGGGATGAACGAGCGCAGCGTGGCGATGTCGGCGGCGTCGGAGCGCCGGGCCGCCACCCCCGCGCAGGCCGCGGCGATCGCCTGGTAGTGCAGCGCGAGGTCCCTGATCTGCAGCCGGCTCAACTCGTGCAGTTGCGCCAGTGCCCGTTCCCGGGAGGGCAGCACGTTGTCGGCGATGAAGCTTCCGCCGCTGCGGCCGCGTGCGGTCCGGATGATTCCCGAGGCACGCAGTTGGGAAAGGGCCTCCCGCGCCGTTACTGCGGACACTCCGAGAGCCGCGGCAAGCTCGGTTTCGTTCGGCAGCCGCTGGCCGCTGGTCAGCAGCCCGGTTTCCACCGCCTGTTCGATCCGGCCGCACACTTCATCGACGAGCCCGCGTGATTTGATCGGAGTGAAGACCGCAGCCAGGCTCCGGGAGGCGCCATTCGGCGACAACAACATCCGGGCCTCCCTTCCCTTCGGCGGTATCCGCCCCCGCCCCGTCCGGGGCGTCCGTGCAGCTTCCGCGGGCGGCGCCGCCGCGCGTCGCCGGGGCTGATGTCATCCTAATGCGGGCTTTGCCGGAGGGTCTATGCATAAAACCTATGAAGTAATAGCATTTGGCCAAGCAGCCCGTGTGGACTGGCTCACATTGCGCTGTGTGGCTCTCTGGTGGACGATCCGGCAACGGAGTAAGGCGCACCCCATGACCGAAACACTGGCCGCCGGCAGCTCGACCGGAACCGAAGAGGTTCCGGCGATTCGCCTGCGTAAGCTCACCAAGGTCTTCGGGGATACGGTCGCGGTAAATGGCGTGGACCTGGACATCCGCCACGGGGAGTTCTTCTCCATGCTTGGCCCGTCCGGCTCCGGCAAGACCACGGTCCTGCGCTTGATCGCCGGCTTCGAGCTGCCCACCTCCGGCAGCATTGAACTCGACGGCAAGGACGTCACGGCGATGGCACCGTTCCAGCGGGACGTCAACACCGTTTTTCAGGACTACGCCCTGTTCCCGCACATGTCGCTCGTGGACAACGTCGCCTATGGGCTGCGGGTGCGCGGCATGCCCGGAAGCCAGCGCCGGCAGCGGGCCAGGGAGGCCCTGGACCGCGTTCAGCTCGGGAAGTTCCTCGGCCGCAAACCCGCCCAGCTCTCCGGCGGCCAGCGGCAGCGGGTTGCCCTGGCCCGGGCGCTCGTGGTCGAGCCGAAGGTCCTCCTGCTGGACGAGCCACTCGGCGCCCTGGACCTCAAGCTCCGGCAACAGATGCAGGTCGAACTCAAGGAATTGCAGCGCTCGCTGGGCATCACCTTCATCTTTGTCACCCACGACCAGGAGGAAGCCCTGACCATGAGCGACAGGATCGGCGTCTTCAACAACGGCAGCATCGAACAGATCGGTACCGCGCACGAAATCTACGAGCGGCCCGGTGGCATCTTTGTGGCCACCTTCGTCGGCACCTCCAACATTTTCGACGCCGCCCAGGCCCAGGCGGTCTATGGCCGGCCAGATCCCTTTTGCATCCGTCCCGAGCGGCTGCGCGTCGCCTGGACCGGGAAACCCGAGCACCGTTCCGGCACCACCTCCCGGCCCGGGACGGTGACGTCGTTCGTCTACGTCGGGCACGCCACCCAGGTGCGGGTGCAGCTCGACGGCGGGCCCGCCGTCGTCGCCCTTGTGCCGGAAAAGCTGCCCGGCAGCGACGCGGAACTGGTAAACGGGCCTGTCACGGTCAGCTGGGACGACGACGCCGTCGTTTGGCTTCCGGCCAGCGGTTCCCACACCGATTCACCGCAGACCGATTCACCACAGATCGAAAGGTAAGGATCATGGCTCCTGGAACAAAGGCCTCCCTCGTGGTCGGGGTGGTCGCGGCGGCAACCCTCGCGCTGTCAGCCTGCGGAACGAGCGGCGGATCGGGTACCTCAGCGTCGGCGCAAGCTACCAAGACTGAGATCGGCACCGGTGAGGGCCAGCTGTCCATCCTCGGGTGGCCCGGGTATGCCGAGGACGGCAGCAACGATCCGGCGGTGGACTGGGTGCATCCGTTCGAACAAGAGACCGGGTGCAAGGTCAGTTTTAAGCCGTTCGGCACCTCGGACGAGGCCGTGACGCTCATGCGCACGGGTCAGTACGACGTCGTCTCGGCCTCCGGGGATGCCTCGCTGCGCCTGATCGCTGGCCAGGATGTGCAGCCGGTCAACATGAGCCTGCTGAAGAACTATCCGGACATCTATCCGTTCCTGAAGGACAAGGCCTGGAACACCGTCAACGGTGTGAACTACGGGATGCCCCACGGCTGGGGCGCCAACCTGCTGATGTACACCACGGACAAGGTCACCCCGGCGCCCACCTCCTGGAGCGCGGTGTTTGACGATGCTGCCCAGAACACCGGCAAGGTCACGGCCTACGATTCGCCGATCTACATCGCCGACGCCGCCGTCTACCTCATGGCGCACAAGCCGGACCTGGGCATCAAGAACCCTTATGCCCTCGACAAGGACCAGCTGGCCGCCGCCGTCGACCTGCTCAAGCAGCAGCGCGCGCACATCGGCGAGTA
Organism: Arthrobacter sp. Bi26; assembly: GCF_918697925.1. Classification (GTDB taxonomy): domain Bacteria; phylum Actinomycetota; class Actinomycetes; order Actinomycetales; family Micrococcaceae; genus Arthrobacter. Next base: position 19,793 of record NZ_CAKKMF010000038.1, read on the forward strand.
CTGGAGCGACGTCCTCAAGGAAGTCCAGGCCTTCACGTCCGGGAGTACCGTGGTCGGCACCACCTGGCAGGTGGGGGCCAACATCGCCACGGCCGACGGCGCCAAGGTCGCAACCCTTGTCCCTGACGAGGGTGCCACCGGCTGGTCGGACACCTGGATGATCGGGTCCAAGACCAAGAACGTGAACTGCGCCTACAAATGGCTTGACTACATCGCCAGCCCCAAGCCGAATGCCCAGGTGGCCGAGTACTTTGGCGAATCCCCGGCCAACGCGAAAAGCTGCGAGCTGACCACTGACCCTAAGCACTGCGAGACGTACCACTCCGGTGATACGGCCTACGCCGAGAAGATCTGGTACTGGACCACCCCGGTCGCCCAGTGCCTCGATGGCCGCAAGGACGTCAAGTGCACCGACTATTCGGAATGGACCAAATCCTGGACGGAAATCAAGGGCTGATTCCGGACATCGGGCCGCAAGGGATCCGGAAGAAACGGCCGGCCCGAGGGTCGGCAGAAACAAAGGCGAGATGGCACAACAATTGCAGCAGCTTCCGCCCGGCTCACCGCAGAGTGCCGGGGCTGTACCCCGGGCGAAAGCCAATTCCTTCTCGGCGCTGCTGCACCGCTCGCCCAGGCTGCGGCTTGCCGGGCTGCTCACGGCCCCGGCGCTCTGGCTGGTCCTTGTCTATGTCGCGGCCCTGGCGGCACTGCTGATCACGGCGTTCTGGACCGTGGACACCTTCACCGGAGAGGTGTCCACGGAGTGGACCACTGAAAACATCGTCACGGTCCTGACGGATCCGGTGTACCAGCGGATCACTCTGCGGACAGTGTGGATTGCCGTGGCGGTCACCGTGATCGACATGATCCTTGCCCTGCCCATCGCGTTCTTCATCGCCAAGGTGGCTCCGGCCCGCTGGGAGAAACTGCTCGTGGTGGCCGTGCTGATGCCGCTGTGGGCAAGCTACCTGGTCAAGGCCTACGCCTGGCGGAATGTCCTTTCCGAGGGTGGCCTGCTGGAGTGGCTGGGGGCGCCGATCGGCCTGTCGTCGCCGGGCTACGGCGAGACCGCCGTCATCGTGACCCTGTCCTACATCTGGCTGCCGTACATGATCCTGCCGATCTACGCGGGCTTTGACCGGGTGCCCGACTCCCTGCTTGAGGCCTCCGGGGATCTTGGCGCGAAGCCGCTGACCACCATGCGCCTTGTCATGCTTCCGCTGCTGGTCCCTTCGATCATCGCGGGCACGATCTTCACGTTCTCCCTGTCCCTGGGTGACTACATCACCGCGCAGATCGTCGGCGGGACCACCCAGATGCTGGGCACCGTGGTTTACGCAAACGTCGGGGCGGCGAACAACCTGCCGTTCGCCGCCGCGGTCTCGCTGGTTCCGATCGCCATCATCATGTTCTATCTCTTCATCGTCCGGCGTACCGGCGCCCTGAACAGCCTGTAGCGAAAGGCGCCTCATGAGACTTTCCCGTAGCGCCAAAGTGGTCCTGGGCGTCATAACCGGGCTGGTGCTGTTGTTCATCTACACGCCGCTGCTGCTGGTGGTGGTGAACTCGTTCAACGCGGACCGGACGTTCGGCTGGCCGCCCAAGGGCTTCACGCTGGAATGGTGGGGCAAGGCTTTCGACTCTCCCGGCGTACGGGATGCCGTCGTGTCCTCCGTGTGGGTGGCATTGGTCTCGACCATCGTCTCGCTGGTGCTGGGAACGCTGCTGGCGATCTCACTGCAGCGCTATGAGTTCTTCGGCCGCGACGTCATCAGCCTCCTGGTGATCTTGCCCATCGCATTGCCCGGCGTTGTCACGGGCATCGCCCTGAACAACATGTTCACCACCATCCTGGGCGTCCCGCTGAGCCTGTGGACAGTGGTGATCGCCCACGCGACCTTCTGCATGGTGACCGTGTTCAACAACGCGATTGCACGGCTCCGCCGCACCAGCGCCGGCCTGGAGGAAGCGTCGTCCGATCTCGGCGCCGGCGTCTTCACCACCTTCGGCTTGGTGACCTTCCCGCAATTGCGCTCTGCCCTGCTGGCCGGCGGCCTGCTGGCCTTCGCGCTGAGCTTCGACGAAATCATCGTCACGACGTTCACGATCGGGGCCGGGGAGACCACGCTGCCGATCTGGATCCTGCAGAACCTCTTCCGCCCGAATCAGGCGCCCGTGGTCAATGTCGTGGCCGTCGTGCTGATCGTGGTCTCGATCGTCCCCATCTGGCTCGCCCAGCGCTTGTCGGGGGACTCGGTGGGAGTCAGCGAGGCCAGGGTGAAGGCGGACGGGCGCTAGTCCGAGCCGGCCTCCGCCGCCGGATCGATGGAAACGACCGCCAGGAAGCCACGGCCCAGGATTTCCGGCGTGGCGGTATCAGCGCCGACGACGGCGTCATAACGGTTCAGCTCGACGCGCTCCGGCTCAGCAGCGACGGCGCCCGTCGGCGCTGTGGGGATCGGCGCCGTGGGGACCGGCTCTGTGCCCGTGTCGGCTGCGGGCGCGGGGCGGCCCGCAGTCCCGGGGCTGACGGTCCCTTGGCCCTGCAGGAGGATGCCGAACTGGCCTTCGAACACCGGATGGGCGCGTTTCTTGGACAGCTCGATGATTGACGTGTAGCCCTTGAAGGCGCCGTTGCGGGTGATGACGTTCAGATCCCGGATGTCGCCCGTGGGCAGTGCCCCGGCCGAGGCCGCGTCGCCGGAGAACCGGAATGGCCGGTACTTCTCCAGCGGGTGCTCGGCGCCGTCTACGCTCAGGAGCAACAACTCGCCGTCAATGACCGTCAACACGCGGTCCATTCCGGCGAAAGCGGAGAAGGGGCCGGCCTTGGATACCTCGGCAATGCTGACTCGCCAGTCCCATGCGTTTTCCTGCGCGGCGGTTTGCGCGGACGAGGCCCGCGGATGGCGTGCCACTTCGCGCGTCACCCCGCCGCCGTTGCGCCAGGGGTGGGCTTTGAGCTCGGCATAGCGGATGATCTCCATGGCCCCAGCCTATCGGCCCGGCTCTGGGCCCCGGCCGCCAGCCGGCTCGGCCGGCGCCGCCGCCGATGCCGATGCCGACGGCGACGCTCCTGCCGGCGCCGACGCGAAGTCGGCGGCGGCGGTCCTGTCTTGCTAACGTCAGAGGCAGGAAGCGTGCGGAAGGAGCCTGAATGTTTGTCAAAGTGTGCGGCCTTAGCACCGCGGATGCGGTCCGCGTCGCGGCAGGTGCCGGCGCGGACGCTGTCGGCTTCGTCCTGACCCGCAGCCCCCGGGAGGTCACGCCGGAACAGGTCAGGAACCTCCTCGCCCACGTCCCGAACGGGTTGCCCGCGGTGGGCGTGTTCCGGCACGAACCGGCCGCTGACGCCGTCGCCGTCGCCCGTGAGGCGGGCCTGGTCTGGGTCCAGCTCCACGGCGACCGTTCACCGGCGGACGTCCGGACGGTGCACGACGCCGGGATGAAGCTGATCCGGGCCGTCACCATGGCTGCCCCTGCGGAAGCCTTCGACCATTGGGGTGAGGAACTGCTCCTGATCGACGCCGCTGTCCCCGGCTCCGGGGAAGCCTGGGACTACGGCTCCGTCCGGGCCAAGGCACTGGCCGGACGCAAGTGGCTGCTCGCCGGTGGCCTGGATCCCGCCAACGTGGCCCGGGCAGCGGCGGAGGCCGGGGCGTGGGGCGTCGATGTGTCTTCCGGTGTCGAGTCGGCGCGCGGCATCAAGGACCTTGCCAAAATTGGGGACTTCGTGCGGGCGGCCAAGGAGTCCGGATGAGTCCGGAACCGCCCGCCCACTATCGGAGGGAGCTAGGAGCGTTTGATGATGACGTCATCGATGTATTCGTCGCCCTTTTGCCGGTTGTGCTCGGCCCCGAGCTGAACTTTGCTCAGGCTGCTCCCCAGCATTTTGACGCTCGAGCTGCTGTATCGCTGCACGCCGTCGAACCATACCTGGATTGTTGAGGCGCTGCCGTTGGCGGTCACCCGCATGCTGACATGGTGCCAGGCGCCAAGGGAGATGCTGCTGGAGATCAGCTTCGTGTAGACAAAGGTGCCGCTCGGTGAGGTGACCCGGAGCCACAGCTGCCCGTTGCTGTTGTAGCGGTAGATGTCCGCGACGCGGGTGGAGCCGGAGAAGAAGCGGAAGTACGGGACGTCATTGCCGGAAACGCCGGCCACAGTGATGTTGAACCAGCCGTCTGCGTACGAGGTCTTGGTCCCCGAGGTGAAAGCCGGGGCGGAAAGGTTTGCGAGCGAACCGGAATCCGTGGTCACGTGGAGCTTGGCTGAATGCGTCCCGGTATGCCCCCGCGAACTGGAAATCGTTGCCGTGCCGGTGCCCGACACTTTGGGGATGAGGCCGCAAAAGCCGCCCGCTTCAAAACTCGTGGCGAGCACAATGGTGCCGGGATAGGAGTTTTTCGGCGCGGGGCTGCACGTTGCGGCGGTAGCAGCCTGGGCGGAACCGAAGACAAGGGAACCGGCTACGAGCAATCCGAGCGTCCCAACCATGCTGAGGGTTCTTAGTTTTCTCATTGAAGATACTTTCCGTGATTGGTTCGACTTGTTGTGCCCTTGTGCCGCGGCACCGGGAGGGCGGCTTTCTGTCATGCAAGCTGCGCCAGATGCACCAACTGCACGACCGCCGCGACGCCGACTATGGCCAGCAGGGCTGCGGTGATGATCACCACGGCGCGCGGCAGTGCCTTGTCCGGCTTCAACACGCGCAGCACGTCGCAACTCACGAGTGCCGTCACTGTGGCCAGCCCTGTCAGGAAAATAATCATTTCGCACGCACCAGGGCCCGCTTTGGCCTCTTGAGCTCAAGGCCCAGGAAGGCGAGCGTTACCAACGACAGGACGCAGACGCCTGCCGGCGGTGACCAGAGCCGTGCATAGATCATCGCCGTCGCCACGAGGGTGGACATCGCGAGGCTGAAAGCAATTGCGATGGCGATGCTGAGGGGCAGCGCTCCAGTGGCCTGGGCTGAGCGCGGGGGGTCGAAGCGGAGGAGCAGCACCAGCGCGGTTCCAGGCCCGGCCAGCATCAAGAGGCCGATCACCGCCAGGCGCAGGCCCTCGGGACCGACAAACGAGAGCGGTACGGCGGCTAGGGCGACGGCTGCCGTCGCATAGCTCACGTAGCTGCGTTCAGTTGCCATTGCTAACTCCTTCGATGTGAAAAATCACGCCGCCGGCGTTTTCATAAACCTTCGTCCAGCCAGGACTGGTGGCGCATGTGGCGGTAAAACGTTGAAGATCGCCGATGGGAGTCGAGCCGCGAAGTTCGGCTGCCTCCTTCTGGCTTTCGGTCACGATGAGGTACGCGCCCGCTTTGTGGGCGATCTGGTTGACCGCGTCACAGCTGAGCGGCGCGGCGTTAGGAATGGGCTCGGCAGCAACGAGCGCCCGGTAGTCATAGTCCGCGTAGTGCTGGTATCTCCACGGGGTGTTGCGAACTGCCTCAATGAGGACGGCGCCGGTGGGCGCAGTCGAGTAGAGGCGGTTCACGACGGCGATTTCGTCGTCGTTGAAGCTCTCCATGCCGTCGTTTCCGTAGCGGGAAACGACCGTGGCCGTGGCCAGTACCGCGCCCATCAGCAGCAGCCCAAGGGCTCGGCGCAGGCTCAGCCCGGCAGTGTTTTCTGACATCAGCGGCAGCACCGCCAGGCACACGGCAAACGGGAGGCTGAACAGGTACAGGCGCAGGAGCAGTTCGCCGCCATATGGCTGGAGGGGAATCAGGACCAGCGGCGCAAGCGCTGCGGCCGCGGCCGCCAGCCACGGTGCCTTCCGGCGGTAGCCCACGATGGCACCGGCAACGGCGAGGATCCAGACCAGCGCCACCTCGGCCATGCGCGTGTAGACGACGAACACGTGGGCATCGCTGCCTGAGACCCTGGTGCTCAGCGCACCGAGGCTGTTCGCGCCGATGTCACCGAGCGAGCCGAGCAGCTGGCCGAAGTGCCCCTCCAGGAATGTTGAAGCCGCAAAGAGCAGCCAGCCCATGGGCAGGACCACGGCCAGGACTGGCAAGAAGCGCAGCCGGAGACGGCCGGTCAGCAGCAGTACGGCGAGGATGGGGATCACGGCGAAGGGGCTGAGCTGATGCGAAGCCGTCATGGCCAGCAGGAGCAGCGCGCAGACCACGACGAGCACCGCCGTGTCCGCCCGGAGCGGCTCCACGGCGCCGTACCGCGGGACTGAGCTGTCCAGCTTGCTGACATTCCGGGCCAGCCACCGGGAGAACTTGGTGCGCTCCGTGGGCCAGGCCCAGCCGCCGAAGACGCTGAGCAGGCAGGCAATTAGGGTGAGCAGGAGGACGAACGAATATGCCTGCGGCGACAGATAGTCCTGCCCAATCCAGCTGGCCAGGTAGAAGATCCAGACAGCCGCCCACGCCTGGCGCGGATTTGCCGTCAACCGCCGTGCCAGGGCCAGCAGCGGGGCGAGCAGGAGGATGTTGATTCCCACCGGCGCCCACGTTGCGATGCCGAAAAGGTCCTTGGCGCCCGTTGCGCCGGAGAGCATTCCCAGCAGGTTGAAGAATCCGGGCCAGTTGAAGTACGCGTCCAGGGTCGGATCCAGCTGGCCCGATTGGCTAATGGTGTCGGCAATGCCCATATGCCGGAAACTCGCCTCGAGCCGGGGCAAGCCATGGATGATCGGGTCAGCGCCATCGAGGAGAACCACCGTGACTATGAGCTGCCAGGTCAGAAGTGCCGGAACCAGGCGGCGGAGGCTCAACGAGGCGACAAATCCGGCCAGGCTGAGCGCGAGCGCAACGAAATAGGCGGGCGGGAGGGCGCCAATGAGCCCGGCACCGCCGATCCGAAGGGGATCGACCTGGGTCATGCTCCAGACGCCGAGGGCGAGGGCAGCCGCGGCCGCCGCGGCCAGGGCACCGATGTGCCACGACGGCGTCAGTCCGAGGTTGCGGTGGGTGGGCGGTTTGGCGCCGCCGACATGTGCATGCGCATGCGCCTGCGCCTCGTGCCGGTGGGCGGTGCGCACCGGGAGACTTGTTGCCGTTTCGTGTGTCATCATTTCTCGATTCAGGTCGGCTGGTGGCGCGCCGCTGAAGGAATCTCGCCTGCGGTGGTGGCGGGCTTCACTCGGGTCAGGGTGATCAGTCGCCAAGCGGCAGCCAGCGCAGCCGTCGCTTGGGCAATGGCCCAGAGGACGGAGACGCCGGTGAGGCCAAATTGCTGCGCCACGGCCGCGGCGGGTGCCACGACCAGGATGGCGGCAAGGATGGCGACTGCCGTGGATTCGAAAAGCCGCCCTTGGGCCCGGCACAACCCGTAGTAGACCTGGGTCACGCAACTCAGGAGGAGTGCCGGAACGAGTACAGGAAGAAGGACCCAAGCGGACGCGTACTGCGGCCCGAGGAAGCCCAGAAGCAGTGGCCCGGCCAGCATCAGTATCAGCCCGGCCAGGAGAGTCAACAGGAAGCTGGCCCGCAGCGCGGAGGCGAGGAGGCCCGGCCGTGCCCGCGTCCCCGCGAGGGCCGTTTGCAGGGTAAATCCGGCCGACTGCGGCACGAAGAACACCGCCGAGGCCATCATCCACACCACGTACCAGGCGGCAGTCGGGGCGGGGCCCAACGTAGCTGCAACGATGAGCGGAAGCAGGTAGCCGGGCGCGCGGTCGGCGAGCGTGAGGGCGTGGTTGGGGAGTCCCGGCTTCAGGAGTTTTAGGGCCGGGCGCGGCCGGAGGCCATGCCTCCAGTCCGGGGACACATGGGCCCGGCCAAGCTGGCGCAGGCCTACGAGGACGCTGGCCAGCGCGCCGGCGGCAACGGCGCCCACAATCACCGCCAGGTCACGGAGTCCGACGGCGAGCGCGGCGGCCAGGAAGACGAGCTGCACGAGGCTCTGCGCGAGGCTTCTGACCAGCGTACGGTCGGCCCGTTCCTGGGCTACGCCCACGTGGTCAAGCTGGTAGGCGGTGGCGGCGAGCAGGGCAGTGGCCAGGAATAGGACCGTGACCAGGGGGTCGACCCAGGCTTCGCCCACACCTGTGCCGAGCCAATAAGTGATGGCAACCAGCAGGCCAGCGCCCAGCAGGGAGAACGTGGCGACGGTAAGCAGACTGGTGGCGATGAGGCGCCGGCCGCCATCAGTTTCCGCGGGAAGAAGCGTAAGGGTGGCGGGCCCGACGCCGAGCATCCCCAGCTGCACGGTCAAGAGCGCGGCCGAGACCACCGCGGAGCCAAGACCTATTTGCTCCGGCGGGAGCGCGATGGCCGCGAGGGCCCAGAACAGGAAGCCCGCCACCATGGGGGCGATCCTCGCAGCAGCCAGCCATGCGGCGTTCCCTCCAACCGAGATGGGTTTGTGGGCCGGCCGCAGGAGCTCGCCGGCCATGGCGCGGTAGTTGTAGAGCAGGAAGCCCATCCAATACGGCAGGAAGCGGGGTGCGCGGACCAGGGACAGGCCCACGCCCCGCACAGTGGCCAGCAGGGGTAGGATCACCAGCCAGATGTGGCCCGTGTGCTTGCGGACGGTCCGGGCCATCCCGGCCCCGTCCTGGAGCCACTGGTCGCGGGCGTAATCGAACGTGTCGTCGAACCGGTGCCTGACCACTACGGAGTCGGAGACGCCGAGCCGGTACCCTGCCTGCTCCAGCCTGATCCTGAGCTCCACATCTTCCCCGGAGCGGAACTCGTCGTCGAACCCGACATCGAGCAGCACGTCGCGGCGCATCAGCGTGGCGCTGACGCCGAACCACTTGCGCACCCGGCTGTGGTTGTGGTGCCAGGCCAGCGCGGCCCCCCAGTACCCGGGCCCGTCGGCTTCGCTGGCGAGCCCGAATTGCAGGCCGTCGTAACCGCCGGCCTCGAATTCGGTCAGCAGCCGGGGCAGGCTCTTCGACGGAAGGACGACGTCGGCGTCGATCAGGGCGACTACCTCCCCGGTGGCGCTTCGGGCGCCGAGCATCCTTGCGGCGGGCAGGCCGCGTCCCTCATCGGAGATGACAGTTGCCCCGCAGTCGCGGGCGATTGCGGCCGTGTCATCCGTCGAGCAGCCATCGACCACGATCATCTCGTGTGGCTGTTGGCTGCGGATCGACTCCAGGCACTCGCCCAGCCAGGCTGCGGCATTGCGTGCCGGAACGACAACCGACACCTTCAGATCGCTCACGTGGCCTCGCCTCACTCATCCAGTTTTGAACGAACCAGATTCGCGATGAAGTCAGAGGCCTGGTCCGCTGACCAGGCGGCGGGCAGCCGGAGCAGCCAGCAGGGAACGTCCTCCAGCGCCCGGCGCACCACGGCCGCCTTCTGCCCAAAATGCTCCTCCAGGGGGACCAGGCTGGTGGCGCCGAGGGCCTCGACGAGCCGCCGCGAGACCATGGGTAGTTCCGAATGGAAGTTGCCGACGATCCGGGACGTCATCCACTCCGCACTTCGTGCCTCCAACCGCGCGTCCGCGCCGTCGAAACGTTCAAGGAAGATGGCCAGCTGTGCCGGCGCCGCGGACGAAATCCGCTGCGCCCCGAAGACATGCTCCGGCTGCACCATGCGGTGCTCGGGGGACCAGCGCCGGGTGAAGGCGGCTGTTTTCGGATAGCGGACAATCACCGGATGGACCGCCGTGGCCAGGTGGGCGACGGGCGTCGTCAGCCATCCAGGGGCTAAGGGCTTGCGCGTCCCGCGGAACATGTCCGGGTAGATGGCGCGGTGGTGGGGCTTGATGAACATCGGTTTGGCGTAGCCCATGAGCATTCCGCCTGCGCCCATGAAGGCCCAGTCGTCCGCCATGAACCGCACGTCGCGCATGGCCACCAGCTTCGCCACCGTGCTGGTTTTTCCGACCCCGCCCCAGGCCGGGAGGAGAACCCCGGAGCCGCGGAAGTCCACAACCGCTGCATGGATCATCGCCGTCTCCTCCTGGACGCACAGCCGGTCCAGCAACGGAATCACAGAGGTCAGGAGCTCGCCGGCGCCTTCGATCCGGTACCCGTCCTTCGTCTCGATAATCTGGACGCGGTCAGCCGGAATATAGAGGGACTCCCCGGTGAACCGGTAGGCATCCTCCGCATGCGACTGGCTGGAAATGGGCGATATCGTGGCGCCGATGGTGATCCGCCGTGGCGCGCCGGAGTTCCCCAGGAACGGGGCGAGCATGTCCCTCAGTTGCGGTTCCCCCGGCGTCCCGGCCTCGACATCGATGCCCACGATCCCGTGGACATCGAAGGAGGCTCCGGCAGAGGCGCCAATCGGCTGTTTCACGTCGCGTTCAGGTTGGCTCATGATCCAAGCTTTCTGGGGTCGGGTTCCTGCGGTCAGGTGGTTCCGCGTGCAGGGGCTGCACGGGGCGGTGTACGGGGACGGGCACGTAAATTGCGCGGTTCACTGGACTTCCCTCCAAGGCTCTTCCGTCGACACCGCGGCAGCTTTCAGCGGCGAGGGCGCGGCGGGCAGGCGGCGGCCGCGTACATAGCCGGTCGCGGTGGCCGCGAGAACGGCGAGGATGGTTGCCGCCCGGGCGAGACCGGCGCGGTCCCCGCCGCTGAGCCAGCCGCGGATTCCGGCAAACACTGCACGTGGCAGGACCTGCCGGACATAGCGCCGTTCGGGGCCGAGCGCCCGTTTGTGGCCGACCACCCTGCTGACCTGCGCCTTGGAAATCCCTTCGCCCCAGGAGCGTGCAAGGATGTAGCGCAGGGTGCCGCGTTCGACCGGAACGTGATGGTGCACCAGGGCCGCGGGCTCATAAACCACCCGGGATCCGGGAGCTCCGATCACCGCGCGGATGCACAGTTCGGTCTCTTCGCAGCCCAGCGGGAGGGCGTCCTGGCGTCCAAGGGCTGTGTTGAAACCGCCGACCCGGTCCAGGACCTCGGCGCGGAAGGACATGTTCGCGCCAATGACATTGCGGACCTCGGCGGCGACTTTGGGCATCCCCCGGTACGTGCAGCCGACAATCCAGTCGAGCTCCTTGGCGAAGTGGCCCGGGCGCCCGGCTTCCCAGAGCGGCTCTACCCGGCCGCCAACAGCCAGAACATCGGGATCGTCGTACAGGGCCGCGAGCCGCTCGAGCCAATCCGGCTCGGCTTCGGCGTCGTCATCGAGGAAGGCCACGATCTCCGCCTTGGCGATGCCCGCTCCGGTGTTGCGGGCGCCGGAGAGGCCCTTGGGCCCGGTGTTCTCGACAATTACGGCGTCCGGGACGGTGAAGATGAGGCGCTTGTACAAGTCGACGTTGTAGTCGACGACGACGATCGTCTGCTTGGGTGGGACGGTCTGGGTGCGGACCGAGTCCAAGGCGCCCATCAGCCTGTCCCACCGGTCCTCCGAGTAGGAGCAGATGACCACGGATACTGCCGGGAAGCTGGAGTCTTCGGACATCCTATTCGCCTGCCCGTACGCCCAGAACGCTGCTGGGATCGGTGGGAACGTGCGGGAACATTTCGCTGGGGTACTTGTACTTGACTCGACGCAGGGCTTCGGGACGGGCTCCGGCGGTCGGGGCCTCCCAACTCACGCGCTCGCGGGCAAGGGTGCGCAGGACCCGCCAGCCGTCCCGGAACGTGTGAAGATTCGACTGGCCCGAGATGCGGGACAGTTCATGGCTGGGAACCTCGGCGATGCGGAGTCCGGCCCTTGAGGCCCGCACAATCAGTTCAGTTTCGATCTCGAACCCGTCCGACTCCAGCTCCAGAATGTCAACGCATTCGCGTCGCAGGGCGATGTAGCCGTAGCAAAGGTCTGAGTAGTCGCTGTGGAGAACGGCGTTGGCGAGCCCGGTGAGCATCTTGTTTCCCCCGCTGCGCAGCCACGTGAGATCGTCCGAGCCGCCGCCAGTCACATAGCGGGAGCCTTTGACGAAGTCGTATTCATGCTGGAGCGGAGTCACCAGCCAACCGATCTCCTGGGGGTCCATGCTGCCGTCACCGTCCAGCATGACGATGATGTCGCCGGAGGCCGCGGCAAATCCGGCCCGCACGGCGTTTCCTTTCCCGGGGCGGGGTTCTGCCACCACCACGACGTCCAGGCGCAAGGCCCGGGCCACATCGACTGTGCCGTCCAAGGAACGGCCATCAACAATTACCACCTCATCTACGTAGGAGGGCATGCGCCGCAGCACCCACGGCAGGTTCATTGCCTCGTTCAAGGTGGGGATCACCACACTGACTGAGGGATTTGCCGGCGGGGGCGTCGTTTGGGGGCGCACGTTTGGCTTGAGATTCGGGATGGACACTGGCCTCACCACTCAATAACGTATTCTGCTCGTCTCAACTGCAGCGCTTTTCCGACTCCTCCAACCGGAAAATAGACCCATCGCTGACGCTGAACAGTTGTGGACAACTTAGTGATATACCCCAGGGTTAAAGTCTGCTCACGGCACCTTGCATTAACCTTGGATTAACTTGATGATTCAAGTAAAAATGTAGGAATTCTGTTGATGGAGGGTTACCTCCATGCGACACTGGGCGGATGCGGACGCGCGTTATAAGGGGGCGCGTACCGGCAAGCCGCCGGCGTCTCCTCACCTTCCGGTTCATGGCGGTTCCCGCCATGGTCCTGGGCCCAGTCCTGGCCCTGGCGGCCTGCGTCGCGGATGGTGCTCCACGGAGCGAGCGGCCGCTCTTCACGTCCATTTCGGCGTCGCCGGCCGGACCGTCAGGCGCCACGGACACTGGCTCCACGGGCACAGGCGTCACGCCGGGGGCGCCGACGGGAGCTCCGGAAAGTGGTGCCGTGACTGGGCCCGCCCCGTCGCCGGGAAGTCCGCCCGCGCCCCAATCCGCACCCGGCCCGGCACAGCTTCCGGTCCCGACCACGGATGTGACAATGACAGGTGACCTGCCCGGCTGGAAGCAGGTCTTTGTCGAGGATTTCTCCGCCGGCGACGTCCCGCTGGGCCGCTTCCCCGGCCCGCTCTACAACGCACGGTGGAGCGCCGGGTACAAGGACGGGACGCCGGATACTGCCGGACAACGCAGCGGTGGAACTTCCGGCTACTACCCGTCCAAGGTGCTTAGTGTCCGCAATGGCTCGCTGGACTGGTACCTGCACTCGGAGAACGGGATCTCGATGGGGGCGGCGCCGACGCCCAAAATCCCCAACGCCAGCTCCAACCCGCCGCGCGCCAACAGTCTCCTCCATGGCCGGTACTCGGTCCGCTACCGGGCTGATGCGCTGCCCGGATTCAAGACGGCATGGCTGCTGTGGCCGGACAGCGGCGTCTGGCCCCGGGACGGCGAAGTGGACTTCCCCGAAGGGGACCTGGCCGCAATCATTTACGGCGCTGTCCACTATGACCGGAACGGCGCGGACGCCTTCGAGAAATTCGATTCGGACCAGTCCGTGACATCGTGGCATATAGCCACGATGGAATGGAGTCCCGGGCGGGTCGAGTTCTTCCTCGACGGGCGTTCTCTGGGCGTCAGCACCAAGGCGCCGACATCGCCCATGCACCTGATCCTGCAGACCGAGTCCTGCCTGACCGGCTGCCCGGCCCCGGCAACCCAAGGCCATGTCTCGCTCGACTGGATCAGCGTCTGGGTGCCGGCTTGAGACTCAGTCCCCGGCGGATTACACGGCAGATTACCGGTGGCCGAATGCTTGTGGCGGATCACTTGCGCCGGAGCGTGAAGGAATCCGAGAAGGTGTAGCCGTCCGCAGGAACGAACCGGGCGGCAAGTTGATCCACGGTGGCCTTGACGTCCAGGGTCCCAAAGGCCGGTTCCCGGTTCTTGCCGGATGTGCTGGCGAAATAGCGCATTTCCGGGTCATCGGATCTGACGTTGTAGAGTCCCACGCCGCCAACGCCAACGGTGGCGAACACGGTCCCCGAGCCCTGGACCATAGTGCCATCGGTATCGGCCAGGCATCCGGAGGTGAAGCTGGCGGGAACGAGTTCCGCGCAGCTTCCGCCCGTGGCCAGCTGATGCGTCCGCTGATAGACGTGGTCGTGGCCGGACAGGACCAAATCCACGTCCTTTTCGATCAGCATGTTGGTGAAGTCCTGCCCCGCCTGGCAGTCATAGTTGCCGACGCTCAGGCACGGGGTATGCATGCCCACCACGGTCCAGGGGATGTTCTGCGATTTGGCCTCGTCGATGGCGTTCGCGGTCCAGCGCCAGCGCTCGCTGCCCCTTGAGTAGTCCAGCGGCTCCCCGCCCCGGAACTCGATGCCGGGGGAGACAAGAATGAAGCGGACAACGGGATTCTGCTCGGGGACATCGACGCGCCACTGGGTGCCGTATTCGCCCTGCAGGCCGGGCAGCTTGTTGGGCAGGCACTGGACAAATTTCTCGATGTCGCCGTCATGGCCGTCACTCTCGTGGTTGCCGGTCACCAGCTGGTAGGGGAATTCGTTGCCGAGGCGGTCAGTGACCATGTCGCAGAACTGCTGTTCGAGCCCGGCTTTGTAGGTGAAGTCACCGAGGGCGAGGTTCAGGTGGGGATCGAGGCCGGCAACGACGTCGAGCACCTTTTTAGCGCCCGCGCCCACGCCGATGTCCCCCTGGGCGGTGAAGTGCACGGGCTCGCCAGCTGGTGGCGCGGCAGGCGACGACGGCGGCGGTGCGGACGACGGCGGTGCGGACGACGGCGGTGCGGACGACGGCGGTGCGGACGACGGCGTGCCCGGGCTCGGGCGCGGTGCGGGTTCCGGCGGGCCGGGCAGGCAGGCCGGAAGCAGCAGGCCCAGGCTCAGCAAGCAAGCGCCGATGCCCGCCTTGCCACGTTTCCCCAGGGACCCGGCCACGATTCCTCACATCACTTGGTTGATCAGGACTGTGCGAATAGTTCTGCGAAATTCGGTGATTGCCCGGCATTTATAGGCCAGAGTAACCCGGCCGCGGAGCGAAGGCCAGAGAACGCGTCGGTCCCGGAAAGCGGAATCCGCCGTCGGAAATCCGGAAGTCCCAAGGCAGCGTGCCCGCTGGCGTGTCGCGAGTCGCGTGTCCCGCATCTAAGGCCGGTCGGACCCTAGCCCGGGGCGGGCTTCCTCGTTAGCATGCAAAGTGGGGAAACCCCTCCCATCACCCCCGGCGGGACAGACCCCGCCACCGCTCGAAGGAGACCGTTGTGACTCTGCCCGAAGGTTTGACCCCCGGTGTGTGGACGCTGGACATGTCCCACAGCGAAATCGGCTTCAGCGTCCGCCATGCGGGCATCAGCAAGGTCCGCGGCCGGTTCAACGAGGCCTCCGCCGAGGCGCGGGTGCGCGAGTCGCTGGCGGACGCCAGCCTGCACGCCACAGTCAAGACCGCCAGTTTCGATTCGGGGGACGCCAACCGTGATGGCCACGTCCGCGGCCCCGACTTCTTCGATGTCGAGACGTACCCCGACATGACGTTTCGGGCCACAGGGATCCGGGGCGACGGGGATGACTACGTGCTGACCGGCGAGCTCACCATCCGCGGTGTTACCAAGCTCGTGGAACTCGAAGTCGAGTACACCGGCGTGGCGGTGGACCCCTTCGGCGCCACCCGGGCCGGATTCAGTGCTGAGGCGGACATCAGCCGGAAGGAATTCGGCCTGACCTGGAATGCCGCCCTCGAAGCGGGCGGGCTGCTGGTCAGCGACAAGGTCAAGATCAACGTTGAGGCCGCCATGGTCAAGCAGGCCGAGACGTAAGCGCCAAAGAGGCCGGGCGCAACCAGGAGCCGGGAGATGGAAGCCGGTTGCCAGGTGCCGGACACGGGCCGGGCGCGAAAGTCAGGGATTTTTCCGGGTGAACCACTAATCCGAATGTCACTCCTACGGGCGAGAATGAATCCATGAAGACACTCCTGAACATCATCTGGCTGTTCTTTGGCGGCTTGTGGCTGGCCCTTGGATATTTCCTGGCGGGCGTCGTCTGCTGCGTGCTGGTGGTCACCATTCCGTGGGGGGTCGCCTCGTTCCGCATCGCGTCCTATGCCCTGTGGCCCTTCGGCCGCATGGTGGTGGACAAGCCGGGCGGAAACGGCGTGTTTGCCCTGCTGGGAAACGTCATCTGGCTGTTGGTGGCAGGCATCTGGATCGCGATCGCGCACGTCGTCACGGCCTTCGCCATGGCCATCACGATTGTCGGCATCCCGCTGGCGATCGCGAACCTCAAGCTCATCCCTGTCTCGCTGATGCCGCTCGGCAAACAGATCGTTCCGAGCAATTCGCGCTATGTGGTCGCCTACAGCCCCAGCCGACGCTAGGGCGGCAGCGCAGCCAGGGGGCCGAGGGGCACTTCCCCTGTCAGTCCAAGCAATCCGAGGGAGAAGACCATGAGCGAACCGGCGTCCGGGGACACGGACCTCATGCTTGTCATTGTCCGCGAGTTCAGGGCCCCGATCCGGGGCGTGTGGTCCGCGTTGACGGACCCGGACCAGGCTCCGCAGTGGTGGGGTCCGCGCGGCTTCCATGTCCCGCGTGAGAGCGTCGACGCGGACCTCGAAGTCGGCGGCCTGCACCGCGCCTGCATGATCCAGGACAGTACCGGGCAGCAATTCTGGTGGAGCGGGGTGCATACGGATGTTGAGCCGCCGCACCTGTTCGTGTTCACCCATGCCTGGGACAGGCCGGACGGCACCCGCGGCTTCGAGACCGAGGTGACCATCCGGTTGGAGGAGATCGACGGCGGCACGCAGATGACATTCACCCAGGGTCCGTTTGACTCCGCGGCCAGCCGCGACCGCCACGGCGAAGGGTGGCGCGAGTCGTTCGACCGGCTGGCGAATCACCTCAGCGTTGCCGCCTGAGCCTCACCGGCTGCGGTTGGGCTGCCGGGTGCCTGCCGGTGGCCCGCCGGTGACACCGTCAAGCGAGCTCGCCCTGCAGGTTACGGCGGGCTGGCTCCAGCCACAGACCGCGGGCGCGGTCAGTGTGGAAGAGCGGATCAAGCTGCAGCAACCGGCGGACGACGGCGGCGCGGCCGGCGGCGAAGTCGGCGTCGCCGATATGCGCGAAGTCTTCCCGAACGGCGGCGAGGTACCGGGCGTAGGCCTCCGGTTCCCCGCCGAGGACGGAGAGATCGGCGTCGCTGAGCAAGGCGCCGCCGTCGTCCCCGGGCTCCGGACGGTGGTCTGCCGTCATCAGCACCAGGCGCACCACTTCGTCCACCTCGGCGGCCGGGAGACCGGCATGCCGGAGCCGGTCTTCGGCCAGCCGCGCCGATTCTTCCTCGTCCTGTCCCGCCACGCCGCGGTAGACGGCGTCGTGGAACCAGGCGGCCAGCACCACGGTCCGGGGCGGATCGGCCGGATCGCACAGCAGGTCCAAGGCCTCCAGCACCGCCAGCAGATGGGTGCGGCCGTGGTACTTCCGGTGCTCCTCGCCCCAGCGATCCAGCAGGTCCAGGAAGAGGGCGTCGTGGCCCGGCAGCGCCTGATTCCAGCGGTTCAGGAGCGGGACCCGGAGGGCCTTGCCGCGCCGGCGGGCCGGGATCCGCAGCCCGCTGTCGATCAGTTTGCGGACCAGGACCCGGCCCTCCACTGGAATGGCACCGGCTGAGACCAGGTCCTTGTACCGGTCCTCGGCGACGTCGTAGTGGTCGCCGTCGAACGCGCGCCCGGAGATGCCGGCAGCCGCGGCGAACGTGTGCAGCTCCTCGAGCGAGGTGTCCGAAACGAGGTGGGAAAAGTGGGTTCCGTGGGCAGGCCAGAGGGGCGGATCGACGTAGACGGCCATGGTGGCATTCTAGCCCCGTCCGCGGGCACGAACTCGGCGCCGGCGCGGGCGGGGACGAGCCCCGGCCGGCGTCGGACGGGCGCGGGCCGGGGTCACACCGCGACGGCGGGGCGAATGTTCTGGTTGCCGCGGAAAACGTTCCCGGGGTCAAACTCGCGTTTTACTTCTGCCAGCCGGTTGTAGTTTTCGTCGCCGTAGGCCGCGCGGATCCGGGCTTGTCCTTCGTCGCCGATGAAGTTCAGCCAGACGCCTCCGGTGGCGTAGGGGGATATGTCCCGCCGGAAGCGTTTGACCCATGCCTTCGCTTCCTGCCCGCCCTGCGGGGTGTCGCCCAGGCCGAACGGGTGGCTCACCCAGCTGGCACTCCGGTTCAGGAGCGGCGTCGCCGATGCTGCAGGCCCGCTCACCGCCCCGCCCCAATGGGCTATCAGTTGCTGGGAACTTGGCCCGGGGAGGTTCCGCGCCGATTCGATGATGACATCCAAGGCGTCGTCGGAGAGTTCGTCGTGATAGTCAGCGCTCCAGTAGTTGTACTTGCCCGGCGGGTCGTCGAGGGAGCACTGGAAATCTGCGTAGCCAGTATCCTCCACCAGGTCCACAACAGGGCCAAGCTCCCGGTAGGCCTTGGCATGTTCTTTGCCTTCCTCGGCGTCCCCGGCGAAGACATACACGACATACACCGCCATCTTGCCCACCATGTTCGGGGGCACGAAGGGTTCCGCCGGCGCAATCCCGTAGATGAGGGTGGCGGACTCTTCGTTGGGGGCCGCGACGGCCAAGTCCCGGTAGCCCCGGCTGAGTTCCGGCGCCGCGTCCCCCGGCCACATCAGCACTCCGGCATGTACTTTTGGCCCGAGCTGGTGCAGGCCGAAGGTGAACGACGTGGCGACGCCGAAGTTCCCACCGCCTCCGTGCAGGGCCCAGAACAACTCGGGATTCTCCCGGGCGCTGGCCGTCACGTGCTCACCGGCGGCCGTGACCAGATCCACGGAGACGAGGTCGTCGCACGCGAAGCCGAAGGCACGCTCGAGCCAGCCTGACCCGCCCCCAAGCGTGAAACCGGCGAGACCTGTCGTGGAGACCCGCCCGCCGGTGAGTGCCAGGCCATATTCCTGAGTGGCGCGGTCAAACTCGCCGCAGGTGAGCCCTGCACCCACCGTGGCAGTGCGGGCCTCCGGGTCCACCCGGGCGGATTTCATCGGACGAACATCGATCACAAGGCCGCCGTCGTTCATCGACACGCCGGCCACGGAATGGCCGCCGGCGCGGACGGCGACATCGAGGCCGTGCGTCCGCGCATACGCCAACGCGTCGGCCACCCCTTCCGCGTCGGCACATGGGGCAATGACGGCCGGATGACGGTCGATCATGGCGTTGAAGAGTCGTCGTGTTTCGTCGTATTCCGGGTGACCCGGCCTGACCCACCTCATGGCAGTGCTCCCTCGGTGACCGCGGCTCCGCCCCACTTTCCGAGCTTACGACCGTGCGCCAGCTGTGGCTACCGCCAGTTGTTTGGCCAGCCGCACCTCGTTGATGACCATGGCATCTCGGACGCTCGGATGCGCGCCGACCGGGCGTCCTGCAGGGGTGTTCTGGCGGTTAGCCGCGGGCGGGTCAGCCTGCTGGCGGGTTCGAAACGGCGGCGCGGAGCCGGTCAGTCGCGGGCGGGTCAGTCGCGGGCGGCGCGGACCGGGTCAGTCGCGGGCGGCGCGGACCGGGTGCTGGCTGACAATCGAGACGCGGTTGAACGCGTTCATCGTGATCGCCAGCCAACTGACGGCGGAAAACTCTTCGGCCGTCAGGTGCCGTCGGGCCTGTGCGCCTTCGTGGTCGCGGGTTTGGGCGTCAGAGATGGTGGTGATGGCCTCGGCCAGCGTCAGGGCTGCGCGTTCCTTTTCGGAGAAAAGAGTGGTGTCGCGCCATGCGGAGAGCACGGCCAGGCGCTGGGCCGACTCACCGTTCTTGATGGCATCGCCCACGTGCATGTCAAGGCAGTAGGCGCAGCCGTTGATCTGCGAAATGCGGACATTGAGCAACTCGATCAGCGTCCCGTCCAGCCCGGCTTCCCCGGCGGCTTCCTTGACTTTCAAGCCCAGCCCGTTGAGTGCGCGCCAGGCAGCAGGGTGCGCTTTGTCGAGGAATACACTCCGCTGATCGGGATTCTGCGGTGCCGCCGTCTCATTCATGGATTCCACAATACCGATGAGCTTGGGTACGGCCGGGAGCGGCGTGTGACAATCCTGTCAAACATGTGACAAGCTTTGGGGGTGGGGGTGTTTGGTTCGGTGGCCGGCTCCTTGGGGGACCCAGCCACCGGACCGCCCGTTCCGACCTGGCCTTGTCACGGCGGCCAGGCTGCGCCCCGCTGAGCCGCGCCAGGCCGAGCCGAGCCTCGCTGAACTCCGCCGGGCTGAGCCTCGCCCCTCTGAACTCCGCCAGATCTAACTGGGGACATGTCCAGCTGTGCGTGCCAGCAGAGGGCATGTCCCGTGGCCACATCCAGCAGCGTGGGACATGTCCAGTCGTCGGGCCTAAGAGTGGGCATATGGGGAGTATGCCCACCGGTGCGTGCCAACGGAGGGCATGTCCGGCGGTCGCTTCTGGCGGCGGGGGGCATGTCCTGCTGTGTGTGCCAGCAGAGGGCATGTCCAGTGGTCGCGCCCAGGTCGAGGGGACACGCCCATCGTTCGCGACCAGGTCGAGGGGACATGCCCATCGTTCGAGACCAGGTCGAGGGGACATGCCCAGCCCTGGACCCGGGCTGTGGACATATTGGGACTATGTCCAGTCCTTGGGCCGACAGGAGGGCATGTCCCTTCCGGGCCGGGGCCTTCCGGGCCGGAGCGGGCCGAGGAGGGATGCCCGCGGACCGCCCCGGCCCGCGGGCATTCGGCCCCTAGACAGGCGTTTCGCTCTCGGCAAACATGGAGCCAGCGTCCCTCATGGCAAAGTTGAGCGATGTAGACTCAACTTTGACACAGGACCATTCCGGAAGGAGCCCTCTTTGGACGCCAAATTCACCACCAAGAGCCAGGAGGCTCTCGCTGCCGCCGCCATGAACGCCTCGACCGCGGGTAATCCGCAGCTCGAGCCCGCCCACCTGCTCAAAGCGCTCATGGACCAGCGGGAGGGCGTCGCCGTCGCACTGCTCCGGGCCACCGGCGCAGATCCGGACGCCGTCAGCGTCCAGGCGAGCACCGCCATCAAGGCGCTTCCGTCGTCGTCCGGGAGCAGCGTGCAGCAGGCGCAGTTGTCCCGGGCCGGGCTGCAGACGATCAAGAATGCCCAGAACGAGGCCGAGCGCCTCGGGGACACTTTCGTCTCCACCGAACATTTGCTGCTGGGCCTTGCTGCCGGGAGCGACGGCGTCGGGAAGCTCCTGCGCGAGGCCGGCGCCTCCCATGAGGCGCTGCTGGCCGCCCTGCCGGGCGTCCGTGGCGACCGCAAAGTGGACAACGCGGACCCGGAGAACGCGTTCCAGGCGCTGGAGAAGTACGGCACGGACCTCACGGCGGTGGCCCGCTCGGGCAAGCTGGACCCGGTGATTGGCCGCGATGCCGAGATCCGGCGCATCATCCAGGTCCTGAGCCGCCGCACCAAGAACAACCCCGTTATTATCGGCGAGCCCGGCGTCGGCAAGACCGCCGTCGTCGAGGGCCTCGCCCAGCGGATCGTGGAAGGCGACGTGCCCGAAAGCCTGCGCGGCAAGACCCTGATCGCGCTGGACCTCGCCTCGATGGTGGCCGGGGCGAAGTACCGCGGCGAATTCGAGGAGCGGCTCAAGGCTGTCCTGGAGGAAATCAAGGGCTCCGAGGGGCAGATCGTCACGTTCATCGACGAACTCCACACGGTGGTGGGCGCCGGAGCCACGGGGGACAGCTCCATGGACGCCGGCAACATGCTCAAACCCATGCTGGCCCGCGGCGAGCTGCGGCTGATCGGGGCGACCACGCTGGACGAGTACCGCGAGAACATCGAAAAGGACCCCGCCCTGGAGCGCCGGTTCCAGCAGGTCTACGTGGGCGAGCCCAGCGTTGAGGACACCATCGGCATTCTGCGTGGCCTCAAGGAACGCTACGAGGCCCACCACAAGGTGTCCATCTCCGACTCCGCCCTCGTGGCGGCCGCGACCCTCTCCAACCGGTACATCTCCGGCCGGCAGCTGCCGGATAAGGCCATCGACCTCGTGGACGAGGCCGCGTCCCGGCTGCGCATGGAAATCGATTCCGCCCCGGAGGAGATCGACCAGCTGCGCCGACAGGTGGACCGCCTGACCATGGAGGAACTGGCCCTTGCCGGCGAGACCGACCCCGCCTCGGTGGAACGCCTTGCGGCCCTGCGCGCGGACATGGCGGACAAGAAGGAGGAGCTCGCGGGCCTGAACGCCCGCTGGGAGGCCGAGAAAGCGGGCCTGAACCGGGTGGGCGACCTGCGGGCCAAGCTCGACGAGTTCCGCTCCGCCGCCGACAAAGCCCAGCGCGAGGGGGACCTGGAGACGGCGTCCAGAATCCTCTACGGCGAGATCCCGTCCCTGGAGCGGGAACTGAACGCCGCCGCCGAGGCCGAGGCGGCCGTGCCCGATAAATCGAGGCAGATGGTGGCCGATGAGGTCACCGCCGATGACATCGCGGAGGTTATTTCGGCCTGGACCGGCATCCCCGCGGGGCGCATGCTGCAGGGCGAGAGCCAGAAGCTGCTGAACATGGAGCACGTCCTGGGTGAGCGGCTGATCGGCCAGCAGAAGGCCGTCGCCGCGGTCTCCGACGCCGTACGCCGCGCCCGCGCCGGGATCAGCGACCCCAACCGGCCCACCGGCTCGTTCCTGTTCCTCGGCCCCACCGGCGTCGGCAAGACCGAGCTCGCCAAGTCCCTCGCGGACTTCCTCTTCGACGACGAGCGCGCAATGGTGCGGATCGACATGTCCGAATATTCGGAGAAGCACTCCGTGGCCCGGCTCGTCGGGGCGCCCCCCGGGTACGTCGGCTACGAGGAGGGCGGCCAGCTCACCGAGGCCGTGCGGCGGCGCCCGTACTCGGTCCTGCTGCTGGATGAGGTGGAAAAGGCGCACCCGGAGGTCTTCGACATCCTCCTTCAGGTGCTCGACGATGGACGGCTCACCGACGGTCAGGGCCGCACCGTCGACTTCCGCAACGTGATCCTGGTGCTCACCTCGAACCTGGGCAGCCAGTTCCTGGTGGACCCCGGCCTCGACGCCGCGGCCAAGAAGAACGCCGTCATGGCCATGGTGAACGCCTCCTTCAAACCGGAATTCCTGAACCGGCTCGATGAGGTGGTGCTGTTCGATCCCCTGACCGTGGAGGAACTGTCCCAGATCGTGGAACTGCAGGTCAAGGAGCTCGGCGAGCGGCTCAAGGGCCGCCGGCTGAACCTCGAAGTGACCGAGGGCGCCCGCGCCTGGCTGGCCGTGTCCGGCTTCGATCCCGCGTACGGCGCCCGGCCGCTGCGCCGCTTGGTGCAGCGCGAGATCGGCGACCGGCTGGCAAAGGCCATCCTGGCCGGCGAAATCACCGACGGCGACACCGTCCTGGTGGACACCGCGCCGGACCTGATGGAACTCACCATGGGCGGGCTGGAGGGCAGTGGTCTGCCCGACGGCGGCGCGGCCACCGGCACCGGGCTCTCGGTCCGGCGCAAGGAATAGGCGCCGGCGGCTAGAGCGCGCTAAGTGCCGCCGGCAGCCGGGCCCGTCCCGGCTGCCGGCGGGCTAACTGGTCTAAAGCCGTGCGCCATGCCGGCGGGCTACGGCCATGCGCTAATCCAGTGCAGTAAAGCCGGGCAAGGTTAGGGCAGCAGGGACTCCATGATGACGTTTCCGGTGTCCGTCACGGCGTAGCAGTCGACCCGGCGGTCGCCCTTGTCCCAGCTGCGCGAGCTCGGGTAGGCCAGCTTGTAGCTCAGGTCGTAATCTCCCGCCTTGTCCGTCAGCGGTGCTTCCTTGCAGGCATTGCGCGCTTTCTGCTTGAGCTGTTCCCGGCCGGGGTAGGACTCATCTGCCCCGTACTTCTCCACGGCGACCAGCTGCGCCGAGTGACCTGTGGCGCAGTCCACGACGGTGGACTGTTGCGCATCCGGATCGAAGTCCTTGAAGCAATCCCGCAACTGGAAATCCATGGGGCTGACGCCTTCCAGCGGCAAGGCACCGCGGCTGGCCGGGGCCGGGGC
>NZ_CAKKMF010000039.1 GCF_918697925.1 Arthrobacter sp. Bi26
CCCCAGCCAGGCCTCCGGTGGCCGCCGGGTAAACATTCACACTGGGGAGAAGCTGTGGGTGTTTACCACAAGTTAACACGCTGCTGTGGCGTGTGTCCTAGCGGCCGTCGGGGGTGTCTGCTCTACTTGTGAGATGACAACCATGACTGAATCCTCAGTCGCCGGCAACGATGACCGGCGCACCACACACCAGAACACGACAGACAAGAACACGGCAGCCCCGATCACGGCAGCCCCGGTCAAGTCAGCCCCGATCAAGTCAGCCCCGATCAAGTCAGCGCGGGACAGAAGCGGCCGGAACGGCGCCGGCGAAAAGATGCTGATCGCACTGGACGTCGATGGCACCCTCGTGGACCACGACGGGCACATGTCGGTTCCCGTCCGCGAGGCCGCCCAGGCCGTCGTGGCCGCCGGCCACCACGTCATGATCGCCACCGGCCGCTCCCTCAACGCCACGTTGCCCGTGATCGAACACATCGGGATCGACAACGGCTACGCCGTGTGCTCCAACGGCGGTGTGATCCTGCGCGTCGACTCCGGGCTGCCGGACGGCTATGAAATCCTACACAAGGCAACATTTGACCCCGGGCCGGTGCTCCGCGCCCTGCGCAAGCGGCTGCCCACTGCCAAGTACGCGCTCGAGGACGCGGACGGCAACTTCCTGTCCACCGAACGCTTCCAGGACGCCAGCTTCGGCGTCGAAGCGGTCGGCGTCGACTTCCAGACCATGCTTGAGGCAACCGCCGTGCGCGTGGTGGTCTTCAGCTCGGAGAACACCCCCGAAGAGTTCAACACCGCGATCCGCCACATCGGGCTCGCCGGCGTGACGTATTCGGTGGGCTGGACGGCGTGGCTGGACATTGCCGCCGCCGGAGTCACAAAGGCCAGCGCGCTGGAACAGCTCCGGGACCGGCTCAGCATTGAAGCGCACCGCACCATCGCCGTCGGGGACGGCCGCAACGACATCGAGATGCTGACCTGGGCGCGCCGTGGCGTGGCCATGGGCCAGGCCCCCGTTGAAGTGATTGCCGCCGCAGATGAAGTGACGAAATCGGTCTACGACGACGGCGCCGCGCACGTGCTTCGCAGCCTCCTCTAGGCATCGCGGGGCGGACGGTTCCCGGAAGGGACCGGGCCGGCTAGCGGACGTCCAGGATGAGGCCCAGGAGCCGTGCCGCGCCCGGCCGGGCCGCGTGCTCTTCGTTCCACTGGGACCGTGCCACGGCTTTGCTCACGGCCTGCGTAGTGATCCCGAGTTCCTCCGCGACTGCCTTCTGCTGACCCCGCACCCCCGGAGTGAGCAGGTCCAGCACCCGCCATTCCGCGTGGCTCCGGTCGTGCACAATGTGGCCCAGGAGGCGCAGGACGGCTTCGGCTTCTGCCGCAATATCGGCCAGCGGTCCCTCCACGGCCACCCGAACGCGGTCCTTGTGGTTCCGGAGGCGATCCACGGCGCGCCTGGCATAGATCAGCCCGTGTCCGGAGGCGTCCTTGATCTGGTTCGGCAGGGGTTCATTGACCGGTCCCACGCCAATGCCGACGTACCAGCTGCCGCTGCGCAGGGCGATCATGGCCGCTTCCACCGCCTGATGCGGACAGTCCACGATCCCCTGGACCTCGTCCTCCACGGAACGGTCGAAATCGAGGCGCGCCGGAATGTGCCGCAGGTCCCTCAGGAGCTGCGGCACGCGGTCGCCGTCGCGCCGGCTGTCGGTTTGATTGATGGTCAGCGTGAACATTCTGGATGACACATTACCTGCTGGCACTTGGGGGGCAAGTCGCCGGCAGCGCCCGTGGACCGGGGTTGTGTCCCGTCCGCCGGACGTGTTGCGATGGACAAAATACGCCGAGGCAGGACCACGGATGCGAGGACCCCAGTGAGCAGTGACATGTCCAGCAGTGACCTGAATGGAAGCACCCGCACTCAAATGCCGGCCGACGGCCCGATTCTGGCCGACCCGATCCCGGACGGTGCGGCCATGGACCTGGTGGACCGCTGGTGGCGGGCGGCGAACTATGTCTCAGTGGGGCAAATCTACCTCCGGTC
This sequence comes from Arthrobacter sp. Bi26, assembly GCF_918697925.1. Taxonomy (GTDB): domain Bacteria; phylum Actinomycetota; class Actinomycetes; order Actinomycetales; family Micrococcaceae; genus Arthrobacter. The sequence continues at coordinate 2,048 of NZ_CAKKMF010000039.1, forward strand.
CAATCCGCTGCTGCGCGAACCCCTCAGCGCAGAACACACAAAGTCCCGGCTCCTTGGCCACTGGGGGACCACGCCCGGACTGAATTTCGTCTATGCCCACCTGAACCGGGCCATCCGCCGGGACAGCCAGCAAATGCTGTTCGTCGCCGGTCCCGGCCATGGCGGCCCCGCATTGGTGGCCAACGCCTGGCTGGAAGGCACGTATTCGGAGATTTACGGGCACGTCGGCGACGACGAAGCCGGCCTGGCCGAGCTGTTCCGGCAGTTCTCCTACCCGGGAGGCATTCCAAGCCACGCCGCCCCTGAGACCCCCGGCTCGATCAGCGAAGGCGGCGAGCTCGGGTACTCACTCGCACACGCGTACGGGTCCGTCTTCGACAACCCGGAGCTGATCACCGCCGTCGTCATCGGTGACGGCGAAGCCGAGACCGGGCCGCTGGCCGCCAGCTGGCATTCGCACAACTTCCTGGACCCGGCGGCCGACGGCGCGGTGCTGCCCATCCTGCACCTGAATGGCTACAAGATCGCCAACCCCACGATTTTGGCCCGCATGCCAGAAGCCCAGCTGGAACAGCTGCTGCGCGGCTACGGGCACGTCCCCCATTTCGTCACCGTGGCCGATCCGGTGGACACGGCCGCGGCCCACCGGGATTTTGCGGCCGCGCTGGACACCTGCCTGGCCCAGATCCGGACCATCCAGCAGGCCCACCGCAGCGGCCGGACGGCGCAGGACGGCACTGCGCAGGACGGGGCAGCGCAGTGGCCGATGATCGTGCTGCGTTCCCCCAAGGGCTGGACCGGGCCCAAGGAGGTGGACGGGCTGCAGGTGGAGGGGACCTGGCGCAGCCACCAGGTTCCGCTGGGCGAGGTCAGCACCAACCCCGAGCACCTGAGCCAGCTGCAGCAGTGGCTCGAGTCCTACCGGCCCCAGGAACTCTTCGACGGCCGCGGACGGCTGCTGCCGGAGACGGCCAGGAACGCCCCTGCCGGCCCGCTGCGGATGAGCGCAAACCCTCACGCCAACGGCGGGCTGCTGCTGCGTCCGCTCATCCTGCCGGACTACCGCCAGCACGCCGTCGACGTCGCCGAACCCGGCATCGAGCGGATCAGTCCGATGATGACGCTCGGACCCTGGCTGCGGGACGTTATTGCCCTGAACCCGGACACCTTCCGGCTCTTGGGCCCGGACGAGACCGCATCGAACCGGCTGCAGGCCGTCTACGACGCCACCGACAAGGTCTGGCAGTACAGGATTGATGCGCTGGATGAGCATATTGCCCGCGCCGGGCGGGTGATGGAAGTCCTCAGCGAACACCTCTGCCAGGGCTGGCTCGAGGGGTACCTGCTGACCGGCCGGCACGGGGTGTTCAACTGCTATGAGGCGTTCATCCACATTGTCGATTCGATGTTCAACCAGCACGCCAAGTGGCTCAAGGTCCACCGGCAGCTGCCGTGGCGCCAGCCCGTGGCCTCGCTGAACTACCTGTTGTCCTCCCATGTGTGGCAGCAGGATCATAACGGTTTTTCGCACCAGGACCCTGGCTTCATTGACCACGCCGTCAACAAGAAGGCCGAGATCATCCGGGTCTACCTGCCGCCGGACGCCAACACACTGCTGGCCGTGATGGAGCACTGCCTGGACTCCCGCGACTACATCAACATCGTGGTCAGCGGAAAGCAGCCCTCGCCAACCTGGCTCGGGCCGGACGAGTCCTCGCACCATTGCCGCCGCGGCCTGGGCATCTGGGAGTTCGCCGGCTCCGAAGTCAGCGGTGAGGAGCCCGACGTCGTCCTGGCCTGCGCCGGCGATGTCCCCACAGTCGAAACCGTTGCCGCGGCCGAGCTCTTGAAGCAGGGGGCGCCCGGGCTGAAAGTGCGGGTGGTCAACGTGGTGGACCTCATGCGGCTCCAGGACGCCAGCGAGCACCCTCACGGGCTGACGTCCCGGGACTTCGACGGCATTTTCACGGCGGACAAACCGGTGATCTTCGCCTACCACGGCTATCCCGCGCTGATCCACCGGCTGACGTACCGGCGCACCAACCGGGAGGGTTTGCATGTGCGCGGCTACAAGGAGGAAGGCACCACCACGACCCCCTTCGACATGGCCATGCTGAACGGGATCGACCGGTTCCAGCTGGCAATTGACGCGATCGACCGGGTCCCAGGGTTGTCCGAGAAGCACTCGCTGCTGCGCCAGTCCCTGCAGGACAGCCGCATGCGCGCCCGTGACCACACCCGGGAGCACGGCGAGGACCCGGCCGCGATCAGCAACTGGTCGCTGCGAGAGTAGCCCCTCCGTCGGGGCTAGCCCGAGAGCTCTTGCAGCCCGCCCCGGGGGATGTGGATCCAGCCCTCGGTCAGGGCGGCCCGGCGATGTCCGTCATCGGGGTGCAGCGTCCTGCCCAGGGCCACTGCCCGCGCGGTCAGGGAGGCGATGAGGGCGTCGAACATGTCATCGGAGGCGGCCAGCCGGTCATCATGTCCGGCCAGGTCCAGCCACGGTGCGGCCGTCGACAGCGCGTCCAGGGCCACTGCCAGCCGCTCCGTTTCCGGTGCGCCCCGCCCCTTGTAGCCGCGGGTCGGCAGGCCCCACAATTTCAGCGAAGCCGCCGGGTACACCTCGGCGAGCCGGCCGCTGCCGTCCCTGGCCTGCACCCCGAATTCCCGGGCGATCTTTGCCTGGATGACGGCACAACGCATCGCCGGGTGGGCCAGCCGGTCAGCGGAGACGCTGAGCGGGATCAGGCCCGTTTGGCCGGTGACGAACCTGTCTGTGTCCCGGTAGGCCAGCAGCCGGCGGCCTTCGATCCCGTCATGGTCCAGCACCGGATGGGCGTCGAAGTTCAGGTGCCCGGCGATAAAGGGAAGAAACGCGTCCGGCCAGCCCAGGGGGCAGTCGATTCCCGTCATGTCGCTGGTGCCGAAGAGCCGGAGGATCTCCTCGTCGCCAATGTCCAGGGACAGTTGCGCCAGGCGTGCCGCGCCGTCGGCCCATTCGATGACCGCCACCGCCGTTTTCTTCTCGGCGGCAGCGAGGTCGACGCCGAGGGTCCTCACCGTTGCGCCATCAGTAAATAAAGAAACGCGGGGTCACTTGCCGCCCGATCCGGAGGTCCGGATGGGCGGCAAGCGACCCCGCGTTGGAGCGCAGAAACGGTCAGTGGCCGGCTGCCGGAACGTAGCGCTTGATGGACGCAGCCAGTTCGGCTTCGGCGGCGGCGCGGTCGCCCCAACCTTCGGCCTTGACCCACTTGCCCGGCTCCAGGTCCTTGTAGCGGGTAAAGAAGTGCTCGATTTCCTTGATCAGGAACTCGCTGACATCGCTGATCTCTTTGATGTGGTCGAACCGGGCATCGGTCGGGACGCACAGGACCTTGGCGTCCCCGCCGCCGTCGTCGGTCATGTTGAAAACGCCGATCGGGCGGGACTCGACGATCACGCCGGGGTAAAGGTCGAAGTCCTGCAGGAGCACCAGTGCGTCCAGCGGATCTCCATCCTCACCCAGGGTGTTCTCGAAGAAACCGTAGTGGGTGGGGTACTGCATCGACGTGAACAGGACGCGGTCCAGGCGGACGCGGCCGGTCTCGTGGTCGACTTCGTACTTGACGCGCGATCCCTTGGGGATCTCGATGGTCACGTCATGCTTCATGGAATGCTCCTTGACGAATTCAGGGGTGCGCGGCACGTGCATAAGGGCTGTCGGTGCCGCCGACTACTATTGAGGATATAGCGAGAGGCGCTGGTTTCAGGAACTAGTGGGGACATTTCAGGACTAAGGACCAGCAGCAGCATGAAACCGAGAACCAGCCGCGCGGGCACCGAACAGGCGGCCGGCAGGATTCGCGGGATCCCCGTACTGCTGCTCCAGACCCTCCTGGTGGTAGCGGTGGCACTGCCCGCCGGCATCGCCATCGCCCCGGCATTCCTCGGCCCTGACCGGCCCTTCGGCGCCTCGCAGGCAGCCCCGCCCTGGCAGCAGATCCCCGCCACGCTGAGCGCCCCCGGCAGCGGTGCCGCTGGAATCGGGCCCCTCAGCGATAACGCGCCAGTCCCAGCCGGCGCTGCCCTCGCGGCGCAGCTCAACGGGACGCTAAAGCCCGACGGCGCCGGCTCCTTCACCGGGATCGTCCAGGATGCCACCACGGGGCAGGTGCTCTTTGACCGCGCGGCCGACGAGGCCCGCATTCCGGCGTCGAACATGAAGCTCCTCACAGCGGGCGCGGCCCTGCGCGTCCTGGGCCCGGACCGCCGCTTCAGCACCCGGGTGGTGGCGGGGCCAACCCCCGGCTCGGTGGTCCTGACCGGCGGGGGCGACGTCCTCCTGGGCTCCGGAGAATCCGCCCCCGGGGCCGTTCTGGGCCGTGCCGGGCTCGCGACGCTCGCCGACGCGACGGTCGAGGCCCTCCAGGCCGGCGGCGTGACCGGCGCCGTGAGCGTCCTGCTGGATGACTCCCTCTTCACCGGCCCCTCGCTCAGCCAGGCATGGAGCCCCGAGGACGTGGCCGCCGGGGAGATGGCCCCGCTGTACCCGCTGGCCCTGAACTCCGCCAGGTTCGATCCCGCCAAGACCACCGGACCCCGCCCGCAGGACGGGGCCATGACCGCCGCCGAGGCGTTCGCCGCCCGGCTCGCGGCGGCCGCGGCGGCCGCGGGGCTGTCCGTGGCCCCCGGGGTCGCCCGGATCGGCGCCGGCGCACCGGACAGCGCATACGACAGCGCACACGCCAAGGTCCTGGCCGAGGTCCAGTCCGCCACGGTGGGGCAGCAGGTGGACTTCATGCTGCAGACCTCGGACAACTATCTCGCCGAGGTGATGGGACGGATGACCGCCCTCGGCGCCGGCCGGCCCGGCAGCAGCGACGACGCCATTGCCGCCGTGCTGGCGCAGGTCCGGGATATGGGCGTTCCCACGGACGCCCTCCGGGCCGCGGACGTCTCCGGCCTGGCCCTGGCCAACAGGGTCTCGGCCCGGCAGCTCACGGACGTGGTCCGGGCCATGACCTCGGGGACAGACGCCCGGCTGCGCGCCGCCCTCAGCGGGTTCCCGGTAGCCGGTCTCACCGGCACGCTGGGGGACCGGTACACGGACGCGGCTTCGGCCGCGGGCGCCGGGCTGGTCCGCGCCAAGACGGGCACGCTGAACACGGTCATTGCGCTCAGCGGCTACGTCGTCGACGCCGACGGCCGGCTTCTGGTCTTTTCGTTCGTCGGCAACGGGCTGACCCCGGGTGCCGCGAACAAGGCCGCGCTGGACCGCTCCGCCGCTGTCCTCGCCGGCTGCGGCTGCCGCTGACAGTCGGCGGCCCGGCTGGACCCCGGTGCCCGCCCGTGACTTGGGCCGGCTGGTTCGCCGGTCAGCGAAAATTAAGGCGGATTGTCGGGCCTCTGTGTTCTGATGGATCCCATGGAGCCCTCTGCACGCGAGACATCAAGCAAGCCATCACCAAGGACGCCGAGTGGGACATCAAGCGAGGTCCAGGCCCAAGATCTCATCAACTGGGAGCTCGCCGCGTCCACGGCGGCCCGCCTGACCCCGGCGGGCCCTGTTTTGAGCGCTGCCGAGATCGGCGCCGCCGTCGAGAACCTGCGGCTCATGGCGGACATTTCCGTGCCGCACGTCCACGACATCACCGGCCTTGACGCCGCCCGGGACCTGCGCGACTCCGAGGTCCTCGTGGTGGACAGGGCCTCATGGGCCAAGGCCAACACGCAAAGCTTCGCCGTCATGCTCAAGCCCGCCATGGAAAAGCTGCTGGAGGGCCGCGGATCCCTCAGCCCCGGAGCTGCCGGCGTCAGCGCGGCCATCACGGGCAGCCAGCTCGGCGCCATCCTGGCCTTCCTTTCCAGCAAAGTCCTGGGCCAGTACGATCCCTTCTCCGCGTTGGCTGAAAACTCCACGGCCCCCGCATCCGGGCGCCTGCTGCTTGTCGCTCCGAACATCATCTCCGTGGAACGCGAATTGAACGTCGAGCCCGCGGACTTCCGGCTCTGGGTCTGCCTCCACGAACAGACGCACCGGGTGCAGTTTGCCGCCGCCCCGTGGCTGCGGCACCACATGCTCCAAGAGATCGAAAACCTGAGCGGGCTGTTGCTGGGCAACGTCGATTCCCTGATGGAACGGGCCTCCGCGGCCGCGAAGTCGCTGAAGGACCGCGCGGCACCCGGCGCCGCGCCCGGACGTGGCGCCATCCTGGACCTGCTCCAGAACCCGGAGGAAAAGGCGGCCCTGTCCCGCCTGACGGCTCTCATGAGCCTGCTCGAGGGCCACGCCACTGTTGTCATGGACGCCGTGGACGCCAGCATCGTCCCCTCGGTGAAGACCATCCGGCAGCGTTTCAATGCCCGCGGCCAGGACCGCGGCATGATAGAGAAGTTCATCCGCAACCTGCTCGGCCTCGACGCCAAGATGCGCCAGTACACTGACGGCGCCAAGTTCGTCCGGGAAGTGGTGGACGCCGCCGGCATGGCAGGCTTCAACAAGGTCTGGGAGTCCGCTGAGCATCTCCCCAGCGAACCCGAGATCCACGACTCCAAGCTCTGGCTCGACCGGATGGGCCTCTAACCGTCATGACTGCCCGCAACGGGGCCGGTTCGACCTCAGTTTCCAGCGGACGACGCCGGCCCGGCCGCCTCGCGCCGGTGGTCGGCACGGCGCGAAAAATGCTGCAGGACGCCCTTGCCGGGGCCGGCTACCCCGAGCGCGTCCTGGTCGCCTGCAGCGGCGGGCCGGACTCGCTCGCTCTCGCCGCCGTCGCCGCCTACTTCGCCCGCCGCGGTCACGTGGGCGGCCGCCCTGTGTCCATTGGCGCCGTCGTCGTGGACCACCAGCTGCAGCCGGGCTCGGCCGGGGTCGCCGCCACCGCCGCCCGGACCCTTGAGGACCTCGGGCTCTCTCCCGTGCAGATCCGGACTGTCGACGTCGCATCCACCGGCGTGGGCCCCGAAGCGGCAGCCCGGGACGCCCGCCACGCGGCCCTCGAGGCCGCCGCGGATGAGGCGGGTGCAGGCGCGATCCTGCTCGGCCACACCCTCGATGACCAGGCCGAGCAAGTGCTGCTCGGCCTGGCGCGGGGGTCGGGCACCCGGTCCCTCGCCGGGATGCGACCTTCCCGGGGCAGGTTGCTGCGCCCGTTCCTGGGCCTGCGGCGTGCGGACACCCTTGAGATCTGCCGGGTGGAGGCCCTGGTGCCCTGGCACGACCCGTCCAACACGGACCCGGTGTACGCGCGCTCCCGGACCCGGGTTGAAGTGCTGCCCCTGCTTGAGGACAAGCTCGGCCCCGGCGTCGCCGAATCGCTCGCCCGCACGGCCGCGATCCTCCAGCTGGACGCCGATTACCTGGAGGACGTGGCGAACGACACCTTCGACCGGCTGCGCGAGCAGACCGGGGAGGAGATCAGCCTCCCGGAAGCTGAGCTGCGCGATCTTGCCCCGGCCGTGAGGTTCCGGGTGATCGCCAAGGCCGCCGCCGCCGTCGGAGGCCAGCAGCCCAGCTACCAGCGCCTGCTCGCAGCGGAAGCACTCTTGCGCCGGCAGGGATCAGCCGGTCCGGTGGAGCTTCCCGGTGCGGTCAGCGTCTACCGGCTCTCGCTCGCGCAGCTCCTTGCTGCGGAGCCGTCCGGGGCCTCCGGTGTTCCCCGCGAAGCCGCCCGCTGTGGGAAGCTTGTATTCCGGCCTCAACAGCCGCCCCGAAATTAGTCGCACCCCGCATCTACACAGGAGCCATTGGTGGATTCAAACGACGTCCAGGCAGACCTCAAACACGTTCTCTACACCAAGGAACAGATCCAGGAACGGATCACCGAACTCGCGGCGCAGATCGACAAGGACTACGCGGGCCGTGACCTCCTGATCGTCGGCGTGCTCAAGGGCGCCGTCATGGTCATGGCGGACCTGGCCCGTGCACTGCACAGCCACGTCTCCATGGACTGGATGGCCGTCTCCTCGTACGGCTCCGGCACGCAGTCCTCAGGCGTGGTCCGCATCCTGAAGGACCTCGACACCGATCTGATGGGCAAGGACGTCCTGATCGTCGAGGACATCATCGATTCCGGCCTCACACTGTCCTGGCTCAAGACGAACCTGGAATCCCGCGGCACGGCGTCGGTGGAAATTTGCACCGCGTTCCGCAAGCCGACGGCCGCCAAGGTCAAGATCGACGTCAAGTATGTCGGCTACGACATTCCCAACGAATTCGTCGTGGGCTATGGCCTGGATTACGCCGAGAAGTACCGCAACCTGGACTTCGTTGGCACCCTGGCCCCGCACGTCTACGAGTAAATCGTTCGTGCAGAGGCACCCCTCCGCCCGGCGCCCGGGTGCCGGGGAGGCCCGGCCCCGCTACGCCCACAGGGAACTTTTGCACTCCGCCGTGCGTGAGTTAGTGCGACGGTGTATAGCTAGAACCTGACGCAGCACCACACGCGCGCAGAACGGTCGCCGTGCAGCACTACCAGGAGGGACGGGGCCAGCCCCGAACAGATGAAAGCTAAGAGTTTCTTCAAGGGCCCCGGCATCTGGATTGTCGTCGTGGTGGCCATGCTGCTGCTGGCATTTGCCACCCTGGCACCGGGCGGCGCGAGCCGGATCGACACCGACAAAGGCCTTGAACTGCTGACGGCCGGCGGCAAGGTTGAACAGGCCAAGATTTTCGACGCCGAGAACCGTGTGGACCTGGTCCTTAAGGACAACCTGCAGGTCGACGGGCAGGACAAGGGCAAGAACGTCCAGTTCTACTTCGTAAACGCCCGGGCCCAGGACGTCGTCAAGGCGGTCACGGACTCTAAACCGTCGGGCGGCTTCACGGACCAGCCGCTCGAAAACAACTGGTTCTCCGGGCTCTTCTCCCTGCTGGTGCCCGTGCTGTTGCTCGGCGTCCTGTTCTGGTTCCTGCTCTCCCGGATGCAGGGCGGCGGGTCCAAGGTCATGCAGTTTGGCAAGTCCAAGGCCAAGCTCGTCAACAAGGACATGCCCCAGGTGACCTTCAGCGATGTCGCCGGCGCCGATGAGGCCGTCGAGGAACTCGAGGAGATCAAGGAATTCCTGCAGGAGCCGGCCAAGTTCCAGGCCGTCGGCGCCAAGATCCCCAAGGGCGTGCTGCTCTACGGCCCTCCGGGCACCGGCAAGACCCTCCTGGCCCGCGCGGTTGCCGGCGAGGCCGGCGTTCCCTTCTTCTCCATCTCCGGCTCCGACTTCGTGGAAATGTTCGTCGGTGTGGGCGCCTCCCGCGTCCGCGACCTCTTCGAGCAGGCCAAGTCCAACGCGCCGGCAATCATCTTCGTCGATGAGATCGACGCCGTCGGCCGGCACCGCGGCGCAGGAATCGGCGGCGGCAACGACGAGCGCGAGCAGACCCTGAACCAGCTGCTGGTGGAAATGGACGGCTTCGACGTCAAGACCAACGTCATCCTGATTGCCGCCACCAACCGCCCCGACGTCCTGGACCCCGCACTGCTGCGTCCGGGCCGCTTCGACCGGCAGATCTCGGTCGAGGCCCCCGATTTGATCGGCCGCGACCAGATCCTGCAGGTGCACGCCAAGGGCAAGCCGATGGCTGCCGGCGTCGACCTCAAGGCTGTTGCCAAGAAGACCCCCGGCTACACCGGCGCGGATCTGGCCAACGTCCTGAACGAGGCCGCCCTGCTGACGGCCCGCTCCAACGCCAACCTGATCGATGACCGCGCCCTCGACGAGGCGATCGACCGCGTCATGGCAGGCCCGCAGAAGCGCAGCCGGGTCATGAAGGAACACGAACGCAAGGTCACCGCGTACCACGAAGGCGGCCACGCCCTCGTGGCGGCTGCCCTGCGGAACTCCGCCCCGGTCACCAAGATCACCATCCTGCCCCGCGGCCGTGCCCTCGGCTACACCATGGTGGTCCCGGAAAACGACAAGTACTCCATCACCCGCAACGAGCTGCTCGATCAGATGGCCTACGCCATGGGCGGCCGCGTCGCCGAGGAACTCGTCTTCCACGATCCGTCCACGGGTGCCTCCAATGACATCGAGAAGGCCACCGGAATCGCCCGGAAGATGGTCACCGAGTTCGGCATGAGTGAAAGGGTCGGGTCGGTGCGCCTCGGCCAGGGCGGCGGCGAGCCGTTCCTGGGCCGCGACGCAGGCCACGAGCGCAACTACTCGGACCAGATCGCCTACATCGTCGACGAAGAGGTGCGCCGCCTGATCGACGGCGCGCATGATGAGGCTTACGCCATCCTGACCGAGAACCGGGACGTCCTGGACGAACTGGCGCTGGAACTGCTCGAACGCGAGACGCTGAACCAGGCCGAAATCGCGCAAGTTTTCACCAACATCCGCAAGCGCGACTTCCGCGACGTCTGGCTCTCCAAGGAGACCCGCACGCTCCAGTCCGCCGGCCCGGTGGAGTCGCGCCGCGAAAAGGCGGAGCGTGAAGCGCAGGAGGAAGCTACGCAGGCCCGGCTCGAAGAGCCCCTGGATGCCCAGCCCCCGCATGCCCAGGGCGTGTCCGGACAGGAGTCCTTCCAGGGCGGTGCAACGGATATCGGGACTGATGGTCATCCCGGCTAGGCTTCTTCTGTGACTTCTAACTTCGACGACGACGTTCCCGCCCCCGCTGCTGCTTCGGCGGGGGACGGGGAAACCCCGCATTCACGGTCCAAGGTGGACCGCCCCAGGATCGAAGCCGCCGTGCGGGAAATCCTGCTGGCCATCGGCGAGGACCCGGATCGCGGCGGTCTCCTGGACACCCCGAAGCGGGTGGCCAAGGCCTATACGGAAATGTTTGCCGGCCTGCACCACGACCCCTCCGAGATCCTGGCCACCACCTTCGACCTCGACCACGAGGAACTCGTGCTGGTCAAGGACATCCCGTTCTACTCCACATGCGAGCACCACCTGGTGCCGTTCCACGGGGTGGCGCATGTGGGCTACATCCCGTCTCATGACGGCAAGGTTACGGGCCTGAGCAAGCTGGCCCGGCTCGTGGACATGTTCGCCAAGCGCCCGCAGGTACAGGAACGCCTGACCACCCAGATCGTCGAGGCCCTCGTCACGCACCTCAAACCGCGCGGCGCGATCGTCGTCGTCGAATGTGAACACCTGTGCATGTCCATGCGGGGAATCCGCAAGCCCGGCGCCAAGACCGTCACCAGCGCAGTGCGCGGGCAACTGCATGACCCGGCCACCCGTGCCGAAGCCATGAGCCTCATACTCGGAAGGTAAGAACACAGACTATGGACTCCCTAGCTGCAGCCCCGGGGACCGGGCCCGCCACCTCGCCCCTGCCCATCCTGCGCAAACCGCGCCCGGCGGCGAAGTTCCAGGACCTGCCCGCGGACCGGACACTCGTGATGGGAATCCTCAACGTCACCCCCGACTCCTTCAGCGACGGCGGAGCGCACGCGACCCCGGACACGGCGATCGCGGCGGGACTGCGGATGTTCTACGCCGGGGCGGACATCATCGACGTCGGCGGCGAATCCACCCGCCCGGGTGCCACGGCAGTCGGCGTTGACGAGGAACAGCGCCGGGTCCTGCCGGTCATCGAGGCCCTGGTCAAGGCAGGCGCCCTCGTCAGCATCGACACCACCCACGCCGTGACGGCGGCTGCGGCCCTGAAAGCCGGCGCCGCGATCATCAACGACGTCTCGGGCCTGACTATGGAGCCTGAAATGGCGGAACTGGCCGCCCGCACCAAGGTCCCCTACATCCTGACGCACCGCCGCGGCGACGCCAGCACCATGAACTCCCTGACGGACTACCGTGACGTCGCCGGCGAAGTGGTGACGGAACTCGCCGGTGTCCGCGAAAAGCTCTACGCCGCCGGCGTCACGCCGGAGCAGATCATTGTGGACCCGGGACTGGGCTTCGCCAAGAACGAGGTCCAGAACTGGGAGCTCCTGCAGCACCTGGATGTGCTGCAGGCCATGGGTCACAAGGTCCTCGTCGCCGGCTCACGCAAGCGCTTCCTCGGCAGCCTCCTGACCGTCGCCGGCAAGGCCGCCCAGCCCGTTGAACGCGACGCCGCGACCGCCGCCGTGACCGCCATCAGCGCCTTCCGCGGCGCCTGGGCCGTACGCGTGCACGACGTCGGCGCGAGCCTCGACGCCGTCAAGGTCGCCGCCCGCATGGCACCCCCGACGCCCCCGGCAACGGCTGGTTCCGCCGACGCCGGCACCAACTGATCCGGCCGGCGCCATGGACCAGATCACGCTGAGCGGCGTCACCGCCGTCGGCCATCACGGTGTGTTCGATTTCGAGCGCCGCGACGGCCAGCCGTTCGTCGTTGACGCGGTGCTGCACCTGGACTTCAGCAAGGCCGCGGCTTCCGACGACGTCCTGGACACGGCGCATTACGGCGAAGTGGCCAATTGCATTCGGGACTGGATCACGGGTGTTCCGCTGAACCTGATCGAGGCCCTCGCCGTGCGGATTGCCGAGGACGTGCTGCAGAAATTTCCGGTGGCCGCTGTGGACATCACCGTGCACAAGCCCAAGGCCCCAATCGAAGTCGACTTCGGCGACGTTTCCGTCAGCGTGCACCGGAGGCGGCCGTGAGCCCGCTCTACACCCGCGCCGTGATCGCGCTCGGCAGCAATCTGGGGGAGCGCAGCGACACGCTCTCTGCCGCCGTCGCGGACCTCGTCGACCCGCCGGAGGTGCGCCTGCTGGCCATCTCTCCGATCGTCCAGACGAAGGCCGTGGGTGGCCCGCCCGGCCAGCCTGACTTCCTGAACATGGTGATTGCCGTCGAGACGTCCCTGCCGCCGCGCGCCCTGCTGGAGCACTGCCACGCCGTGGAGCAGAAGCATTTGCGTGTGCGCGAGGTCCGGTGGGGGCCGCGGACCCTGGACGTGGACATCATCACCTACGGGGACGTGGTGAGCTCCGACCCGGAGCTCACCCTGCCCCACCCCCGGGCCGCGGAACGGGCGTTCGTGCTCTACCCGTGGTCGTTGATCGATTCCGCGGCGGAGCTCAACGGCGAACGCGTGGGCGACCTCGCCGCGAAAGCCGCCGATTTCGGCGACCTCGCCACGTTTGACGGCTTCCAGAGCACCGCTGGCGCGGACATCGCAGCCACAGGGCGCTCCGGCGTGTCCGGCGCGGCGGAGCGGCCGTGAAGCTGACCAGCCCCTTGCTCCTGCTGGCCATTTGCGTGGTCCTGGCCGTGGCCGGCTGGTTCGCCACCATGCTCTCGGGCCGCTACGGCCTGGCCACCCCGGTGCTGCCGCTGACGGGGCTGCTGACCATGGGCGTGATCGTGGCCCTCACCCTGGTGCTGGGCATCCGCGTGCTCCGGTGGCGCAACGGCAAGAAGAAGAAAATCCTCAACCCCATCCTGGCGGCCTGGACCCTGGTCCTCGCCCAGGCCTGCGCCTATACCGGCACGGTCCTGCTGGGCTGGCACGCGGGAATTGTGCTGGAGCAACTGCGGCTGTGGAACCTGCGCAGCAACCAGGACCTCACCTGGCAGGCCCTGGCAATGGCCGGCGGCGGGCTGATCATGGTGATCGTGGGGCTCGTCGTCGAGCGGTTCTGCCGGATTCCGCCCGAGGACGGCGAGGCCGAATCCCGGCCCGGCGTGCAGGGAAAGCGCAGCAAGCCCTCGGCGGAAGGCGAATATGCGTACCGAAGCGATTGATCCCCCGGGCATCGACTGGCTCAGGGTGTCCCCGAAGTACGTCACGGTGCGCCTCGCCGGGTGGGCGCTGGGAAACCTGATCGCGGTGTCCCTGCTGTCGCTTCCCCTGGTCCTGGTGCTTGCCGGCGCGTGGACCTGGCCGCCGGTCTGGCTGGGCATCGCCATTCCCGCCGCCTGGCTGCTTCTGGCGTTGTGGCGGCTCGTGCTGATTCCCCGGCAGGTGCGCTCGATCGGCTACGCCGAGCGGGAGGACGACCTCCTGATCCGGCGGGGCATCTTCTTCCAGCGCACCCTCGTGGTCCCTTACGGGCGGATGCAGTACGTGGACATCTCGGTGGGCCCGGTCGAGCGTCCGCTGGGCCTGTGCACCCTGAAATTGCACACCGCCGCAGCCGCGACCAGCGCCGAGATTCCCGGCCTGCCCGCCAGCGAAGGGGCCAGGCTCCGCGAACAGCTGTCCGCCCGCGGCGAAGCCCGGCTGGCCGGGCTGTGACGGGAAGAGCGTGACGGGATGGCGCTGACACCGCAGGGCGCCGGACCCGCCGGCGACGGAATCGCCGCCGGAACGGCAGACGCCGGCGGACCCGCCGACGACGTCTGGCTGCGCGTGCACCCGGCGTCCCCCTTTGTCCGCGGCTGGGTGGCGCTGGCCGCACTGTTGTTCTTTTTTGGACGTGACAGTTTCGAACGTCTCCTTCAGGGTGGCCCGCTCTTTGACGAGCGGTTGGCCGGACGGGCGCCGTGGCTGCTGGCCGGCGGCGGCATCCTGCTGCTGCTGACTGTCTTCGGTTACGTCCTGAGCTGGTACTTCACCCGCTACCAGGTCGCAGGCGGCTACGTGCGCGTCAACACTGGTTTCCTCTTCAAGCAGCAGCGGCAGGCCAGGCTGGACCGGGTGCAGGCAATCGACGTCGTGCAGCCCCTGCTGGCACGGATCTTCGGACTCGCTGAACTGAGGTTCGAAGTCGCCGACGCCGGCGAATCCGCCGTGCGCCTGGCGTACCTGCGCGCGGACGAGGCCCGACAGCTCCGCGCGACAATCCTGGCCCGCGCCTCAGGCGCCTCAGGCACCTCCGGCGGGTCGCTGTCGCCGTCGCCGGAGCCGGGACAGCCCGAGACCGCCGCCGTGGAGGCCCCGGAACGGGTGGTGTTGACCGTGCCGCCGCCACGCCTGATGGGCTCGCTGCTCCTGAGCGAACAAAGCGTCGTGATCCTGGCCGGCGGCATCGCCTCAGTGCTGCTTTCCGCCGTCACCGAAAACCGGAGCTTCGCGGTCTTCCTGATCCCTGCCGCGATCGGACTCGTGGCCTCCTATTGGTCCTCGTTCAACAAGGGCTACAACTTCACCGCCGCCGTTTCCCCGGACGGCATCCGGCTGCGCTACGGCCTGCTGGACACACAGGCGCAGACCGTGCCGCCGGGCAGGATCCAGGCGCTGAAGGTCAGCCAGCCGCCGCTGTGGCGGCTGTTCGGCTGGTACCGGATCCAGGTCAATGTGGCCGGTTACGGCCTGGCCGCCAGCGCCGGCGAAGGATCAGCCCGGACCACGCTGCTTCCGGTGGGATCCCTCGCCGACGTCCTGGAAATCCTCGCCCTGGTGCTCCCGGATCCAGGCACTCCGGATCCGCTGGGCGTGTTCACCGCAGGGATCACCGGCCTCGCGGACGCCGCCGGGACGCCAGGCAGCGGAGGCGGGCAGGACACCGACGGCGGCTTCGTGACCAGCCCGCGCCGGGCCCGGTTCCTGGCACCGCTGGGCTGGCGGCGCAACGGCTTCACGGCAACGGAGACCGCCCTGCTCCTGAGATCGGGCCGGTGGTGGCGGAACCTCGTGGTGGTGCCGCATCAGCGCACCCAGTCCATGGCCCTGCAGCAGGGCCCGCTCGCCCGCAGATTCCGCGTGGCGGACCTGGTCCTGCACACCACGGCAGGTCCGGTGGCCCCGCGGCTCATCCAGGCCGGCCTCGACGAAGCCCGGGCCCTGCTCGATGCCCAGTCGTCCCGTGCCCGCGCCGCGCGCAAGCGCCAGAAGAGCGAGCACTGGATGGAGCCGGCGGCCAAGCCGGCCGCACCACCCGCAGACGACCCCCAGGAAGGCCCGCATCATGGCTAAACCAGGACGCCTCGGCGTCGGAATCATTGGCGCCGGGAAGGTCGGTGCCGTCCTGGGGGCGGCGCTGCGCGGAGCCGAGCACGCTGTCATCGGGGCGTCCGCCGTTTCGGACGCCAGCCGGGAACGCGTCGAAACACTCCTGCCCGGCGTCCCGATCCTGGACGTGCAGGACATCGTGGAGCGCGCCGAGCTGGTCCTGCTCGCCGTCCCTGACGATGCCCTGGGCCCGCTCGTGAACGGCCTGGCCAAGCTCGGCGCCTGGCAACCCGGCCAGCTCGTGGCGCACACCTCCGGGCGCTTCGGCGTCGGGATCCTGCACCCGGTCCGTGCCGCCGGCGCCGTGCCGCTCGCGCTGCACCCGGCCATGACGTTCACGGGCATGAGCCTGGACCTCACGAGGCTCCTGGACTGCACCTTTGGCGTCACGGCCGACGCCGCGATGCTGCCGATCGCCCAGGCACTCGTCGTCGAAATGGGCGCCGAGCCCGTCGCGATCGCCGAGGCCGACCGCGTCCTCTACCACGCTGCCCTCGCGCACGGCTCGAACCACCTGGTCACGCTCGTGGCGCAGGCCTCGCAACTGCTCCGCGACGTCGGCGTCGAGGCCCCGGACCGGATGCTGGGCCCGCTGCTGCGCGCCACCCTCGAGAACGCCCTCGCCTCCGGCGAATCGGCCCTGACCGGGCCCGTAGCCCGCGGCGACGCCGGCACGGTTGCCGCGCACGCCGGCGCCCTCCGCGAATACGACGGCGGGGCCGCCGGCGATATTCTTGAGGCGTACCTGGCCATGGCCCGGGCGACAGCCCGCCGGGCAGGAAGCCGCGGACTCCTGAAGCCGGAACAAATCGACGGCATCGAACAGGCGCTCGGCGGCCCCGACCAGAACGGGACGCACGCCCCGGAAGGACCCTGACATGGCAATCCAACTCGTGACCACGGCCGCCCAGCTCCGCGCCGGAAGCGCCCGGCTGCTGGCGCAGAAAGGTGGCACGTCCCAGGGGCTCGTGCCGACCATGGGCGCACTGCACGAGGGGCATGCCCAGCTGGCCCGGACAGCCGTCGCCCAGAACGACGTCGTGGTGGCCAGCATCTTCGTCAACCCGCTGCAGTTTGGCGAGGCCACGGATCTGGAACGCTACCCCCGGGCGCTCGATGCCGACCTCGCGCTGCTCGACGCCGAGGGCGTGGACCTGGCGTTCGCGCCCGGCGTCGAGGAGGTCTACCCCGGCGGGGCACCCCTGGTACGGATCACGGCGGGACCCCTGGGGGAAAAATGGGAGGGCGCGTCCCGGCCCGGCCACTTCGACGGCGCGCTGACCGTCGTCGCGAAACTGCTCCACTATGGCTTCCCGGGGACCGGCCTGCCCGGCGGCGGACAGCCGGCCTACCGCGCCTATTTCGGCCAGAAGGACGCGCAGCAGCTGGCGCTCGTCCAGCGCATGGTGGCGGACCTGAATTTCCCTGTGGAGATCGTGCCCGTGCCCATCGTGCGCTCGGCCGACGGCCTGGCACTGTCCAGCCGCAACCGCTTCCTCTCCGAGGACCAGCGCGAGGCCGCCCTGGTGCTCTCCCGCGCGTTGCGGCTCATCGGGGAGCGCGCCAACGCGCATGAGCCGCTGGACATCGAATCCGCGCAGGACCTGGTCCGGTCCCAGCCGCTCGTGGAACTGGACTACTTCGAAGTGGTGGATCCGCGCACCCTCGAGCCCCTTGCGGAAAACTGCAGGGACACCCCGTTCCGCGGCGAGGGGCTGGCGATCATCGCCGCCAAGGTCGGTCCCGTCCGCCTCATCGACAACGCGCCCCTGAACTCCTGACACATACCCCACATTGGTTTTCCGGCGACGGGAATGCCCCCGGGGCCTAGACTGTTGGAATCTGCAGCAGCGCCGACGCTCACCGGACCCACACCCAACTCCCTGAGGGAATTCCCATGTCAACAGACATCTCTTCCAACGCCGCCGGCGATCCCGCACGGGGCGCTGCCCCGGCCCTCGCAGCGCCTGCCGCGTCTGCAGCAGCGACGACGGCGCCCACCGCGCCGGCGAAGATGTCCCGGGAGTCCGTCACCATCATCGTCACGCTGCTGGTGGCCACCTTCGTGGTGATCCTCAACGAAACCATCATGAACGTGGCCCTGCAGCGGCTGATGGTGGACCTGAACATCGATGCGCCCACCGTGCAGTGGCTCTCCACCGGCTTCATGCTCACCATGGCTGTCGTCATTCCCACCACCGGGTTCATCCTGCAGCGCCTGAGCACCCGTGCCGTCTTCATGCTGGCCATGGGACTCTTTTCCGGCGGCACACTGCTGGCCGCCCTCGCGCCGGGCTTCGAAGTCCTGCTGCTGGCCCGCATCGTCCAGGCCGGCGGCACCGCCATCATGCTGCCGCTCCTGATGACCACCATCCTCACACTCGTGCCGCTGGAACGCCGCGGCGCCGTCATGGGAAACGTCAGCATCGCCATCTCGGTAGCGCCGGCCCTGGGCCCCACGGTTTCCGGCCTGATCCTCCAGCACTTTTCCTGGCGGTTCATGTTCGTCTTCGTGCTGCCGATTGCCCTCGCCGCGCTGGCCATCGGGGCCAAGTATTTGACCAACATCGGCAAAACCGAAAAAACGCGGTTGGACGCCCTTTCGGTGGTGCTAACGGTCCCGGCCTTCGGCGGCCTCGTCTACGGCCTGAGCCAGATCGGCGGCGGCCAGGCCGGATCCCGTACCCCGGCGGTGCTGTCGCTGGCCGTCGGCGTGGTGGCCCTGGCGGTGTTCGTCCTGCGCCAGCTGAAGCTGCAGAAAACCGACGGACCCCTGCTGGACCTGCGCGCCTTCACTTTCCGGATGTTCACGGTGTCCGTGCTGCTGCTGGTTGTGGCCATGATCGCGTTGTTCGGCGCCGTGATTCTGCTGCCGTTGTACCTGCAGGAGATCCGCGGCCTGACCTCACTTGAGACCGGCCTGGTGCTGCTGCCCGGCGGCCTCGCCATGGGCCTGCTGGGGCCCTTCATCGGCCGCGTTTTCGACAAGATCGGGCCCCTGCCGCTGACAGTGACGGGGTCGATCATGATGGTGCTGTCCCTCTGGCAGTTCTCCATGCTGGACGCCGCGTCGCCGGTGGGGTGGATCATTGCCCTGCATGTGGCACTGAGCCTGGGCCTGGCGCTGCTGTTCACCCCCGCCTTCACGACCGGCCTGAACCCGCTGCCGCCGCACCTGTATTCACACGGGTCGGCCATCATGAGCACGCTGCAGCAGGTGGCAGGCGCGGCCGGCACGGCGCTCCTGGTCTCGATCTATGCCTTCGTGTCCGAAGCCTCGGGCATGGTTGCCGGCATGCATGCGGCCTTCCTGACCGCGGCCGTCATAGCGGTCGCCGCCGTCGTGCTGTCCACTATGATGCGCAAGACCGAAGGCGCGCCGCACCCGGCCGCCCACTAGAGGCTCAGCCCGCGTAAAACGCGCTGAGCTCTGCGATCAGTTTGTCCGGCGCCTTGTTGACACCGTCGTGGCCCATGCCCGGCAGGATCGTATAGCTGGAACCGGAGAGGACGTCGTGGATCTGGGCACAGGCCACGCCGAAGTATGCCGGGCTCTTCTCGCCCACGATGATCAGCGTCTCCAGCGGCAGTTCCAGGAACGGTTCGGCCGGCATGTCCGCGGCGATGATCGCCTTAATCTCGCGGACACCGGTCTGCATCAGGTCGCGCAGCTGCTTGCCCATCGGAGTGCCCGCCGAAAGCTTGTTCGCCAGCGTCAGCATGGACAGCGGCATCCGGGACAGGGCGCTGCCGGTCTCCAAGCCCCTGAGCAGGACGGCGAGGGCCCGGTCGTCGTCGCCAGCTGCGGTCGCCCGCTCGTATTCGGGCGTCCAGTCCGCCGTCACGCTGTGGTTGACGGACACGGCGGGGTCGTACACGGCGAGCCGTTCCACCGGCAGGGTGCGGGCCGCGTGCAGGGCCACCGCCCCGCCGAAGCTATGGCCGAAGACGTCGGTGCTGGCCGTGTGCTTCATGACGGCGTCGAGATCGTGGATGTCCACGTCCAGGGTGTAGTCCTCCGGCTGCGGGGAGGAGGAGCCGCGGCCGCGACGGTTGAAGGTGTGCACCGGCCGGCCCAGTGACGCGCTGAGTTTCTGCGCGAAGCGCGTGTAGTCGGCGGCCGTCACCATCGAGGCCGGCACGACGACGATGCCCGAACCCGCCGAGGCGAGCTCGGCGCCCGTGCTGAAAAGCTCGATTGTTCCGCCGTCGGGGGTTCTGATGTTCTCGCGGGTCATGCTCCGAGCCTAGCCGAGGCCGCGCCCCAGTGCAGTAAGCCGCAACTCAGTAGGCCGCAGTGCAGTAAGCCGCAGTTCAGTAGGCCGCAGTTCAGTAGGCCGCAGTTCAATTGGGTACAGCATTGCGCCGGCGCGCTGGCGCTAGTTGCCCAGGCGGCCGCCGGAGACCTCGAGGTAGCAGGCGCCGCAGAGCGACTCGTACCAGACGTCCTGGCCGTCAATCGCAACCTGGTTTCCGTCGAAGACCACCTGGTCCCCGATCCGGCGGGTGTTGAAGATGGCCTTCCGTCCGCAGCGGCAGATGGTCTTGAGCTCTTCGAGGGTGTGCGCAATCTCCAGGAGCCGAAGGGAACCGGGGAACGCGCGGGTCCGGAAGTCGGTTCGGATGCCGTAGGCAAGGACGGGGACGTTGTCCAGGACCGCGATGCGGAAAAGATCGTCCACCTGCTCCGGTTCGAGGAACTGGGCCTCGTCAACCAGCAGGCAGGCCACCGGCGGGGTGTCCACGTGCTGCAGCAGGGCGTCGGGATCGTCCCCGTGGGCCTGGGCGGTGAAGAGCTCGCGGGCCGACGCGCCGGCGGGGATCAGGAAGTCCACCGAACGGGTCATGCCCAGGCGGGACACGACGTCGGAGTCGCCTTTGGTGTCCACGTCCGGCTTGGCCAGCAGAACGTGCTGCCCGCGTTCCTCATAATTGAACGCCGCCTGCAGCAGCCCCGTAGATTTGCCGGAGTTCATGGCGCCGTAGCGGAAGTAGAGCTTGGCCAAGGGGGTCCTTTCGAAAGGGTCGCCCACCGATTGTAAGGCGCACCCGTCAGTGGCCCAGCTTGAGCCGCCGCCTGGGCGCCGGGAGGGGCCGCAGGTGTCCTTCGCCGGCAAGGAGGAAACGCGCAGTTGCCCGGGGCAGTCGGATCCCGGGCCGGAGCGGGCTTTCATGGAGCTGCCCTGGCAACACGGCAAATTCAAAGGAAGGGACGGCGGCGGCAAGTTGCCGGCCGGTCTCGGTAAAGTACTCCGGGCTCCAGCCGCCGCTGAGCAGCAGCGTGGGGGTGGTCACGGCTGCGAAGTCGTCCAGTTCGGCGTCGGCGTCGAGCACCGCCCGCATCTCCGCGACGGCGGTGGGCAGCAGTTTGCGCATCTCGGCGCCCATGTTGGTCCGGGCGGAGAGGATGCTGAGCATCCGCAGCGCGCCCAGCGGGAGCTTGGATACCGGTCCGCCCACCTCAATGCCCTGGACCAGATGCGCCCAGGCCTCGTCGAGTTCCCCGGCAGCAACTGAACGCTCCAGTTCGGGCCGCCAGCGGTGGGTGAGGTTTCCGGAGAGGGACACGGCCGCGTCATAGGTCACCATCCTGCGGATCGGCACCGTCCGTGCCGCCTGCAGGGCCACGAAGCCGCCGTAGCTGTGCGCCACCACGTCGCTCGATCCCGTTTCCCGCATCACCGCCGCCAGATCACCGACCTCCGTGGCCACCGAGTAACCGGCCGGTTGCGGGGAGGACCCGGCGCGCCCGCGCCGGTTGTAGCAGTGCACGGGGCGGCCCAACAGGCGGCTGATCTTCCGCGCGAACGGGCGGTACAGCGCGGCGGTGATCATGGTGCCGTGCACGACGACGATGCCTGGCGCGGGCGGCCGTCCGGGCGTCGAACCTGGCGCGGGTCCCGGGGCGGGTGCTGGCGCCGGAGCCGGGCCGGCAGCCGGACGGAAGGAGTGCAGCTCGAGGTGCCCCTCGCCGTCGTCGGTGCTGATCCTCCGCGTCTCCACAGCCTGAGTCTATTCCGCCGTGGCCATAGCCGGGCGGAACCCGCCCCGGTGGAATCCCCGGTAAACTTGGGGATTGTGACTTCCCAAAACACCCCCGCCCCGAACACCGCCGCCGAGCCGCACGATGCCAGCGAGCAGACCCGCATCCGCATGGAGAAGCGCGCCAAGCTGATTGAACGCGGCGTCGAGGCTTATCCGGTGGGTGTCGAACGCACACACTCGCTCACGGAAATCCGGGAGAAATACGCCTACCTCCAGGCCGATGAAACCACCGGCGACGTCGTCGGCGTGACCGGCCGCATTGTCTTCATCCGCAATACGGGCAAGCTGTGTTTCGCCACCCTCCAGGAGGGCGGAGTGGACGGGAAGGCTGTGCGGCTGCAGGTCATGCTGAGCCTGGCCAACATCGGTGAGGAGGCGCTCGCGGAGTGGAAGTCCCTCGTGGACCTCGGCGACCACGTCTTCATCAAGGGCGAGGTCATCTCCTCGCGCCGCGGCGAGCTGTCCGTCATGGCGGATTCCTGGACCATGGCTTCGAAAGCGCTGCGCCCGCTGCCCGTGCTGCACGCCGGGCTTAACGAAGAAACGCGCGTCCGCCAGCGCTACGTGGACCTCATTGTCCGCGACGAAGCCCGCGAGATGGTCTACACCCGCGCCGCGATCACCCGTTCCATCCGCGAAACCCTGCACCGCCAGGGCTACGTCGAGGTCGAAACCCCCATGCTGCAGCTGGTTCACGGCGGCGCCACGGCCCGTCCCTTCGAGACGCACATGAACGCCTTCGACCAGAAGATGACGCTGCGCATCGCTACCGAGCTCTACCTCAAGCGCACGGTGGTCGGCGGGATCGACCGCGTCTATGACATGGGCAGGGTCTTCCGCAACGAAGGCGTGGACTCCACGCACAGTCCCGAGTTCACCACTTTGGAGTCCTACGAGGCGTGGGCGGACCAGTTCGTCATGGCGGACCGGATCAAGGAGATCATCCTGGACGCCGCCGACGCCGCCGGTGTGGGCCGCGTGCTGCAGACCGAAGCCGGGGAGATCAACCTCGACGGTGACTGGACCTGGCTGGCCGTCTACCCGGGACTGTCCGAATTCGTGGGCCAGGAAGTAACCCCGGACACCACGGTTGCCGAACTGCTGGAACTGGCCGCCAAGCACGACGTCAAGGTCGACGCCGGCTGGGAAGCCGAGAAGCTCGTCGTCGAACTCTTCGGCGAACTGGTGGAGCCCACTTTGCTCAACCCCACGTTCGTTTACAACTATCCGCCGTCCGCCCAGCCGCTGGCCCGCCAGCACCGCGAAGACGGCCGCCTGATCGAGGCCTGGGACCTCATCATCGGCGGCATGGAGCGGGGCACGGCGTTCTCCGAACTGATCGACCCGGTGATCCAGCGCGAACGCCTCACCGAACAGTCCCGCCGGTCCGCCGCGGGCGACGTGGAGGCTATGCAGCTGGATGAAGACTTCCTCCGTGCGCTCGAGTACGGCGCGCCGCCCATGGGCGGGATCGGCCTGGGCATCGACCGCCTCGTGATGCTCTTCACCGGCGCCGGCATCCGCGAAACGATCCTCTTCCCCCTGTTGAAGCCTGAAGGACACTGAGCATGGACTATATCGCCGTATTGCTGCCCCCCATCGTGGTGGGCCTGCTTTTCTGGTTTGCCATGAAATCCATATTCAATGCCGACAAATCAGAGCGGCAGGCAGAAGCCCGCGCCCATGCCGAAGCGGAAACGCGAGCGGTAGCTCAAACCAAGGAGCAGGATTCCGGGCCCTCGGGGGCTAATTACCCGGGAAAGTAATAGTCCCCTATTGCCGCCTGTGGTTTTCCTTTGAACAGAGTTTTGCGCTTTGACTCCCTGCTGTAACGCGGAGGATACTTATTCCAGATACATCCTGCTTTTCTAAACGCTCGATCTTTGGAAAGAGAGTCCTTTATGGCACAGAAAGTAAAAATCATCCTCGTTGATGATCTGGATGGGGGATCCGCGGACGAAACTGTCCGGTTTGGCCTTGACGGCGTGAGCTACGAAATAGACCTGTCGTCAAGCAATGCTTCAGAACTGCGCTCCGCGGTGGAGCGTTTTGTGGTGCACGCACGCAAGACGTCAAGCGGACGCGCCACGCGTACGAAAATTTCCAGCGGACGGAATCAGGACTCTGCCCAGATCCGTCAGTGGGCACGGGACAACGGCTATGCGGTAAACAGCCGCGGACGTATCCAGGCTGAAATTCAGGAAGCGTACCAAAAGGCTAATTCCTAGCCGGGACCGCGCGTCAGGGTGCCGTATCAGGACCCAGTAACAGGTCGCAATCAAGTCCCAATGAAGTCGCAGTCAAATGCCAATGCCCCCGTTATCTGGCGGGGGCATTTGCATGCCGACGGCGGTGCGCCCGTGCGCCCGTGCGCCCGTACCGCACGCCGGCCCGCCGACGGGCCGGGCCGGAACGTCCGGTTGCGCCCGCCGGGAAGGGGCGGAGGGTCCCGCCCGGGACATCCGGTTGCGCCCGCCGGGAAGGCTTCCGGACGGTTCCCGCCCCGTCCGGGGACGGGGTCCGGGCAGGGGCGCGCAAACCCTCCGGTTTCCCCTGTGGCGAACAAGCCCCAAATCTGGAACCCGGCCACGTAGCATCAAAGTACGTCGTAGCTAGGAGTGTGGCGAAATGTTTGAGCGATTTACGGACCGTGCCCGTCGCGTAGTTGTGCTTGCCCAAGAAGAGGCACGCATGCTGAACCACAATTACATTGGTACCGAACACATCCTCTTGGGTCTGATCCATGAGGGTGAAGGTGTTGCCGCCAAAGCCCTTGAATCCTTGAGCATTTCGCTCGACGGTGTCCGCGAGCAGGTCCAGGAGATCATCGGCCAGGGCCAGCAGGCCCCCTCCGGCCACATCCCCTTTACCCCTCGCGCCAAGAAGGTCCTGGAGCTCTCGCTGCGTGAGGCCCTGCAACTGGGCCACAACTACATCGGGACCGAGCACATCCTCCTCGGCCTCATCCGGGAGGGCGAGGGCGTTGCCGCCCAGGTGCTCGTCAAGCTCGGCGCCGACCTGAACCGGGTCCGCCAGCAGGTCATCCAGCTGCTCTCGGGCTACCAGGGCAAGGAGGCCACCGGCGCCGGCGTCGGCCCCGGCCAGGCCGAGGGCACCCCCGCCGGTTCCGTGGTCCTGGACCAGTTCGGCCGCAACCTGACCCAGGCGGCGCGCGAGAACAAACTGGACCCCGTGATCGGCCGCGAGCAGGAAATGGAACGCGTCATGCAGGTCCTTTCCCGCCGCACCAAGAACAACCCCGTGCTGATCGGCGAGCCGGGCGTCGGCAAGACCGCCGTCGTCGAGGGCCTGGCCCAGGCGATCGTCCGCGGGGACGTCCCTGAGACCATCAAGGACAAACAGCTGTACACCCTGGACCTCGGGTCCCTCGTGGCCGGCTCCCGCTACCGCGGCGACTTTGAAGAACGCCTGAAGAAGGTCCTCAAGGAGATCCGCACCCGCGGCGACATCATCCTGTTCATCGATGAGATCCACACCCTGGTGGGTGCCGGAGCCGCCGAAGGCGCCATCGATGCGGCCTCGATCCTGAAGCCCATGCTGGCCCGCGGCGAACTGCAGACCATCGGTGCCACCACGCTGGACGAATACCGCAAGCACATCGAGAAGGACGCCGCCCTGGAGCGCCGCTTCCAGCCGATCCAGGTCAAGGAACCCTCCGTTGCGCACGCGATCGAGATCCTCAAGGGCCTCCGCGACCGGTATGAGGCACACCACCGCGTCACCATCACCGACGGCGCCCTCGCCTCGGCGGCGGCCCTTTCCGAGCGCTACATCTCGGACCGGTTCCTGCCGGACAAGGCGATCGACCTGATCGACGAGGCCGGGGCACGGCTGCGCATCCGCCGCATGACCGCCCCGCCCGAGCTCAAGGTCATGGACGAGAAGATCGCCGCCATGAAGCTGGAGAAGGAATCCGCGATCGACGCGCAGGACTTCGAAGGCGCCGCGTCGCTGCGCGACAAGGAGCAGAAGCTCATTGCCGAGCGCGCCGAGAAGGAACGCCAGTGGAAGACCGGCGGCATGGACGACATCTCCGAAGTTGATGAGGACCTGATCGCCGAGGTGCTGGCGAACTCCACTGGCATCCCGGTCTTCAAGCTGACCGAGGAAGAGTCCTCGCGCCTGCTGAAGATGGAAGATGAGCTGCACAAGCGTGTGGTCGGCCAGGACGAGGCCATCAAGGCCCTGTCCCAGGCGATCCGGCGCACCCGTGCAGGGCTCAAGGACCCCAAGCGTCCGGGCGGCTCGTTCATCTTTGCCGGCCCCACCGGCGTCGGCAAGACCGAGCTCGCCAAGGCCCTCGCCGAGTTCCTGTTCGGCGAAGAAGACGCGCTGATCACCCTGGACATGTCCGAGTACTCGGAGAAGCATACGGTCTCGCGGCTCTTCGGTGCCCCTCCGGGCTACGTTGGCTACGAGGAAGGCGGCCAGCTGACCGAGAAGGTCCGCCGTCGTCCGTTCTCCGTGGTCCTGTTCGATGAAGTGGAGAAGGCGCACGCCGATCTCTTCAACTCGCTGCTGCAGATCCTGGAAGACGGCCGCCTGACCGACTCCCAGGGCCGCGTGGTGGACTTCAAGAACACCGTGATCATCATGACCACGAACCTCGGCACCCGGGACATCTCCAAGAGTGTTGCCACGGGCTTCCAGTCCGGCACGGACACCCAGACCGGCTACAACCGGATGCGCGCCCGGGTCACGGAGGAGCTCAAGCAGCACTTCCGCCCCGAGTTCCTGAACCGTGTTGACGATGTTGTGGTCTTCCCGCAGCTGACCCAGGACGAGATCATCGAGATCGTGGACATGTTCGTTGGCCGCCTCGAGAAGCGCCTGAAGGACAAGGACATGGGCATCGAGCTCACGTCCGCGGCCAAGGTGCTCCTGGCAACCCGCGGCTACGACCCCGCCATGGGTGCCCGGCCGCTGCGCCGCACCATCCAGCGCGAGATCGAGGACCAGCTCTCCGAGAAGATCCTCTTCGGCGAACTGCACTCCGGCGACATCGTGGTGGTGGATGTGGAGGGCGAAGGCGACGACGCGAAGTTCACCTTCGCCGGCAACGCCAAGCCGCGCATCCCGGAGATCGCTCCGAGCGTCTAAGCATCAAGACCAAGGCCCCGCTGTCCTGTCAAGGACGGCGGGGCCTTCGCGTTTGCTCTTCCCGGGCCGCGCTCCGTGGGGGTTCTGGGGACCGGGGCTGCCAGCGCCCCACGTGTCTGGGCCATTTGCCAGAGATGGCCGCTAAGGGGCCGGGCGTAGCGGCCATCGTCGTCAATTCGCTGACCTGTAGCGCCTCATACGCGGGTCTGTGGCGCCTGCGCGTCCCGGCGGTGATCGCACGTGCTTAGACCGGAGTGCCCGCTCGTACTCTGAAAGCACCGTTTCACTCTCAGTGAACTTTCTGTGATCGATGCCACATACAGTGTTGAATCGGTGCATGGCTGCCAAGGACTCAGAGACCCTGAGCGAACAACCCGAGACCCCCTTCCATGATCTGGACCACTACCTCGCCATCCCCAAAGTGAGTGGTTTAACGCTGAGCCCGGACGGTGACCGGCTGGTCACCACTGTGGCGACACTCGGCGCGAAGGGCACCGAATACTGCACCGCGCTGTGGGAAGTGGACCCGGGCGGGGTCAAAAAGGCCCGCCGGATCACGCGCAGCGCCAAGGGGGAGGCGGGTGCGGTGTTTGCCGCCAACGGCGACCTCTACTTCACCTCGGCCCGTCCCGATCCGGAGAGCCCCGAGGCTGACCCCGTCAGCGCCCTCTGGATACTCCCGGCCGACGGCGGCGAAGCCCGGGTGGCCCTGTCCCGCGCCGGCGGAATCGGCGGGGTCCACGCCGCCAAGGACGCCGACACCGTGGTGGTCGCGGCCTCGGTGCTGGCCGGCTCCACGGACGAGGACAATGACGAAGAACGCCGCAAGGCGCGCAAAGACAACAAGGTCGCGGCCATCCTGCACAGCGGCTACCCCGTCCGCTACTGGGACGCGGACCTGGGCCCGGCGCAGCCGCGGCTGTTCGCGGTCGAACCCGGCGAGCCGGTGGAGGCCGGTAAGCCGACCACCGTCGACGCCGCGCCGCCGCTGAAGCTCCGCAACCTGACGCCCGACGCCGGCACCCGGCTCAGGGACGCCGAATCGGTGGTCAGCCCGGACGGCACGATGATTTACAGCAGCTTCGCCAAGCCCCTCGCGAACGCCGATTCACGTTCCGTGCTGGTCGCCATCGACGTCGCCACCGGCACCCGGACGGTTCTGCTGGACACGGAAGGCCTGAGCTACTTCCCGGGCCCGGTCAGTCCGGACGGGCGGAGCCTGGTGGTGGTCAGTGAAAGCGACACCACGCCGCTGGCGGCCCCGCAGGTCAAGCTGCACCTCCTCGACGTCGCCGGCCCGGCAACAGGCGAGGCCGCCCTGACGCCGCTCGCCCATGACTGGGACCGCTGGGCCCGCCCCGCCGCGTGGCTGCCGGACGGATCGGCCCTGCTGGTCACCGCCGACGAGGACGGCGCATCGCCGGTATTCCGGATCGGTGTCGCGGGGGACCCGGGCCAGGCTGGCCAGGTGCTCCGCCTGACGGACGACGCCGCCGCGTACACCGACGTCGTCGTCTCGCCGGACGGACGCAGCGCCTACGCCCTGCGCAGCTCCTACGAATTCCCCGCCGAACCTGTGCGGATCGACCTCGCCGGCGGCGGCGTCGTCCGCCTGCCCGCACCCGCTGAGCGCCCGCACTTCACGGGGACGCTGGAGCGCGTGGAGACGACGGCGGCCGACGGCGCCCGTGTGCCCGCGTACCTGGCCCTGCCCGAGGGCGCGTCCGCCGCGAGCCCGGCCCCGCTGCTGCTGTGGATCCATGGCGGCCCGCTGGGATCCTGGAACGCCTGGACCTGGCGCTGGAACCCGTGGCTGCTGGTGGCCCGCGGTTACGCGGTGCTGCTCCCGGACCCTGCCCTCTCCACCGGCTACGGCCAGGAGCACATCCAGCGCGGCTGGGGGGAATGGGGCAAGGCTCCCTTCACCGACCTGATGGCCATCACCGACGCCGTCGTGCAGCGCCCGGACATCGACGAGACGCGTACCGCCGCCATGGGCGGTTCCTTCGGCGGGTACATAGCCAACTGGGTAGCCGGGCATACGGACCGCTTCAAGGCAATCGTCACGCACGCCAGCCTCTGGGCCCTCGACCAGTTCGGTCCCACCACCGACGCCGCGCAGTACTGGCTCAAGGAGATGACGGCCGAGATGGCGCTGGAGAACTCCCCGCATCTGCACGTGGAAAACATCCGGACTCCCATGCTGGTCATCCATGGCGACAAGGACTACCGTGTCCCGATCGGTGAGGGGCTCCGGCTTTGGTACGAGCTGCTCGCCAAGTCACAACTGGCGGCAGACGGGAACGGCGAAACGGACCACCGTTTCCTGTACTTCCCGGACGAGAACCACTGGATCCTGCAGCCGCAGCACGCCAAGGTCTGGTACGGCGTGGTGGAGCACTTCCTGGCCAGGAACCTGCTGGACAAGGACATTCCCGTCCCCGACGAACTGGGTCTCTGACACTCCGTCCCCGGGACCGGCCGCGAGCCGGCCGGACCCGGGGCACCCGTAAGATTGGGCTGTGACTGAGACCGTGACTGAGACCGCGACTGAGACGATCCGCATCCGCCCTGCCCGCACCGGCGACGTTGGCGCCATCAAGACGCTCGTGGCGCCGCTGGCCGACCAGCGGATCCTCATGGCCAAAGAAACCGTGGCCTACTACGAAAGCCTGCAGGAATTCCGGATCGCCGAATCGCAAGACGGCGAGGTGATCGGCTGCGGAGCGCTGCATGTCATGTGGGAGGATCTCGCCGAGGTGCGCACCCTCGCGGCTTCGGATGCCTGGCGCGGCAAGGGCGTGGGCCACGCGCTGGTGGAGCGTCTGCTGGGGGATGCCCGCGCGCTGGGAGTCTCGCGCGTCTTCTGCCTGACGTTCGAAGTGGATTTCTTCAAGAAACACGGCTTTGAAGTCATGGCTGACCAGAGCGCGGTCGATCCCGTGGTGTACTCCGAACTCCTGCGCTCGCATGACGAAGGCGTGGCCGAGTTCCTGGACCTGGCCCGGGTCAAGCCGAACACGCTCGGCAACACCAGGATGATCAAGGAGCTGTAGCGCCCGCCGGCTGTGCCCGTCCGGGGAACTTTCGGCGGATTCCGGCCGGCACCCGCAGCCGCCTGGAACACGACGTCCGCCCGGGGCTTCCCTTCAATAAATTTGGTGGATAAACTGATCCCGGCCCAGGGGGTGGGCCGCCATACTTTCGGAGGCAAAAAATTGCATAAAGACGTGATTTTTCCCGATTTCTCCGCCGTTCACAGGACAATAGCCAGCGCTCCGGCAGTGCCGCCGGTCCAGCTGCCCGGCCAGCCGCTGGAAGCGCCACCGGTAGAATCCACCAACCGCTCCTCGCCCGGCACGGGTGCTCCCGTGACGGGACAAACCGCTGGCCCGGCGCCTGCAGCCGCAGCGCCACCGGCCACGTCCCGCGCCCGCAAAGGCCGGCTCGCAGCGCCGCCGTTCTCATGGCTGGGCGTCGACGCCTGGCCGCATTTCCCGGCGTGGGCCGACAAACAAGCCTGAAGCATCCGCAGGAACGCACCGCAACAACCCGCCGGTCCGGGATTCGAAGCCCCGCCAGGAGCCCCCGGGCCGAGGGAATCGGGAGCCTACCGCCGGCCGTGCCCCGGTAGTAGGGTCTAAGCAAGCAGCCAGGACACCATCCAGGGAGCACCGCCATGAAGAAACTCATCAATGATCCCAAAGCCGTGGTCGACGAGTCAGTGGAAGGGTTCGGGCTTGCACACGCCGACCTCGTGACCGTCTTTCCGGACCCGAAATACATCGTGCGCAAAGACGCGCCCGTGGCGGGGAAAGTCGGACTCGTCTCCGGCGGCGGCAGCGGACATGAGCCGCTGCACGGCGGCTACGTGGGAATGGGCATGCTCGACGCCGCCGTTCCGGGCGCCGTGTTCACCTCGCCCACCCCGGACCAGATCCTGCCGGCCACGCTGGCCGTGAACTCCGGCGCCGGCGTCGTGCACATCGTGAAGAACTACACCGGTGACGTCCTGAACTTCGAAACCGCCGCCGAACTCGCGCAAGCAGAAGGCGTCGAGGTCCGCACCGTCCTGGTCAACGACGACGTCGCCGTGCAGGATTCGCTGTACACGGCCGGCCGCCGGGGCGTCGGCGGTACTGTCCTGGTCGAGAAGATCGCCGGGGCGGCCGCCGAACGCGGCGACAACCTGGACGCCGTCGCCGCGATCGGTGACCGCGTCAACCAGAACGTGCGCAGCATGGGCGTTGCTTTGTCCGCCTGCACCGTTCCGCACGCGGGAGTCCCCAGCTTCGAGCTCGAGGAAAACGAGATCGAGATCGGGATCGGCATCCACGGCGAGCCGGGACGGCACAAGATTGCCATGGAAAACGCCGACGGCATCACCGACCGCCTCCTGGACCCGGTGGTCAGCGACCTCGGACTTAGCTCCGGGGACCAGGTGCTCCTCTTCGTCAACGGCATGGGCGGCACCCCGGCAAGCGAGCTGTACATCGTGTACCGCCGGGCCGCGCAGAGACTGGCGGAGCAGGGCGTCACCGTGGCACGCTCCCTCGTGGGCAACTACATCACGTCCCTGGAAATGCAGGGCTGCTCCATCACGGTCCTGCGCCTCGATGACGAAATGACGTCGCTCTGGGACGCTCCCGTCCACACTCCGGCCCTCCGCTGGGGCGTCTGACGGTGGGGCTGGATGTCGGCTGGGCCGTGCGCTGGCTGACCCTTTCGGCGCAGGCCATGGCGGATCACCGGGTGGAGCTGATCGAGCTGGACCGGCCTATCGGGGACTCGGACCACGGTGAGAACATGGACCGCGGCTTCAAGGCCGTGATGGACAAACTCGCCGAGACACCGCCGGAAACCCCGGGCGCCGCCCTGAAACTGACGGCCATGACGCTGATGTCCAAGGTGGGAGGGGCGGCCGGTCCGCTGTACGGCACGGCATTCCTGCGGGCCGCCACAGCGCTGGGCAACACCTCCGACGTCGACGCCGCCACCTTGGCCGCCGCCCTGCAGGCCGCCCGCGACGGCATCGTCGTCCGCGGTAAGGCCGAGTCCGGGGACAAGACCATGGTGGACGCGTGGACGCCCGCGATCGAGGCCGCCGCTGCCGCGGCTGGCGACGGCGACGTCCGGAAGGTGCTGCTTGCCGCGGCGGAGGCCGCCGAAGCCGGCGCCGTGTCCACGGATCCGATGCTCGCCCGCAAGGGCCGCGCCAGCTACCTCGGGGAGCGCAGCATCGGCCACCGTGACCCGGGAGCGGTCTCCAGCGCACTGATCCTGCGCGCCGCCGCCGGGGCAGCCGAATGACAGTCCGGCTAGTCGTTGTCTCGCACAGCGCCAAGATCGCGGACGGCGCCGCCGAGCTCGCTGCCCAGATGGCCCCCGACGTCCTGATCCTCCCCGCCGGTGGTACCAACGACGGCCGGATCGGCACGAGCCTGGAGAAGGTCATGGCTGCGCTCGAGCAGGCCGCCGGTGACGGCGTCGTGGTACTCACGGACCTCGGATCCGCCGTGATGACGGCCGAGTCCGCAGCGGAGTTCGCGCCGGATCCGGGATCGGTGCTGCTCGCGGACGCACCCCTGGTGGAAGGACTGGTTGCAGCAGCGGTGGCTGCCCAGGCGGGGGCCGAAGCGGCGGCGGTGAAGGACGCGGCCGAGGCCGTCTACCGGCCCCCGGCCCACCCCGCGGAGGCCGAGCACGTACACCAGCAGCCGCCGGACGCCACGGGGGACTTCGAGCTCGTCAACCAGGCTGGCATGCACGCCCGGCCGGCGGCGAAGATTGCCGGCGGCCTGTCCGCCATGGACGCCGACGTGACCGTCAACGGCGCCGATGGCGCCTCCATGACCGAGCTCATGATGCTCGCCGCGGGCAAGGGAACAGTCCTGCATGTGGAGGCCAGCGGCCCGGACGCCGCCAAGGCGGTCGGCTACCTGGAGCGCCTGGTCAGTTCGGGGTTCGGAGAACCGTAGGCGGGGCCTGGATTTCGCAGGCAAACCTGGCGGGCCGTGCGGGTCTGGCTGGCCGAGCGTCCGGGGCTGGGGTTCCGGGGTGCCGGGGTTAGGGTGCCTGCCGAAGGCCGGCCGCGTCCAGCACCACGCCGGCCGTGATGAAGGTTCCGCACTGCTCGCCAAACGGCTGCGCCGCGCGGGGCGTGAAGGCCGCGGTCCGTGCCGGCAGCGGGTTCCCGGCGGTATCCGTGCCCGTGGCCGTCACCCCGATGGGGCTGGCCGTCAGCGTCTCCATCATCAACATGCCGGTCAGGGTGCCGTCGGGCGAAGACGTGGCCGAACAGACGCCGTCGCCGCCGTAACGGCCGGGTTCGCAGCGTTGGTCCACGGTGGTGCTCCCGGGAACCAGTTCCAGGTCCGCTTCCTTGCAGCGGCCGTCCTGGCAGGCCAAAAGGTGGATGGTCCGCACCGACGGTGCGTATTCCCGGTCCACGGTCAGGGACACGACGGGCGCCTGAGCGATCGCCGGGCAGGCGGCCTCCGGCCGGCACGAGGTTACCAGGACGGCGGTGAGGGCCAGTGCGGCCGCGGCCGCCAGCTTGCGCATGCTCCAGCGTAGATCCTCAGCCCGGAAGCCGGAAGCCGCCCCGGTGCAGTTCCGCGAGGCCGTCGCCCAGCAGGCCGGCCAGCGCCCGTTCCAGCTGCTCGGGAGCCGCGTTGAGCCGGTGCAGGGCCGCGAGCGGGATCCCGATTCCCTGCGGTTCGAAGCCCAGGTCCGCAGGGGCCTCGTGGAACAGCACCGGCGACACGGGGTCCTCGGCTACGCGCAGGACGGCCATCACGGCGCCGCGCACCTGCCGGTCCGTGCCGTGCCAGGCCTGTCCCTTGGGCGTGTACGTTGGCGGCGGCTCGCCGGCAGCCAGCCAGGCGCAGGACTCCCGGACAGGGCACTGGCCGCACTTGGGGGCCCGCGCCGTGCAGACCAGTGCACCGAGTTCCATGACGGAGGCGTTCCAGCGCACCGAGGCGCCGGGGTCGTCCGGGAGCAGGGACGCCGCCAGCCGCATTTCGGCAGCGGTCAGGGCCTGCGCCGGCAGGGCCGAGCCGGTGAGAAGCCGCGCATGGACCCGGCGGATGTTCGTGTCCACCACTGTTTCGCGGCGTCCGTAGGCGAACGCCGCGACGGCCGCGGCCGTGTAGCTGCCCACGCCGGGGAGATCCAGGAGCTCGGTGTAGGCGTCGGGGACGGCGCCGTCGTGGCTGTCCCTGATGGCGACGGCGGCCGCGTGCAGGCGCAGGGCGCGCCGGGGATACCCCAGCCGGCCCCAGGACCGGACGGCTTCCCCGGCGGGCTCGCGCGCCAGATCGGACGGCTCCGGCCAGCGGCGCAGCCATTCCTCCCAGACCGGCAGGACCCGGACCACCGGCGTCTGCTGGAGCATGACCTCGCTGACCAGCACGCCCCAGGGCGTGCACTCCGCAGCCCGCCATGGCAGTTCCCTTGCATTGGCTGCGAACCAGTCGTCCAAGGCGGCATGAAGCGCGGTGAGATCGGCGGCGCGGGCGCGCGGCCCGGCGGGCAGGGGTTGCCGCTGTGCCGGAGCGGATACGGGGGGCGTTGGGGTTAGAGTTTCGATCCATTCAGCGTAATAGATCGGGGTAACGGATCGGGACGGCGGCAGGTCCCGCGGCGTGGTCGGGCGCCATAGCCCGCACGGTTCTCTAGGCTAGAAGAATGGTCAGGCAAGGCAATTCAGGAACGGGCGGTTCGAGGACGAAAGGTTCGCCCCCAGGACAATCCGGGCGGAAAACCGGACGGCCACCACTCCGCCCGGTATACCGCCGTCGCCGGCTGTTTGCTGGCCTGGTCCTGCTGCTCGTCATCGCCGTGGTCTTCGGTGGCTTCGTCGCGGTCTCGAGTGCCATGAGCGGCGGCCAGTCTTCTGGCGACCAGCCGTCCGGAGCGGCGCCGGCGAGCCTGCCGGCCGCGTCCGCGTCCGGTAGCCCCAAGGCGTCCAGGGATCCTTCGGCGTCACCCGCCGCATCATCGGGCGATGGCTGCGAGCAGAACCTGGTGATAGTCACAGCTGCCACCGACAAGCAGGTCTATGCCGCGGGGGAGAAGCCGCTGCTGAGCCTCAAGGTGACTAACAACAACAAAGTGCCGTGCGAGGTCAACATCGGCACTTCCCAGATGGAATACATGATCACCAGCGGCTCGGACCGGATTTTCTCTTCCAAGGACTGTCAGGCGGAGAGCACGGACCTGACGAAGACCATTGCGCCGGGCAAGAGCGAGACCGCCAACTTCCCGTGGCAGCGCAACCGCACGGTGCAGGGCTGCGAACCCGTCGAGGCCGAGCCCGGTGCCGGCGGCGCCTACTATGTCTTCACCGCCCGGCTGGCGAACAAGACCAGCCCCAAGGCCGTGTTTCAACTCAACTAACCCCAGTCAGCCCCGCTAACCCCCGTCGGTAGGTGCCCTTTTGGGCGATCAAAAGGGCATCTGGGCCCACGCCGGCAGGGTTCCCTGGCCGAGCTTGCGAGGCGAGGGGGCCGGCGGGGAGCAACCGACGGGTGTTGGAGGGGGTTAACGGGTATTGGAGAGGGTTAGAGGAACCGGTCCAGCAGGCTGGCCTCGGCCATGCGGCTCAGGCCCTCCCTGACGGTCCTGGCGCGCTGGTCACCGATCCCGTCCACGGTCATGAGGTCATCGATCGTTGCCGCCATCAGGAACTGCAGGCCGCCAAAGTGGTCGACGAGCCGGTCGGCGACTGCCTTCGGCACGGCCTTAAGGCCGGAGAGCAGCCGGTAGCCGCGCGGCTGGACGACGGCGTCGAGGTTGGCCTCGCCGCCGGCGAAGCCGACGATCCCGGCGATCTTGCCGAGGTCAATCAGCTCGGTTGGGCCCAGGCTGACAAGGGCTTTGACCGCGTCGTCGATGTCCTCCGCCGTTGCGGCCGGGCCGGAGTAGTCGCGGATGATGACGTCGCTGCCCGGGCCGCGGCCCACGGTGAGCTCGTCCAGCTGCAGGGAGAGCAGGCGGCCGTCCTCGCCCAGTTCCAGGACGTACTGGGAGATTTCCTCGGAGATCCTGCGCACCATTTCCTGGCGCTGAAGCGTGACCGCGACGTCGCGGACCGTCACCATGGCCTCGATTTCCAGGGCGGAGAGCGAGCTGGTCACCTGGTCCAGGCGCGAGCGGTAGCGTTCCAGGGTTGCCAGGGCCTGGTTGGCGCGGGCCAGGACTTTCTCGGAGCCCTCCAGGACGTGGCGTAGTCCGTGCACGTACAGGGCGATGATCTGCATTGACTGGCTGACTGAGATGACCGGGACACCCGTCTGGATGGCCACTCGTTCCGCGGTCCGGTGCCTGGTGCCCGATTCCTGCGTTTCGATGCTCGAGTCCGGGACGAGCTGGACCGCCGCGCGCAGGATGTTGCTGGCATCCTTGTCGCAGACAATGGCACCGTCCATCTTCGCCAGTTCCCGCAGCCGGGTGGGGGAGAAGTCGATGCCGATCTCGAAGCCGCCCGAACAGATGGACTCGATGGTCCTGTCGATGCCCAGCACGATCAGCGCGCCGGTCCGTCCGCGGAGGATGCGTTCCAGGCCGTCGCGGAGGGCTGTGCCCGGTGCCACCCTGGCCAGAGTCGCCTTGAGCGCATCTTCAGGGCTCCGAGCCATAGATTTCCCCTTCAAAGGTGCAGGCGAGAGCCTGCAAGTGCGCCGGTTTCCAGGGTCCCCCGGCAGGATCAAAAGTACTCAGTTCCCCGCTCTCCCCATGATAGGGGCAAAGTACCGCAACTTCCGCACAGGCAAGCCTTAAAGTGGTCCATTGCGGCATGCCGCCGGAAGCCCCCGGAACGGCTGTCCCGGGTCCCGTCCGCGAAGGCATTTTGGCGCTGAATGGCCGCCGCTTCGTGCGCGGTCCGCGGCCTGCGATAAACTTGAGTCCTTGGGTGTACCGCGGGCTCTCCGCGCCGTGACCCGTCCACAGCCGCAGCGAAAGTAGCATCGTGTCTCAAGAAGTCCTCAGCCCCGCCCGAGTCCAGGAGATTCACAAGCAGGCGGCCCGGCGCCGGACTTTCGCGGTCATTTCGCACCCCGACGCCGGCAAATCCACCCTGACGGAGGCCCTTGCGCTGCACGCAAAGGTGATCGGCACGGCCGGCGCCTCCAGCGGCAAGGCCAACCGCAAGGAAACGGTCTCGGACTGGATGCAGATGGAAAAGGACCGCGGCATCTCCATCAGCTCCGCCGCCCTGCAGTTCGGCTACCGGGACACCGTCATCAACCTCCTGGACACCCCGGGCCACGCGGACTTCTCCGAGGACACCTACCGCGTGCTCGCAGCCGTGGACTGCGCCGTCATGCTGGTCGACGCCGCGAAGGGCCTGGAAACCCAGACCATGAAGCTCTTCGAGGTCTGCAAGCAGCGGAACCTGCCCATCATCACGGTCATCAACAAGTGGGACCGGCCCGGCCTGGACGCCCTGGCCCTCATGGACGAGATCACCGAGCGCACCGGACTGCAGCCCATGCCGCTGACCTGGGCCGTGGGCATCTCCGGCGACTTCCGGGGCGTCTGGGACCTGCGCAACGACCGCTTCGCGCAGTTCAAGCGGAACAACTCCGGCGCCAACATCGCCCTCACCGAATACTTCACCCCGGACGAGGCCGCGGCCAGCCAGGGCGAGGACTGGTCCAACGCCGTGGACGAGGCCGGGCTGGTCATCGAATCCAACCTGGCGTTCGACGTCCAGGCCTTCCATGCCGGCAAGGCGACGCCGATCCTCTTCAGCTCGGCCGCGCTGAACTTCGGCGTAAAGGAAATCCTCGACGCCCTCGTCGACTTTGCGCCGCCCGCTGCCCCGCGGCCCGACGTCGAAGGCGAGCCCCGCCCGGTCGATGCCCCGTTCGCCGGATTCGTCTTCAAGGTCCAGGCCGGCATGAACAAGGCCCACCGGGACCACGTTGCCTTCATCCGGGTCTGCTCCGGCATGTTTGAGCGCGGCATGGTGGTCACCCAGAGCCGGACAGGGAAATCCTTCGCCACCAAATACGCCCAGCAGGTCTTCGGCCGCGAACGCGAGGTGATCGACGAGGCATTCCCGGGCGATGTGGTTGGCCTCGTCAACGCCTCCTCCCTCCGGGTGGGGGACAGCCTGTTCCTGGACCAGCCGGTGGAGTTCCCGGCGATCCCGCTGTTCGCCCCGGAGCACTTCCAGGTGGCGCGCTCCAAGGACCCTAGCCGGTTCAAGCAGTTCCGCCGCGGCATCGAACAACTCGAGCACGAGGGCGTTATCCAGGTGCTCCGCTCCGATATCCGCGGCGACCAGGCGCCCGTCCTTGCCGCCGTCGGCCCCATGCAGTTCGAAGTCGTCGAAGACCGCATGGCACACGACTTCAGCGCCCCGATGCGGCTGGAACGACTCCCGTATTCCATGGCCCGGATCTCGACCGCCGACGCCATGCCGGCGCTGGCCAACGTCCCCGGCGCCGAAGTCCTGTTGCGCTCTGACGGGGAATATCTGGCCCTGTTCAACGACGTCTGGGCCCTGCGCCGGATCGAAAAGAACCACCCTGACCTCACCCTGGTGCCGATCGGGACCCACAACCCCGCGAAATAGCGGCAGGACGCCGGGCCGGAAGACCGCCCGGACGTCTTCCGAAATCCGGTTTCCGCGCTATCATAAGTAAGCTTGCTTATGATGCGGGTGCCGGGATCAGTTTTCCGGCTTTGGACTGATCCGCCCGATTCCAGCGGCGGCCCCATTAGAGGGACCACGTAGACCTTTTGACAACCATGGACCCCGGTTTCCTGCTCAGCGGGCGCTACCGGATCGAAGAACTCATTGGCCGGGGCAGCCAATCGAGTGTGTACCGTGCCACGGACGAGGTCCTGGGACGCGAAGTGGCGGTCAAACTTTTCCGCGACGGCACTGTGGACGAGGAACGGACCCGCAGGCAAAGCGAGGAAGTGCGGATCCTGGCAGGGATGGCCCACCACGCCCTCGTGACACTGTTCGACGCCGGGACCGACCTGAGTGACCCGAGCCGCCGGCTCAGCTATCTGGTGATGGAACTCGTCCGCGGCCCCGACCTCCGGCGCCGCTCGGCCGAGGGCCCGCTTTCGGCGGCCCACATGGCGCTGATCGGGCACGATCTCGCCGACGGACTGGCGCACATCCACCACCACGGCATCATCCACCGGGACGTCAAACCGGCCAACATCCTGCTGGTGGACTACAGCGCCGAGGACCGGCGTCCACGCGCCAAACTCAGCGACTTCGGCGTGGCCATCACCGTCCGCGAGGGCCACTGCGGCGACCCCGACGACAGCTCCGGCACCCCCGCCTACCTCAGCCCCGAACAGGCCGCCGGTGAACCGGCCGGCCCTGCCAGCGATGTCTATTCGCTGGGGCTGGTCCTGCTGGAAGGCCTGACCGGGAAAATGGCGTACCCCGGCGCGCCGGTCCAGTCCGCCCTGGCCCGGCTGCTCCAGGACCCGCACATCCCCGAAGAGCTGGCGCCCCTGTGGTCGGTCCTGCTGACCTCCATGCTGGACAGGGATCCGGCGGCCCGCCCGCCGGCCCGGGAAGTGTCCCTGGCCCTGCGCCAGGAAGTCATCAATGGCGCGGGTCGCCACCGCAGGGAAGCGGCCGCGCTGCTGACCGACGAAGACGGGCGGATGCAGGCGGTCGGGCGGTACGGGATCCTCGACACTCCCGCGGATGGCGCCTTCGACCGGATCGCGGCGCTGGCCGCACGCATGTTCTCGGTGCCCGTGGCAATTGTCAGTGTTGTGGACCATGACCGGATCTGGTTCAAGTCCCACCACGGCACGGACGTTACCGAGATCGGCCGGGACCCCGGGTTGTGCGCCTCCGCCGTCCTCCAAGGGGATGCCTGGATTGTCCGGGACGCCATCAACGATCCCCGGACGCTGTCCAACCCTCTCGTGGCCGGCGAGTTCGGCCTGCAGTTCTATGCAGGGGTGCCGTTGCGCACTCCGGACGGCTACAACCTGGGCACCTTGTGCATCCTGGACCGTGAGCCCCGAGACTTCAGCGATGAGGACACCGCTGCGCTGGAGGACCTGGCGGCGCTCGTGATGCACGACCTGGAGCTGCGGCTCCACAGCCGGCGGGCGCTCGCCGGGTAATCCGGGGCCCGCCGTCGAACGCCGGCCTCGCCCGGCCGCCTACCGCCGGCCGGCGTGCAGGGCCAGTTCGAGTTCGAAGCGCGCCGTTGGATCCTCGAGGGCGTCGCCGAAGAGCTCGCGCAGCTGCGCGGCCCGGTAGCCCACGGTCTGCGGGTGGATCCCGAGCTCGGCGGCCACAGGTGCCCGCTGGCCCCAGTGCCGCAGCCAGGAGAGCAGCGTTTCGGCGAGCCGCTCGCGTTGCGCGGGCCGGAGCCCTTCGAGCGGCGCGAGCCGCCGGGTGGCCAGTTCGGTGATTGCCGAGGGCTCCGCTCCGAGAATCACCTGCGCCAAATGCTCGTCGGCCCAGATCGGGGGATCGTCCGGCCCTTCGCGCGGAGGCAGCGCCGCGGCCGCCAGCACGGCCAGCCGCAGTGAATCCGGAACCCTCTCCCAGCCGCCGGACGGCCCCACGGAGGCGCCGCGCCCCTTCAGGGCACGGTCCAGGTCCTCCCGGGCGGACTGCGATTTCCGCGCCGGAACCAGGGCCACGACGTCGGTCTCGCGCTCAATCACTAGGGTGCCTGGACCGAGGCGCAGCCGCAGCCCGGCTGCCCGGTCCAGCGGAAGCGTCACCACCGCCATGCGCTGGGGCAGGGACCAGTCCGCCATCGCCGCCGTCTGGCGCAGGGCCGCCTCGTCGGCCTGGCCGAGCAGGAGCAGGTCCAGCAGTTCTGTGCGTCGCCGGTCCACCGCTCCGGCGCGTTCGGATTGTTCAAAGGCGTAGGCCTCGGCGCTGACCGCCGACAGCTCATCGATGTACGCGAGGATCGATTCGCCCAGATCCACCACGACGCCCTGGCCCAGGTGGTGTTCCACGGAAACCTTGGACATTTCCCGGAAGGTCACGCGGGCACCCATCCGGTAGGCGCTCAGGAGCGCGTCCATGCTCCGCCCCTGCCGGAACTCGCCGCTGCCCAGCCCGGCCACCAGCTCCCGGCTTTCCTCGGACAACGCCGGCAGCCGGGTCCCGGGCAGTTGCAGGAACCGGTCCAGCGCCGCGGCCACGCCCCTTCTCAGGCCCCTGCCGAAGCGCCCCTCAATCGGCCTGGCGTACGCCGGAACGAGCTGGGGGACGGCCTCGATGATCGCCTCGACGATGCCGGGCATCCTGGGACGCAGCATGTCGCTGACCTCCCGCGGCAGGGCCAGCCA
>NZ_CAKKMF010000040.1 GCF_918697925.1 Arthrobacter sp. Bi26
GGGCGGGCATGGGCAATATCGACCCCGCCGAACTCGCCAAGGCCGCCGGCCTCCCGGACGATCCAAACCTCCTTGCCCAGATGTTCTCCCAAGTGCAGGCGATGATGAGCGCCCCCTCGGAGGGGCCCGTGAACTGGCAACTGGCGCATGAGAACGCCCGGCGGGTTGCGGCGAGCGGATCCGATCCCTCGGTCACCGCCCAGCAGTCGCGGGAGGTCGATGAGGCCCTCCGGCTGGCCGAACTCTGGCTCGACCAGGTCACCGGGCTTCCGGCCACGGGGCTGATCGGCCGGGCGTGGTCCCGTGCCGAGTGGGTCGAGGAAACCCTCGGCACGTGGAAGCGGCTGACCGAGCCCGTCGCCAACAGCATTGCCAATGCGCTCTCCGCCGCCATGACCGAGCAGATGCCCGAGGAAATGAAGTCCATGATGGGCGGCGCCTCCTCGATGATCCAGAACATGGGCGGGGCGATCTTCGGCATGCAGCTTGGCCAGGCGATCGGCGCACTCTCGGCCGAGGTGGTCAGCTCGACGGACATCGGTGTGCCCCTGGCAGACCTCGAAATGGCACTCCTGCCGGCCAACGTGGCGAAGTTCGGTGAGGGCCTCAGCCTGCCGGAGAACGACATCCGCCTGTTCCTCGCCGTGCGCGAGGCGGCCCACGCCCGCCTCTTCGTCCAGGTCCCCTGGCTGCGCGGGCATCTGCTCGGCGCGATCGAGGCCTACGCCCGCGGTATCCACATCGACACGTCCAAGATCGAAGAACTCGCACGGGAGATCGATCCCAGCAACCCCGAGGGCATCCAGGAGGCGCTCTCGCAAGGTGTCTTCATGCCGCAGCGCACACCTGCCCAGGAGCAGGCCCTCGAAAAACTGGAGACGGCCCTTGCCCTGGTGGAGGGCTGGGTGGACGAACTTTCTTGGGGAGCGACCGAGAAGCTGCTGCCCTCCGCCGCTGCGTTGCGCGAAACCGTCCGGCGGCGCCGGGCCACAGGCGGTCCCGCGGAGCACGCGTTCTCCTCTTTGGTGGGCCTCGAACTGCGGCCGCGCCGGCTCCGCGAGGCCGCCGCGCTCTGGGCTTTGCTCAAGGACGAGCGTGGCGTGGAGGGCCGCGACGCCGTTTGGCAGCACCCCGACCTGCTGCCCACGGCAGAGGACCTGGAAGA
Organism: Arthrobacter sp. Bi26; assembly: GCF_918697925.1. Lineage (GTDB taxonomy): Bacteria > Actinomycetota > Actinomycetes > Actinomycetales > Micrococcaceae > Arthrobacter. Next base: position 1,166 of record NZ_CAKKMF010000040.1, read on the forward strand.
TCCACAGGGCTTCAGCGAACGCCGGAAACTCGCCGAGGCCAGCGACAGCGAAGTGGATGACGCCCTGCAGAAGCTGCTCAGCGGAGGCTTTGACGAACCCGCGGGCACCGAGGCCACGGACGCCGGGAGCACCGACACCGGGGGCACCGCTAAGTCCGACGACGGTGCGGAGCCCACCGGGTCCGGCCAGGAACCGGCGGCCGACGACGACCGTCCGGCCAACGACGGGGACCGTCCGGAGGACGGCGGCAAACCGAAGGCCTAGCCGAAAGCTAAGGGGCCCCGGCCGGGATTTCGATTCCGTCCGGGGCTTCGTCGTATCCGCCGGGCGCCAGGCCGCGCGAGGTCGCGAACGAGACCCCGTCCAGGAAGGCCTTGGCGCGCTCCGTCTCCGGGTATGCCGCCAGCAGCCGCCAGAATGCGGCATCGTGGCCGGCCACCAGGAGGTGAGCGAGTTCGTGCAGCAGCACATAGTCGATTACCCATTGCGGCATGGGCTGCAGCTTCGCCGAGAGCCGGATGGTTCCTTCGGACGGTGTCGCCGAACCCCAGCGCGAATTCTGATTGGTGACCCAGCGGACCGAGGAGGGCACCGCCCTGCCGCCAAGGTACTTCGCCGACAGCTCGGCGGCGTGGGCGGCAAGCTCGGCATCACTGCGGGGGCGCCGCCGGCCGGAACCCCGCGCGCCCCGGGCCCCTTGGAGCCGCAGTTTTTCAAGCATGCGGTGAACCCATTCCCGTTCCTGGGCCCTGCTGAAGGAGGCGGGGATGGCGACGACGGCGGTGCCGTCTTCCCAGAACGCGGCGACCGTGCGTCGTCGGCGGGCGGACCGGCGCACCAGCACCGGGGCGCCGTCGGCAGTGGTCAGCGGTATGGCCGCCGGAACCGCGCCGGAACCCCCGGCACCGGACATCACTGAACCGGAACCCCCTGCACCGGACATCACTGAACCGCGCTTTCGGCCAGGACCGTCAGGACGGCCTCACCGTACTTCTCCAGTTTGGACGGGCCCACGCCGGCGAGTTGGGCCAACTGTTCCAGCGATTCGGGGCGAGCCTCGGCGATGGCGGTCAGGGTGGCATCGGTGAACACGACAAAGGCCGGAACGTCCGCCTCGAGGGCCACGTCCTTCCGCCATTGCCTCAGCGCGTCGAATGTCTGTTCCTCGTAACTGGGCGGGCACTGGTTGCAGCGCCCCACCTTCCGCTCGGCGCCGCTGGAGAGCATGCTGCCGCAGACCCGGCACGACGCCGGGACGGCCGCCTTCCGGCGCGGCGCCGGCCCCTTGCCCCTCAGCTGGGAGCTGGCCACCGAGTCGGGGCGCAGGCCATCCAGGAAGCGTGAGGGCTTCCGGTTGGACCGCCCGCCCGGTGTCCGGGCAGTGGACCAGGACAGGAACAGGTGTTCGCGGGCGCGGGTGATGCCCACGTACAGGAGCCGGCGTTCCTCGTCGACCGCTTCCGGAGTGTCCGCGAACGAGATCGGCACGAGTCCCTCGCTCAGCCCGACCAGGAACACGGCGTCCCATTCCAGTCCCTTGGCGGCGTGCAGGGATGCCAGGGTGACGCCCTGGACGGTCGGTGCATGCTGGGCCAGAGACCGTTCCTGGAGCTCGTTGACGAAATCCGGGAGTGAAAATTGCGGGCCCCTGGTGATCACGAGTTCGTCGGCCAGCGCCACGAGGGCGGCCAGCGATTCCCAGCGCTCCCGGGTCGCGCCCCCGCTGTGCGGCGCCGCGTCCGTGTAGCCCAGGGAGGCGACGATGTCGCGGACAAGCTGCCCGAGTGGCTCGGGCGTGGCGGTTTCGGCCACTGCCCGGGTGGCGGCCCGGAGCTGAAGGATGGCGTCCCGGACCTCCTTACGCGCGAAGAACCGCTCGCCTCCGCGCAGCTGGTACCCGATCCCTGCCGAGGCCAGCGCTTGTTCGTAGGCTTCAGACTGTCCGTTGGTGCGGAAGAGTACGGCGACCTGGCTCGCCGGTGTTCCGGCGTCGAGGAGTTCGCGGATCCGCGCGGCGACCGTGGCGGCTTCCGCCTCGTCATCCGAACATTCGGTGAACCGCGGCACCGGGCCTGCCGGCCGCTGCGCCACGAGCTGCAGCGGTGTGGCCCAGGCGGCGTCCGCCACGGGGCCGCCGCTGCGCCGGCCCCCGAGGAGGTCGTTGGCGAGCCTGACAACCTGGGGCGTGGACCGGTAATCCCGGATCAGCTTGACGACGTGGGCCTCGGGATACATGGCTTTGAAGCCAAGCAGGTGCTTCGGGGAGGCGCCGGTGAAAGAGTAAATGGTCTGGCTGGCGTCGCCCACGACGCAGAGCTCGTCGCGGCCGCCGAGCCACAGCTCCAGGAGCCGCTGCTGCAGCGGCGAGACGTCCTGATACTCGTCGACGACGAAGTGCCGGTACTGTTCGCGGACGGTCGCCGCCACTTTCGGGTCCTCCTGCAGGATGCCTACGGTGATCAGCAGCACGTCCTCGAAGTCGATGACGTTGCGGTCGGTTTTGACGTCCTCATAGGACTGGAAGACCCGCGCCACGGCCGTCAGGTCGAAGCCGCCCGGAGTGCCGCGGCCCTGGGCATTTTCCAGATAGTTCGCCGGGGTCAGCATGGACACCTTGGCCCACTCGATTTCGGAGGCGAGATCGCGGATGGAGGCGCGGTCCGTGCTGAGCCGGAGCCGCCTGGCGGCCTCGGCGATCATCTGTGCCTTGTGGTCCAGCAGGTTGGGCAAAGTGCCGCCGACCGCCTGCGGCCAGAAGAACTGCAACTGGCGCAGCGCCGCGGCGTGAAAGGTGCGGGCCTGAACGTTGCCGACTCCGAGGTCACGGAGCCGGCTGCGCATCTCGGCGGCAGCCCGGGCCGTGAAGGTGACGGCCAGGAGCCGTTGCGGGCTGTACACCCCTGAGTGCACGCCGTAGGCGATCCGGTGCGTGATGGCGCGGGTTTTGCCGGTGCCGGCTCCGGCCAGCACGCACATGGGCCCCTGGAGGGTGCTGGCGACCTCGCGCTGCTCGGCGTCGAGTCCGCCGAGGATCCGTTCCTCCAGCGATCGGGAGTCCGGTTCCCTCGCAACTTCGGACAGGGCATCGCCGGGTGTGGTACCGCCGGGTGTGGTGCCGCCGGACGGCTCCCCGCCGGGGATAGTGCTGAAATTCAATTTCTCTGTGGTCACTTTTGCTGCTCAGTCAGTAGTGGGTGTCCTGCGGATGGGGGCAGGCCGGGTCAGGCGCTGTCCGCGGCGTCCTCAATGACGCCGCCGTACCAGTGTTCGATGAGGGACCGGGCGATGGAGAGCCTGCTGGAAATGACGATCTCGCCGCTGAGGACCGCGTCCTGCAGTTCGCTCCGGCTGAACCAGCGCGCCCTGGTGACCTCGACGCCGTCGGGCCGGACTTCGGTGTCCGGTGTGGTGGCCGTGAAACCGAGCATCAGGGAGGCGGGGAACGGCCACGACTGCGATCCGAGGTACTGGGAGGCGGTGACGCGGACCCCGACTTCCTCGCCGATCTCGCGCTGCACCGCCTGTTCAAGCGACTCCCCCGGCTCTACGAAGCCGGCGAGGGTCGAGTAGTTCCGCGCGTCGAGCGGGCCCCCTCCACCCAGCAGCAGCCTCCCGTCGGGACCCACCACGGTCACGATGATGGCCGGATCCGTCCGGGGGAAGTGCTCGGAGTTATCGGCCGGGCAGCGCCGGACCCAGCCGCCGGCTTCCGGCTGCGTGGGGGTGCCGCAGCGGGGGCAATGCGTGTGGGTGGCGTGCCAGTTGGCGATGGCACTGGCCTCGACGAACAGTGCCGTGTCCGTGGCGTTCAAGCGTGCCGCGACTTCGCGGAAACCCGCCCACTGCGCATCGCTGGGGATGCCGGCCACGTGGGCCTCGAACTCCTCGGCCCGGACTTCGAACTGGAGCGGCAGGACGAACAGGACGAGTTCGGTGCCGGCGTCGAGGTCCGAACCTGCCAGGGCGGAACCGAGGTAGATCACGTGTTCCGGAGCGTACGGGGTGTTCGCCAAGTGCCCGGCGAGCTCTGCCGCGTCCAGGAGAACGAGGCTGCTGTCGCTGACGAGGGCCTGCCGGCCGGAGAGAACCATGGCCTGCGCCGAGCCTGAACCCACCAGCTCCGCCAGCATTCCGGGTTTCACGCGTGCCGCGGATCCGCGGTCGACCAGGGCCGGGCGCACGGGAAGGACCGTGTCCATCAGGTGGTTTGCCGGCAGAACCTGCACCGGCGGTGCCGCAGCGTCGGGTGCCGAGGATTCGGAGGGGGTTTGCTCTGATGTAGCTGACTCCGCAAGACTCATGTACCCACCGTACTGACTCGGGCAGACAATTGACATTTGCCGCCCACGCCGCCGCGCGCTCCACGGCGTGTGCGGGACAGGCCGTTTGCGGGGGTTTTCGCCCTCATTTAGTCCCTATCTCAAGACTCGCCGGAGTGCATCGCCGTCTTGGGCGCCGCTCAATCTACCGTGGAAGGGTGAGAAGGAAACCTATCGAACTGGCAGCTGTAGCAACAGCGGCGGTGCCCGGCCTGACCCCGACCGCCGTCAGCTCTGCGCCCGACGATCCGGCGGACTTCGACGCAGCCCTCCTGCTGGACTCCGAGGGCAAGCGTTGGCGTGTCCGCTCCCCCCGGCACGCCGAAGCCAGCGCCCGGCTGGAAACCGAATTCCTGGTTCTGCGGGCCTTTGCTCCCGGCATCCGGGCCGAGCTGCCGTTCCTGATGCCCACTGTGGCGGGAACTGTCCGGCAGGGCCAGCTCAGCACGTTTGTCTACTCGCACCTGGCCGGCGCCACCCGCTCCTTGGACGACCTCAGCAGCGGCTCCCCCGCCGTGGCCCGCGAAATCGGGGCGGCATTGGCCGCGATCCATGACCTCCCGCGGTCAATTGTGAGCAATGCCGATCTGCCCAGCTACACGCCCAACGAATTCCGCCAGCGGCGCCTCAATGAACTGGACCAGGCCGCCACGACCGGAAAAATCCCGCCGCTGCTGCTGCGGCGCTGGGAACACGCCATGGAAGACGTCTCCCTCTGGCGCTTCAATCCCTGTGTCGTTCACGGCGACCTCCACGAGGACAACCTGCTGGTCGACGGTGACCGGGTGACCGCCGTGACGGGCTGGACCGACCTGCGCATCGGCGACCCGGCGGATGACATGGCCTGGCTGGTCGCCTCGAACGAACTGGACTTTGTGAACGCGGTCCTGGATCACTACACCTCCAGCCGGCGCGATGTTCCCGATGCCCACCTGCTGCGGCGGGCTGCGCTGTCCGCCGAATTCGCCCTGGCGCAGTATCTGGTCAAGGGCATGGCCGCCGGCAACCAGGACATGATCGACGAGGCAGAGTCCATGCTCGCCACTCTGGCCGACGACGTCGCCGAACACGGCGGCCAGCCCATCAGCGTGGAACCGCTGCCGCAGCCGGTCGCGGCCCCCGAACCCGGCGCAGAACAAGCCAGTGCAGGTGCCGATGCCGATGCGCCGACGGCGACGCCCGCGGCTTCGGCCGCGCCGGCACTTCCGGCCAATCCGGCCAGCGGTGCGCCGCCCGCCGTCAGCAAGGTCACGCTGCTGCCCATGGAGCCGGTACCCGGTACCGGTCCGGCTGATGATGCTTCTGCTGAAATCAGTGTCAGGCCCGCCGTGCACGTCACGCCGATCCCGCGGGAGGCGGAGGCTGACGCCCCGACGGCCGTCGTACAGCCGGTCGCAGACACGGAAACACCCGAGGGCACAGCCGCGGACGCCGACGCCGGGCCGGTCGCCGGATCCGCGCCCAGCATCCCCGAGGCCCCCCGGAGCCCCGGCTCAGCCGATGCATCGGCTGCCGACGAGGCTGATGACACGCAGGACGATGCCCGGCAGGCAGGGGTCCCGGATTCCGACGCAGGTGAGGCCGGGCAAAGCGACGCTGAGACTGCGGTTCCCGCCGCCGAGGACACGTCGACGCAATCGATCGCCGTCTTGCAGCCGGATTCCGCAGTCCAGCCGGATTCCGCAGTCCAGCCGAAGTCCGCAGTCCAGGCGGAATCCGCAGTGGAGCCCGGCGCTCGTGACAACACGTCGACCGCCGCCATCACGGTGGTCGACACCACGTCCCGCTAGAACCCCCTGCTGGGCGAGTTCCGGCAAGCGCGATCCGGCCGGAAGAATCCGCCTAGGCGCCCCTCGCCGCTGCTGTCCTCCCCAGCGCGGCCGCCACGATTTCCTCAAGCTTTTCCGCTGATCCGAGGTCGTGCGGACGGACCACCTGGTTGTCGGCCACGTAGTAGAAGGCGGCCCGGACGTCCTCCAATGGGATCCCTTTGAGCCGGGCCCAGGCCAGGCGGTAGACGGCGAGCTGGACTGCCTTCACCTTCAGCTGGGCCGCCGAGGGGCGGCGACCGGTCTTCCAGTCCACAAGGTCCCAGCCGCCGTCGGCGTCACGGAACACGGCGTCGATCCTGCCCCGGACCACGACGTCGCCGATCCGTGTCTCGACCGGGACTTCGACATGGGCGGGGGCGCGGTGCGCCCACTCGGACTGGCGGAAAGTTTCCACCATGGAATCCAGGCCGTAGGCCTCGTCGATGTGGTCGTCAGCGCCGGCAGCCTCACCAAAGTCCAGCATCCCGGCGGCGCCGAAGTATTCCTCCACCCAGGCGTGGAAGGCCGTGCCCTTGCGGGCCGACATCCCCGGTTCGCGCGGGACCGGCCTGCGGAGGCGGGCCACGACGGAGCCTGCGTCATCTTCCAGGTCGACCAGAGTGGACGCCGAGATATGGCCCGGCAGATGCACGTCCTGGACCACTGAACGCCGGGAGCGGCGTTCCAGCAAGGTGGCCGCTTCGCTTGCCCATCCGGCCGCAGGGCCGCGCAGGACTGGCCGCCGTCCGCCGTCTCCACCGGCGTGCGCCGGGGCCGCAGCCGAGTCACTGTCCACGTGGCTGTCCGGGCCGGCGTCCATTGCCTGCAGGACGCGGGCTGCGGCGGATTCCATGGCCGCACGCCGGCCCGGGACAAGCCGCAGCCGTTTCCCTGTCCGGGGGTCATGCGGCCCCTCGAGGGGATCGTAGGGCCAGGCGGCGACTTCTAGTTCAGAGGTCAAGGGGCTATCCGCGGGCAGCGCGTCCTCGCTGACGGACAGCGGGTGGATTTCGGCTGCGCCGTCGGCGGTGAGGCCCTCCAGCCCGGAAAGAAAGGGTGACATCTCGGCCAAACCGGCCCGGGATCCCACCCACGCGGCACTTGAAATCCAGAGCACGTGTTTCGCACGGGTGTACGCCACGTAGGCCAGGCGCCGTTCCTCGGCTTCGCCGTGCGCCTGGACGGCAGATTTGAAGTCCTTCTCCGCGTCGAGCCAGCCTTTCTGGTCCGGCTGGTCGAGGTCCCATTGGGGCAAATCGGCGCGATCGCCGCGCAACGGCCACGGCAATGCCGCACTGCCGCTGCTCCACCGCGAGTCCCGGCTGCTGGGGAACGCTCCGGCGTTGAGCCCGGGAACGAACACGACATCCCATTCCAGCCCCTTGGACGCATGCACGGTCAGGAGCTGGACGGCCTCGTGGTTCACCTCCGGCGCTGCGGCATCGAGGCCGTTTTCCTCGGCCGCCGCGGCTTCAAGCCAGGCGAGGAACGCCAGGACGTCGACCCGGTGGGAGGTGTGCAGGAACCCGGCCGCTGCGTCCTGGAAGGCGTCCAGGTTGCGTCGGGCCTGATGGATGCTGATCCCGGGCCGCGCGGCAACTTCGATGTCCAGGAGCATCGCCCGTTCGACTTCGCCCAGCAAGGTGGTGAGATCGTCGCCCATGTAGCTGCGCAGCTGCCGGAGCTCGTCAGAGAGCCGCTGCAGCCGGCCGCGGGCCTCCGGGCTCAGCCTGCGGCCGTGCGCCGAGGTCCAGCCGTCGCGGGGCAGCCAGTCCAGGGCCTCGACCAGGCTGGCGGAATCCGTGATGTCGCCTTCAATCACTGCGTCATCGATCGTATCCTCGTCGGCACGCCCGGCGTCGTCGCCGTCCAGGCCGCCAGGGCGGCCCCGACGGCGGGCCAGGAAACTGGACCAGTCCCGCAGCGCCATCAGGTCCGCCGGGCCGATCCGCCACCGCGCGCCGGCCAGCAGGCGCATGAGGGAGTCCGAGCGGCCGGGGTCGGCCAGGACTCGGAGCGTGGCCACAAGATCGATGATTTCCGGTGTGTCCAACAGCCCGCCGAGCCCGACGATTTCATAGGGAATGCCCCGGACTTCGAATTCGCGGCGAATGCATTCCATTTGTGCCCGCCGCCGGCAGAGGACGGCCATGGCCGGCGGAACCGGGTCGGCGGGCTGCGCGGCGTCGAAGTCCGTCACGCGGAATTTCAGCACGTCTCCGGCGATCGCCGCGGCCTCGGATTCGTCCGTGGCGAACCGTCCCATCACGACCCTGCCCTCGACGGCGGCCGGGCTGGGCTGCAATGGCGGTACCTCGACGGCATCGGCAGTTTCCCGGGCACCGGCGGTCCCAAGGTTCGCCGCCGCCTTGCTCAGAGGAGCCGAAATGAGGTTGGCCGTGGCCAGGATGTTGCGCCCGTTGCGCCACGCGGTGGTCAAATACGAGGTCGGCGCCACGGCGAAGCGCCGGGCCGGGCCGGCCGGACCGCTTTCCTGGCCCCCGCCGGTTTCCTGGTCCCCGCCGGTTTCCTGGTCTCCGCCGCTGCTGTGGGCGGTGCCGTCGCCGCTGACGAGGACCGGGAATTCACGGACGAAGTGGAAAAGTTGCCCGGCGGAGGCTCCCCGGAATCCGTAGATGGACTGGTTCGGGTCCCCCACCGCGGTGACGGCATGGCCGTCACCGAAGAGCCGGGAGAACAGCACCAACTGGGCGTGCGAGGTGTCCTGGAACTCATCGAGCAGCACTACCTTGTAGCGTTGCCGTTCCGTTTGGGCGGCGACCGGAATCTCGTTGGCCACCCGGGCCGCCAGGGCCACGAGGTCGCCGAAGTCCAGGGCGCCGCGGGCGCGCTTCACCGCGGAGTAGCGGCCCACCATGTCCGCGACGCTGGCGCGGGTGCGCAGCATCGCGCTGAGCTCGCCCGCCGCCTGGGTGGGGTTCTTCTTGGCCTCTGCGACGTACGGCAGCGATTCGTACGCGGCGACCCGTTCCAGCAGCCAGCCACGGACCTCGGCCGGGTCCTGCAGGTGCTCCGCGCATTCTCCTGCCAGCTGGATCACGGCCTTGACGAGCGTCGATTTGGCGGACCGGAAGTGTTCGTAGTCCCCGTCAAAGGCTTCCACGACCTCGCTGGCGAGCTGGAACGACTGGGCGCCGCCGAGCAACACGACGTCGCGTTCGACGCCGAGGCGGAGGCCATAGTCGGACACGATGCCGCTCGCGTACGAGTGGTAGGTGGAGACCTTGGGTTCGAGCGCGTCCGTGCTCAGCAGCCCGGCCGGGAAGACAGTGTTCCCGGTGTCGGCCGCCGCGATGCGCGTCAGGGCGGCCAGCTTGGCCCGGATCCGCGAGGCGAGTTCACCGGCGGCCTTACGCGTGAAGGTGACGCCGAGGACCTCCTCCGGCCGGACCCGGCCGTTGGCAACGAGCCAGACCACCCGGTCCGCCATGGTGGCGGTCTTCCCCGAGCCCGCGCCGGCGATCACGAGCCGCGGCGTGAGGGGCGAGGAAATGATCAGGGACTGTTCGGCAGTGGGGCTGTTCTTCTCCCCCAGCAGTGCCGACAGCTCCTCCGGGCTGAACCGCGGTGCGGGAAGGGGATTCGGTGCCGGATGCAGGCCGGCCGGGCCGGTCGCCGGCGCCTCGGGGGTCATTCAGTAACCTGCTTTCCCCGCACGCACAGCGGGCACACTTCAGGGAGCCGGCAGCCGTGGCCGCCGTGGCCTCCCTTGGACGGATCGTGGCGGGCCTGAAAAACACTGCCGGACATCACACGGGCGGCGTCGCCGACCATCTCCAGCGCCCAGTTGTCCTGCGGGTCCAGTGGGGCCTGGGCTTGGATGCCGGGGCTCTTGGTTGTGGTGCCCAGCTGGGCCAGGACGGCCCCGCCTGGCAGCGGCGGCGGCCCGTCGTCGGGACCTGCAAAGCCCCCGGCCAGCACGGCGGCCTGATAGGCGCCCAGCTGCGGGTGGCGGTCCAGATCCGCCTTGCCGGGCTGGCGCTTGCCGGTCTTGAGGTCGATGATCACCAGCCGGCCCTCGGCGTCGATCTCGAGCCTGTCGACTTGGCCCCGCAGCACGGCGGGCCGCGCCGGTCCGAGGCTCCCGCCGTCGCCGGGTTCGGAGGCGGGTCCGGCGGTGGTCTCCGCCGGAACGTCCGGCAGTTTGACTTCAAAGTCCTGTTCGACGCCGATCAGGCTCCGGCCCTCGCTGCGCATCACGAGGACATACTGGGCGAGCTTGCGGACCATGGACTCGGCACGCTGGAAGTCCAGCTTGCCCTCCCAGTTGTCCTTCATCCCCAGTGTGGGCCAGCGCCGGACGAGTTCCGCGACGTATTCGCTTCCCGAGGCGTCCGGGAGGTCCTGCGCGATGGCGTGGACCAGAGTTCCCAGGCTGCGGGCAAAATCCGTCGCGGCTTCTCCGCCGGCGGCCTGGACAAACCAGTCCAGCGGCGATTTCTGCACGGTTTCGACCTTCGAGGGCGACACGAACACGGTACCGCCCGGCGGAACAACCGGCTCCTCCGAGGACAACTCGGCCAGTCCCCACCAGCTCGCGGGGTGTGCGCCCGGAACCGGCGGCTCAGTTGTGGCCAGGGCTCCCAGCACGGCCGCGGCTTCGGCCGACTCCGCAGCCTTGGGGTCGAGCTGGGCGTACTGGCGCAGTTCCGCCACCAGCGCCCGGAGGGTCAGCGGACGCTCGACCGGCGTAAAGCCCCGGCGGTCCTGCCCCGGCCGCAGCGGCGCCACATAGTCCAGGAACGAGGACGGCTGCTCATCCTCCGAGGACACGGCAGTGCAGATCAGCACCTCGCGGGCGCGGGACACCGCGGTGGAAAAGCTTCGGAGTTCGTCATAGCGGATTTCGCGCAGCCGGCTCTGCGGATCCAGTCGCAGGGCATATTCCACACCGTGTTCGACAGCGTCGGCGAACAAAGTGCTGCCGAGCAGTTCGCCGCGCAGCCGGGTGTTGGGCCACACGCCTTCCTGCAGTCCCGGCACGATCACCACAGGCCACTCCCGGCCGGCGGCGCTGGCAGGGGTCATGAGTTCCACCGCGTCCTCCAGCTGCGCCCGGGCGGCCAGGGTATCCATGGGCAGTTCCTGGCTCAGCAGGTATTCAAGGAATTGCTCGGGGCCGGAGCCGGGCAGCTGGTCGACAAAGCGTTCCGCGGTATGGAAAAGCGCCATCATGGCATCGAGGTCACGGTCGGCCCTGGCACCGGCCGACCCTCCGGCGAGGGCGGCCTCGGTCCAGCGGGAGGCAAGGCCGGTGGAATGCCAGAGCGCCCAAAGCACCGTCTCGGCGTTCCCTCCTGGGGCCTCGGCGGCGTCCTGCCCCGCCCGGATCATCCGGGCGATCCGGCGGGCCGAGTGCCCCTCGATGCCCAGCGTTGCCAGCGCCCCGGGCTCCAGCAGAGCTTCGACCAGGAGGGCGTCGCTGGTGCGTCCGCCGCCGCCCAGGAGTTCCTCCCGGCGCAGCGACTGCCGCAGCCTCCGCAATTCAATCGACGTGGCGCCCCCTATCCGGGACGTCAGCAAGGACACGGCCGACTCGGGCGTGAGCGCGGCGGGGTCCAGGGCCACCGCATAGGCATCCAGCAGTGGACGGACCGCGACCTCGTCCCGGACGGCGGATTCGGCGACGGGAATCCGGACCGGAATCCCCTGGCCGGCCAAGTACCGCTGCAGCTGGCTGAGCTGGCCGCCGTTGCGCACGATCACGGCAATGTCCCCAAGTTCCCGGGCGTCGTTCAGCTGTGCTTCGAGGATCCGCTGCGCCACGTACCGCAGTTCGTGGACCGGGGACGGCAGCAGGTGGGCCTCGACCGCCCCAGGGCGGCCGGCGGCGCGGGGCGCCCCGTCCGGCGTCGGGAGCTCAGATCCCGGCGCCGGGACCGGTTCAGGTTGTTCGAGCCGGCGTGCGGACTGTCCGCCGGACCTGCGGGAGATGCGCCCGGCCACCGACAGCCATGCCTCTGCCACGTCCGGGGCATGCCGATGCGCCGTCCACAGGGGACGCTCCAGGATCACTGCGTCAGGGGCCAGGAGGCGGGGAAGCTCCGCCACGAGATCCGGGCGCGCCCCGCGGAAGCCCTGAACCACAGTGTCCGGCGAGGCAGTGATGATGGCGTCCTTGCCGGCGGCGATGTCCGCCAGCAATTCGAAGACCGCGGGGTTCGCCTCCTGGATGTCGTCCACCAGAATCAGTTGCAGGCGGTCACGCTCGGCGGCGAGGAAATCCGGTGAGTCCTGGAAGATCTGGCGTGCGGCAGTGATGATGCCGGCGGGGTCAAAGGCCTCGGGCATGCGCAGGTCCAGGACGTCGCGGTACTCGGAGTAGAGTGCGGCCGCCGGAATCCAGTCGGGCCGGTTGCACTGCCGGGCCAACGCCACGAGGTCCTCGGCCGTCCGCCCGGATTCGATGATCCGGTCAAAGAGCTGGCGCACTTCCTGGCGGAAACCGCGGGTCTGCAGGGCAGCGTCCAGGTCCTCCGGCCACGGCAGTTCGAGGCCGGGCAGCGCATGGCCCTCCAGCAGCTCCTTGATGATCAGGTCCTGTTCCGGGCCGGAGAGCAGCTTCGGCTGGCGCGGCAGCGGCAGGAGGCCTTCTGCCTTGGCACGCCGGATCAGATCGAAGGCATATGACGCCCAGGTCCGCGCCGGCGTCGTGCTCAGGCTCCGGTCCAAGCGGGCCGTGAAGCGGTCGCGGAGCGTGTCCGCGGCGAGCCTTCCGGGAGCCAGGATGAGCATCCGCTCCGGGTCCAGGCCGTCCCGGAGAGTGCGGCGGACGGCAGCCTCGACGAGGACCGTCGATTTACCGGTGCCGGGTGCTCCTGGCACCAGGACGGGGCCGGAGCCGGACGGAACCTCGACGGCGCCGAGCTGGTCCAGCGACAGCACCGGGACCGCGCTGTGGTGGGTCCGGGGCGGCAGCAGGCGCAGTCCTGCAGACTGAGACTTTGCCTGCTGAAACTGTGCCTGCTCTGACTCTGCCTGTTCAAACTCTGCCTGTTTAATCTCTGCCTGTTCAAACTTCTGGCCGTGGCTGGGGGTACTCACACAGTCATTTCATCATCGGGTACCGACAATTTATGCGACTCCCGCTCGAGCCGCTCCGCGATGGCGTCGATCCGGTCGAAGTCGGCGTCGGTGGGCGCCCACCGGCCGGAGGCCAGGTCAACGCGCCAGCGTCCCTCGCCGGTCCGGAGGAAGTCGTCATAACGACCCAGCAGCGGGGTCCCCTCCTGGAGATAGAGGGCCAAGGCCTCGTGCTCGAGGCCGGGAGGCGCGTCCCCGCTGGACTTCAGGACGCGCCACCAGGGCACGCTGCTGCCATGGTGGCTCATGACCGAACCGACCTGGCGCGGGCCGCCGGAGCCGAGGAGTTCCGCAACGTCGCCATAGGCCACCGCAGTACCGGCCGGGATCAACGCCACGAGCTCCAGCACCGCCTCCACATACTCCGTCCGCATCGGTCCAGCCTAGCCGTTCCGGACGCTGGACCCGATCCCGGACGGCACGCGGGCACGGCGGTCAAGAACTGTCGGAGGCAGCAGGTAGCGTTGACGCATGAGCACTTGGAACAGCCTTCCCCGCGCAGCCTTCGACCTCGAAACAACGGGCCGCAACTCCCGCTCGGCACGGATCGTCACGGCGTCGGTCACAGTGGTGGACTCCGTCGGCGGAGTGATCAAGGAACACGAATGGCTAGCCGATCCGGGCGTTGAGATTCCCACCGAGGCCAGCGATATCCACGGCGTCACTACCGAGCAAGCCCGCCGCGAAGGCCGCCCGGCCGCCGAGGTGACGCGCGAACTCGCCGCCGTGCTGCAGGAGCTGTTCGACGCCGACGTTCCCGTCATCGCTTTCAACGCCAGCTACGACTTCACCGTGCTCGCGGCAGAGTCGGCCCGGTACGGCGTCCCGCAGTTGAGCCGCTTCCCGGTCCTGGACCCTTACATCATGAACAAGCAGGTGGACCGCTACCGCAAGGGCAAGCGCACGCTCACCGCCCTGTGTGAGGAATACGGCGTCAGCCTGGACAATGCCCACACCTCCGCTGCCGACGCCCTGGCAACCTTGCGCATGCTCGACGCCATGGCCGGCAAATTCCCCAAGCTCAGGATGCCGGCGAGCCACCTGCACCAGCTCCAGGTCGAATGGGCCTCGGCCCAGGCCGCGGATTTCCAGAGCTACCTGCGCAAAACGAAGCCAGCCGCCGTGATCGAAGGCGACTGGCCCGTCCTGCCGCCCGAGGACGCCAGCCGCGGCGACTTCTAGGATTTCCGGACGCCGGGACAACTGGACGCCGGGGCTCCTTGACGTCCGGAGCAGGGTGCGGGAGCACTTCTTAAAACGAAACGTTCGCCCTTGGAACGGCTTAACTAGACCCCCGCTGCACGTAAATCCAGCAATTGCGACGGAGCTCACACTGCCCGGGGCTTCCAACTGCCGGGTGCTCCTTTGCCGATGATTCCGCAGCCCCGTGCCGCCGCTGCCAGGATCACGGCCGATCACCCGGAATCCTGAAGATACTTCGTGAAACGCTTGCGCCAGCCCTGATTCGTTCGGATTGAATGGGCGTCCACGTCGGATGACACAATTATCTTTCGCGGTGTGCCTGCTCCACCCGGCGCCCAAATCAGCGGCCGGGGGCCCGATGAGCCTCCCGCGACCCTCTGAATTCAGACGAAAGTGATTGCGTGATGAAAAGCAAAGCCTTGAAGTGGCTGACAACCGTTCCCGTGGCCCTCGCCGTGGCGGTCTCCCTTGCAGCGTGCGGCGGCGGGTCGGCGCAGACAACGGCCTCACCCTCCGATGCCCTCCAGGGCAGCGACCAGAAATCCCTGGACAAATACACCACCAAGGACGTCACTCCCCTGGACAAGATTGACAAGTCCAAGCTCGGCCTGATCAGTGAGGGAAC
Source organism: Arthrobacter sp. Bi26 (assembly GCF_918697925.1). Lineage (GTDB taxonomy): Bacteria > Actinomycetota > Actinomycetes > Actinomycetales > Micrococcaceae > Arthrobacter. Next base: position 16,229 of record NZ_CAKKMF010000040.1, read on the forward strand.
CCTGACTGTCGGAACGCTTTCGGACGCCCCGCCGAACATCTACATCGACGAGTCCGGCAAGTTCACCGGCTACGACAACGAGCTCCTGCGTGCCATTGCGGACAAGCTGGGCCTCAAGGTGGAGTTCAAGGCGACCGGCTTCGCGTCGCTGCTCGCCCAGGTCCAGAACAAGCAGTTCGACCTCGGGTCCTCCTCGATTTCCACCACTGACGCCCGCCGCGAGACCGTGGGCTTCACCAACGGCTACGACTTCGGCTACATGGCCGTGGTGGCGAAGAAGGACTCCAACATCAAAGGCTTCAAGGACCTGACTAAGGACACCCGCATCGCCGTAGTCCAGGGCACCGTGCAGGATGACTACGTCACCAACACGCTCCAGATCGAGCCGGTCCGCTTCGAGGACTACAACACCGCCTACGCCAACTTGAAGAACGGCCAGGTCGACGCCTGGGTCGCACCGTCGCAGCAGGCCACCGGCCAGGTCAAGGAAGGCGACGGCACCGTCATCGCCGAGTCGGTTGTGAACACCCAGAACTTCACCGCGTACGCCGTGAACAAGGAAAACCAGCCGCTCATTGACGCGCTGAACTCCGGCCTCGACGCCGTGATTGCCGACGGCACCTGGTCCAAGCTGACCAAGGAATGGTACCCGGACCGCGAGACCCCGGCCACGTGGTCCCCGGGCTCCAAGGCCGTCACCGTTCCGAAGTCCTAGTCCATGGATGCACTCGATCAACTCGTAAAGACCTTCTTTGACTGGGAGGCGATGGCGGCCGTCCTGCCGAACATGATCATGTTCGGCCTGCGGAACACCCTGATCCTGGCGGTCTCCTCGGGTGTGCTCGGGTGCATCCTGGGCATGGTCCTGGCCGTCATGGGCACATCCCGGAGCACTGCGCTGCGGGTGCTCTCCCGGATCTACACGGATGTGTTCCGCGGCGTTCCCGCCATTGTGGTCATCCTGCTGATCGGCCTCGGGCTCGGACCCATAGTCCGGGCACTGACCGGATCCACAAACCCGTTCCCGCTCGCCATCTTCGCCCTGACCCTCATGGCGGCGGCCTACATCGGCGAGATCTTCCGCTCGGGCATCCAGAGCGTGGAAAAGGGCCAGCTCGAGGCCTCCCGCGCCCTGGGATTCAGCTACAGCTCATCCATGCGCCTCGTGGTGATTCCGCAGGGCATCCGGCGGGTGCTCCCGGCCCTGGTCAACCAGTTCATCACGCTGATCAAGGACTCCTCCCTGATCTATCTGCTGGGCCTCCTCGCAAGCGAGCGTGAGATCTTCCGGATCGGTAACGATGCCGCCGCCAACACGGGGAACCTGTCGCCGTTGGTTGCCGCGGCCTTCATGTACCTCATCCTGACCGTTCCGCTGACCCACTTGGTCAACTACATCGACAAGCGCCTGCGTACCGGCCGTCCGGAGAAACGGCAGCCGGACGACGCCGCGGCCCTGATCGGGAAGGGAGCTCAGGCATGAGCGAATTCGCCTCCGGCTCACTGACCGGCAAGAATCTTCACCTGTCCTTCGGCTCAAACCATGTCCTCCGCGGCATCGACCTGCACGTCGCGACGGGCACCACCGCCTCGGTGATCGGCCCCTCCGGCTCAGGGAAGTCCACGCTGCTGCGGGTCATGAACCGCCTGATCGAACCGGACCAGGGCGACATCCTGCTCGATGGCCGCTCGGTCCTGAAGGACAACCCGGACGAGCTGCGCCAGCGGATCGGCATGGTGTTCCAGCAGTTCAACCTGTTCCCGCACAAGACCGTGGTGGACAACGTCTCGCTGGCGCTGCGGAAGCTGCGCAAGCTGCCGGCCGAGCAGGCCCGGGCCGAGGCGCTCGAGCAGCTCGACCTGGTGGGGCTCAAGCACAAGGCCGACGCGCGTCCTGCCAACCTCTCCGGCGGCCAGCAGCAGCGCGTCGCCATTGCCCGCGCCCTGGCCATGAAGCCGGAGGTGATGTTCTTCGACGAGGCCACTTCCGCCCTCGATCCGGAGCTCGTCAAGGGTGTGCTGGCGCTGATGGCCGACCTCGCCAAGGGCGGCATGACCATGGTGGTGGTGACCCACGAGATGGGCTTCTCCCGCAACGTCTCGGACACCGTGACCTTCATGGACGCCGGCGTCGTTGTCGAGTCCGGTTCGCCGGAACAAATCTTCACCAGCCCGCGGACTGAACGGCTGCAGGGGTTCCTCGCGGACGTTCTGTAGTTCGCCGGCCGCGGCATTAACGACTGATGGCACCCGCCGCGGCGGGTGCCATCAGTCGTTTAAGGGCTCAGGCTACGCCGTGGCGCCGGCTGCCGCCTTCGCCGCGGCCGGCAGGGCATCGAAGATCCGGTTCATCGCAGTGTCGTCGTGCGCGGCGGAGAGGAACCAGGCTTCGAAGACCGACGGCGGCAGGTAGACGCCGGAGTCCAGCATGGAGTGGAAGAACGGGGCATAGCGGAACACTTCCTGGCCCTGGGCGTCCTCGTAGTTGTGGACACCCCGGGCGCCCGTGCCGAACGCCACGGAGAACAGGTTGCCCGCGCGCTGGATGGAGTGGTCCACGCCGGCCGCGTCGAGGGCGGAGGACAGCGCCGCGGAGAGTTCCAGCGAGCGGGCGTCCACGAACGCATAGACCTCGGGGGTCGCGTGCGTGAGGGTCGCGACCCCGGCGGCCATGGCGACCGGGTTCCCGGACAGGGTCCCGGCCTGGTAGACGGGTCCCAGGGGCGCCAGGTAGTCCATGACCTCCGCGCGTCCGGCGAGGGCCGCCGTCGGCATGCCGCCGCCAATCACCTTCCCGAACGTCAGCAGGTCCGGGGTCCACGGCTCGGCGGCGTCGGCGGCCCCGCCGGTGAGGCCCCAGTAGCCGGAGTAGCCGGTGCGGAAGCCGGTCAGGACCTCGTCGAGGATCAGCAGGGCGCCGTGCTCGCGGGTGATCCGGGACAGGCCGGCGTTGAAGCCGTCGCCGGGGGTGACCACGCCCATGTTGGCGGGAGCGGCTTCGGTGATGACGGCGGCAATGCTGTCACCGTGCTTGGCGAAGGCGGCTTCGACGGCGTCGAGGTCGTTGTAAGGCAGCACGAGGGTCTCGGCGGCAGTAGCGGCGGTGACGCCGGCCGAGCCGGGCAGCGCGAGGGTCGCCAGGCCGGAGCCGGCGGCGGCGAGGAGGCCGTCGAGGTGGCCGTGGTAGCAGCCGGCGAACTTGATGATGAGGTTCCGCCCGGTGAAGCCGCGGGCCAGCCGGACGGCCGTCATGGTCGCCTCCGTGCCGGTGGACACCATCCGGACGCGCTCGGCGGCAGGGACGCGCTCCTTGACGATGGCGGCAAGGTTCGCCTCGTCCGGCGTGGAGGCGCCGAAGGACAGTCCGCGGTCGACGGCGGCGTGCACGGCGGCGAGGACGTCCGGGTGGGCGTGCCCCAGCAGCGCCGGGCCCCAGGAGCAGACGAGGTCGACGTAGTCGGCACCGTCGGCGTCGGTCAGGTAGGCACCCTTGGCGGACACCATGAACCGCGGCGTCCCGCCCACGGAACCGAAGGCGCGCACGGGTGAGTTCACGCCGCCCGGCATCAGCTGGCGGGCGCGGTCAAAGAGTTCCTCGTTGCGAGGCATGCTGGAAGTCATGGTTCCTATTCTTTCAGTTCGCGGCCAGCAGCGCGGCCACGCGGGGCGCCACGTCGGTGCCGAAAAGTTCGATGGAGCGCATCATCGCCTTGTGCGGCAGGGTGCCGTTGCTGTACTTGAGGTCAAAGCGGTCCACGCCCAGGTTCTTCTTGAGCAGGGCGATCTTCGCGGCCACGGTTTCGGGCGAGCCGACATAGAGGGCTCCCTCGGGCGTGCACATCGCGTCGAACTCGCCCCGGCTGGCCGGACCCCAGCCGCGTTCGGCCCCGATCCGGTTCCGCTGCTCGAGCCAGTGCGGGAAGAACTCCTCCCGGGCTTCCTCATCCGTCGCGGCAACGTGGCCGGGTGAATGCGTGGCCATCTGCTGCATCGGGTGCCCGTACTTTCCCATGGCCTCACGGTAGAGGTTGGCCAGCGGCGCGAAGGACCGCGGCTGGCCGCCGATGATCGCGAAGATGATCGGGTAGCCGTACTCGGCGCAGCGCAGCACCGATTCGGGGGTGCCGCCCACGCCGATCCAGGTCGGCAGCAGGTGGTGTTCCAGCGGCGGATAGACGCTCAGGCCGTTGATGGCCGGCCGGGTGCGTCCCTCCCAGTGGACCGGTTTCTGTGCCCGGACCTTGTCGAAGAGCTCAAGCTTTTCCTCGAAGAGGACCTCGTAGTCGGCCAGGTCGAGGCCGAAGAGCGGGAAGGATTCGATGAAGGACCCGCGGCCCAGCATGACCTCTGCCCGGCCGCCGGAGATGGCGTCCACGGTGGCGAAGCGCTGGAAGACCCGGATGGGGTCATCGGAGCTGAGCACTGTCACGGCGGAGCCGAGCCGGATGTTCTTGGTGCGGGCGGCCGCCGCGGCCAGGAAGACCTCCGGGGCCGAAACCGCGAAATCGCGGCGGTGGTGCTCCCCCACCGCGAAGGCGTGCAGGCCGATCTCGTCCGCAAGTTCGGCCTGTTCCAGGAGCTGCCGCAGCACCTGCGCGTGCGGAACGGGGTGGCCGTCCGGGAAGACGCCGACGTCACCGAAGGTGTTCAGGCCGAGGAGGATGCGGTTGGACCCCACCGGGGCAGTGGGCGTCGAGATCCGGGGCTCGGGGGCCGTGTTCACCGGGATTCCTTCAGCCAGCCGGCGAGCTCGCTCGCCCAGTAGGTCAGCACCATGTTGGCACCGGCGCGCTTGATGCCCAGGACGGACTCGGTGATGGCGGCACGGCGGTCGATCCAGCCGTTCGCGGCGGCGGCCTCGATCATCGAGTACTCGCCGGAAATTTGGTAGGCGGCCACGGGGACGGGGCTCATGGCGGCGACGTCGGCAAGGATGTCCAGGTAGCTCATGGCAGGCTTCACCATGACCATGTCGGCGCCTTCTGCCAGGTCCAGGTCGACCTCCAGGATCGCCTCCCGACGGTTCGCGGCGTCCATCTGGTAGGTGCGTCGGTCGCCGGTCAGCTGCGAGTCGACGGCTTCGCGGAACGGGCCGTAGAACGCGGAGGCATACTTCGCGGCGTAGGCCACAATGGCGGTGTTGGCGTGCCCGGCGTCCTCGAGGGCCTGTCGGATCACGGCGACCTGGCCGTCCATCATGCCCGAGGGGCCCAGGACGTGGGCGCCGGCCTCGGCCTGCGCGACCGCCATCTGGCCGTAGATTTCCAGGGTCGCATCGTTGTCGACGTAGCCGTTGGCGTCGAGGACGCCGCAGTGGCCGTGGTCGGTGAATTCGTCCAGGCACACGTCACTCATGACCACGAGTTCGTCGCCGACCTCGGCGCGGACGTCCCGGATGGCCTTGTTCAGCACACCGTCGGGGTCCAGGGAGGCCGTGCCGAGCGCGTCCCGGACTGCCGGGACGCCGAACAGCATGATGCCGCCGACGCCCAGCTGCACGGCCTCGGCCGCGGCGCGCCGGAGCGAATCGGTGGTGTGCTGCTGCACGCCGGGCATCGAGGCGATCGGGTTGGGCTCGCTCAGGCCTTCGCGGATGAAGGCCGGCAGGATGAGCTCCGAGGCCGAGAGCCGGTGTTCAGCGGTCAGCCGGCGCATGGCCGGGGTGGTGCGGAGCCGGCGTGGGCGGTGGGTCGGGAAGCTCATGTGGTGTCCTTTGCTGAGGGCTCTGCGACTGACGGATGAGGTGAAGAGTGCTGGTGGTCCAGGGACCGGACGACGGCGGCAACCAGGCCGGACGCCGTAGGCTCCTGGGCGACGGCGGCGACGGTGAGTCCGAGTGAGGCCGCCTCGGCCGCCGTCGAGCGTCCGATGGCGACGAAACGGCAGTTGCCCAGCGGGGCGAGGTCCGCGTGGATGCGGCGGACTGCGCTGGGCGAGGCGGCGACGACGGCGTGCAGCCGGCCGGCACCGATTTCCGCTTTCGCCTCGGCCACCGTGAGCACGGTGGGCGGCGGCGCGTCCTGCCCTGCGGGACCGGTCCCGTGCGGCGAGGTCTGCGGCGACGTCTGCGGTGAGGCCGGTGCAGACGCGGGCAGGGCCCGGCGCGGATCGGCCGGATAGTCGACCGTGTTGTAGGCGGTGACGGCCTGGACAGCCGCACCGCGGGCCTCGAGGCCCTTGCGCAGCCGCGGGTCGGCAATGTCCGCCTGGGGCAGGAGCACGCTGCCTTGGTTCTGGGGCCAGATGTCGAGCAGACCCGTTCCGGACTGCTGGCCTGTGGGGGCAAGGTCGACGCTGATGCCCCGGGATTCCAGGAAGCTGCGGGTCGCCGGGCCGATCGTGGCCACGAGAATGCTGCCGGGCAGCCAGCTGCTGAGGGAGGCGCCGCGTTCGGCCGCCTTCGCCTCAAGAGCCTGGACGGTGGTCACACTGCTGATCACGAGCCACGTGTAGGCCCCGGCGCCGAGGGCGTCGAAGGCGACGTCGAGGGAGTGCTGGTCACCGGCCTGCTCGAAGTCGATCAGCGGCAGGAGCAAGGGCTCGGCACCGACACGGCGGAGGGCAGTGACGAGCTGCCCCGCCCGGTCCGGGCTGCGGGCAACCAGCACACGGGCACCGTCCGGCACCCTCATGCCCGGTGTCCCGCCCGTGTGGTTATGGTCGCTGTGCCGTCCCATGAAGTGGTGGAATCCGCTGTTCAGGAAGCTGCCAGGTCCGCGATGTCGGCGGCGCCGCGGGCCAGCAGGACTTCCGCCAGCTCGATCCCGAGCAGCGTTGCCCCGACCTCGGTGAGGCCGTCGGTGGCCTTCTTGTCGCGGACGGTTGCCGTGCCGTCAACCGCGCAGACCACCGCTTCGAGGTACAGCATGCTGCCCTTGCGGTAGGCATAGGCGCCCACCGGGGCGGCACATCCGGCCTCCAGACGGGCCAGCAAAGCGCGTTCGGCCGTGACGGCGAGCCGGGTGTCCTGATCATCGAGGGCCGCGAGGGCCTGCGCCAGCACGCCCTGGGAGCCCTCCGTGGACCCGGCCCTGCGGGGAGCATCGGCGGTGCGGCATTCGATCGCCAGGGCGCCCTGCCCGGCGGCAGGGAGCATGACGTCCGTCTCGAGGTACTCGCTGACCGCGTCGAGCCGGCCGATCCGGTGCAGTCCGGCGGCGGCGAGCACGACGGCGTCGAGGTCGCCGGATTTGCCGTCAACGACGGCGTCGTTCGTGTTGCCCGCCAGGCCGGGAACGCGCCCCAGCCGGGTGTCCACGTTGCCGCGGATGTCGCGGATGTCCAGGTCCGGACGCACGGCGCGGAGCTGGGCCGCGCGGCGCGGGGAGCCGGTGCCGACGCTCGCCCCGCTGGGCAGGTCGGCAAGCTTGAGCCCGTCGCGGGCGCACAGCACGTCCCGGACGTCGACGCGTTTCGGTGTGGCCGCGAGGCTCAGGCCGAGGGCGGGACCTGTGGGGAGGTCCTTGAGCGAATGCACGGCGACGTCGCATTTGTCCTGCAGCAGGGCGTCGCGCAGCGCGGCGACGAACACGCCGGTGCCGCCCATCTGGGACAGCGAGCCTTTGAGGACATCGCCGTCGGTCCGGATGTGGACGAGCTCGACAGGGAACCCGCCGAGAGCGGCCAGCTGGTCCGCTGTCTGCTGGGTCTGGGTCAGGGCCAGTTTGCTGGCGCGGGTGCCGATCCGGACGGTCATGGGGTCACCCGGCCCGCCGCCGTCGCAGCCGTGCCCGAAGCCGTGGGCGCGGCCCGGTAGGGATCGTGTCCGGTCCCCACCATGGTGTCGGCGCCGGCGATGGTGGGCTTGTCGCCGCGGAAGTTCGCGCAGCAGCCGGGACGGCAGACGTCATACCAGGGGCCGAGCTTGGTCAGGTGCGGCCGCTCCGCGATGTTGTTCGCGGCGGTTCGCTCGCAGATGAGGTCCACGAGCCCGGCGACAAACTTGCGGTGCGTTCCGGGCGTGGGGACGCGGGTCGCGGCCAGGTCCAGCCTGGCGCAGGTCTCCAGCGCCTCGGTGTCCAGGTCCCAGACCACTTCCATGTGGTCGCTGACAAAGCCCACGGGCACAATCACGATGCCCTTGACGCCCTGGCCGGCGAGCTCCTCGATGGCGTCGTTGATGTCCGGTTCGAGCCACGGCACGTGCGGGGCGCCGGAGCGGGACTGGTAGACGAGCGACCACGGTGCGGTCAGGCCCGCCTCGGCCTCCACCCGGCGGATGATCTCGGTGCCGGAGGCCAGGTGCTGGGCCACGTAGGCGGAGGTTTCCTCGAAATCTCGGGGCTCACCCTCGGAGCGGCCGGCGGCCTCGGCGTCGCGGGTCGGGATGGAGTGCGTCGCGAACAGGATGTGCATGGGGGCGTCCGGGGTGCCGGCCGCGGCCAGCTGGGCGCGGACGTCGGCGATGCCGGCGGCGGTGCCCTCGATGAAGGGTTCCACGAAGCCGGGATGGTCGAAGTACTGGCGCACCTTGTCGACCTCGAGCTTGCCGTCGAGTCCGGTTTCGGTCAGCGCCATGCCGATGTCCTCGCGGTACTGGCGGCAGCTGGAGTAGCAGGAGTAGGCGCTCGTGGTGAGCATGAGGACCTTGCGGTGGCCGGCGTCGTAGATCTCCTGCAGGGTCTGCGGGATGTACGGGTCCCAGTTGCGGTTGCCCCAGAACACGGGCAGCCCGATGCCGCGGCCGGCAAGTTCGGCCTCGAGGCCGGCTTTGAGCTGACGGTTCTGTCCGTTGATGGGGCTGATGCCGCCGTTGGCGCGGTAGTGGTGCGAGACCTCTTCGAGCCGTTCGTCGGGGATGCCGCGGCCGCGGGTGACGTTGCGGAGGAACGGGATGACGTCCTCCTGGCCTTCGGGTCCGCCGAAGGAGGCGAGGAGCACGGCGTCGTACTCCTTGGGGGCCATCCGGCCGGCCTCGGTGACAGGGTTCACGGCGGTTACTGAGGCTGCGGATTCCTGGGGATCCAGCGGGCTCATGCCAGGACCTCGGCAATCTCGGCGGCGGTGACGCGGCGGCCGGTGTAGAACGGGATTTCTTCCCGGACATGGTGCCGCGCTTCGGTGGCCCGCAGGTGCCGCATCAGGTCCACGAGGTCCACGAGTTCGGGGGCTTCCAGCCCGAGGATCCATTCCCAGTCGCCCAGGGCGAAGGAGGAAACCGTGTTGGAGATGACCTGGGGGAAGTCGCGGCCCAGCATGCCGTGGTCGCGGAGCATGGCGCCGCGCTCGGCGTCCGGCAGGAGGTACCACTCGTAGGAGCGGACGAAGGGGTAGACGCAGAGCCACTCAGCAGGTTCCACACCGCGGGAGAACGCCGGGGTGTGGTTCTTGGCGAACTCGGCCTCGCGGTGCACGCCCATGGCGGACCAGACGATCTCCGTGCCGGCGAACAGCTTGCTGCGCCGGATGTCCCGGACTGCCCGCTGCAGCGCTTCCGGCCGGGGACCATGCAGCCAGACCATGATGTCTGCGTCGGCCCGCATCGCCGAGACGTCGTAGCTGCCGCGGTGGACGACGCCGGCGTCGGCGAGACTCTTCATCAGCGCGTCGAAGTCTTCGGCTGCGTCCGCGCCGCGCAAGATGTCCGCGGACCGCTTGAAAACGGTCCAGAGGGTGAAGAACTGCTCAGTTGAATCTTCGGGCGCCGGTGCCCCGGCGACTGATTCTCCGGGGACTGACATTCCGGTTTTAGTGACAGATTCGGCAGAAGTGTGGCTCATGCATACCAGTCTGCCTCCTCTCCCCAGCTAAGTCGAAAAAAAGCACTTCTACAACGCGTAGAAGTGCTTTATTTCACACCGGGAGGCTGGCCCGCGGGGACGGGTCCGTCAGCTCCGGTCCGCGGGGACGGGTCTGTCAGCTCCGGCGCATCCGGACGACCGCGACGCCGGCGCCGAGCGAGAGCGCCACCAGGCAGATGCCCCAGCCGATCAGCGGGGACGGCCCGGCGGGTTCCACCGCCGAGGTGGCCTGCAGGGAGGTGTTGCCGGAGTGGCCCTTGGCCGGGGCCGTGGACGAACCGGCCGAGCTTGAACTGGTTGCGGAAGGCCGCGGCGCGGCGGGCTTCGACGGCGCCTGCGTGCCGGTACCGCTGCCCGCGGCCGGCACAGCGGTTCCGGGCTGGGCCTCGGCGGCCGGGTCGGCGCCCGTGCTCCCCAGGGCTGGCTGGCCGGGAGCCTGCCCGGTGGCCGGCAGAGCCGGAGCAGAACCGCCTGTGGCGGGCGCTCCCGGCACCGGGGCTGTGGACGGCGGGCCGGCCGGCGGCGCAGCTTTCGCGGACGGGGTGCTGGACGGCGGGGTGCTGGTGTTCGGGGCCGTGGGTTCGGGCTCGTCGGGCTCGGGGTCGCTGGGCTCCGGGTCGCTGGGTTCCGGGCTGTTGCCGTGCGACGGCGGCTGCGACGGGGTGGACTCGCCCGAGCCGGCGGACGGCGAAGGGCTTGGCGTCGTCGAGGAGCCCAGCAGCCCGTTCAGCACGTCATCGAGGCCGAGCGACAGCGAGCCCTGCGTCGACGGAACGGTGGACGCCGCCGCGGACAACCCCGTGGCCGCCTGTGAGGCAGGAACCCCTGCGGTGGCAGCCAGCAGGGCCCCGAGTGCGACTGCCGCCGCACCGTGTCGAAGGCCCCGATGGCGCCCGGTCTTCATTGTGGACACCTTGGACCTGAAAATAACCATGGTCATCGACCCTAGCCGGAATCGACCTGCAGGAAAAACTTGCAAAAACCGCGAATTAACGACAGGAAACACACGGGATCGGAGGGGTTCAGGGTGCCCTTGGAGCAGCTGTGATTCGTGTGACTGAGGGTGCTTTTGGGACTCGCCGGACCGGGGTCAGGGCAGCCGATCTGAGACAGGCGTGTTCAGGGCAGGGGCACCCACAGCTGCAGCCTTGAGTGCGGCCGCGTTGAAGGCAACAGCCTTCAGGGCAGCGGCCTTCAGGACAACAGGGTGCGGACCTGCCCCGGGGTGTCGGCCACAATCGCGGCCAGGCCGTTGCCGGACAGCCAGCCGCCCACCACGGCAAGCGTGCCGTCAGCGGCACAGATGCTCCGGACGGCTGCGACGCGCTGCCTGTGGCCCAGCGACGCAAAGGGCAGTGCACCGGCCCAGCGGACCACGTCCCAGTCCGCCACGTCCCCGGCGCTGACGGAAACGCCCAGCAGGGCCGAGGCGTCGGCCAGTGCTGCGCGGAACAGTTCATCATCAGAGTGCGGCGCTGCGGCCGCTCCCCCGCCTCCGGACCCCGGCGCCGCCCCTGGGGCAGCGGCGCGCCCGTAGGAGAGCCGAAGCACATGCCGTCCCGGGCCTGTCCGCTCCGCCAGCCAGGCCCATTTGGCGGTGGCGTGGGTCAGCGCCTTGGCCTGCACGCCCGGGCTCTGCGGAGCCACAAGCACGCCGGTGCCGCGTGGCGCCCGGTCAAGGGCAGGCAGATCCACCACAAGGGTGACGAGGCTGACATCGGGTCCGGCGTCGGGGCGGAGGCCGGCAAGTTCCGGCAGGGTTTCCTCAAGCAGCCCGACGGCGGCGGGACCCTCCACCGCAACCACGAGGACCCCGGCGTCGAAGGTGGCCTGGTCTGTTGCGACGCGCCAGCCGCCGGCCGTGCGCTGCACTGACCGGGCCGGGGTGCCGCTGAGCAGGGTGACGCCGCGCTGGCGCAGATCGGCGAGCAGGGCGGCGACGAGGGTGTGCATTCCGCCGTGCAGCCCGGCGACGGCGGACCCGGCTTTCGCAAGCCCTGCGGACTGGGCCTTCGCAGACCCGGCTGGGGCAGCCGCCGCTCCCCTGCGCTGGGCCGCGACGGCGGCGGCGAGGGAACCGTGCTGACGGATGCCGGCCCGCAGTCCGGGGGCCACCATGTCGACGTCGAGCACCGAGGGATCGGCCGAGTGGACGCCGCCGACAACCGGTGCCACGAGTCGGTCCAGGACCCGGCTGCCCATCCGCCGGCGGACCAGGGCTGCCACGCTCGTGGCCGCGGCACCGGTGCCCAGCGAGGCCGGCAGCACGGCGTCGATGGAGGCGCGGAGGGAACCCAGCAAGCCCAGCGACCGGCGGACTTCCGGGTCCCACGGGCTGGCCGGGATGCCCAGCACTCCGGTCTTGGGCAGTTCCCGCGGGCCTTCGGGCAGCTGGACCCAGGCGCCGCCGGGGTTCGGCGCGACGATCTCGCTGGCCAGCCCGAGCTCCGCGGCGAGATCGGCTACGGCAGCGGTGCGGGTGGCGAACGACTCCGCCCCGCTGTCCAAGGTCAATCCGGCCACGGTATGGCTGCCGACGCAGCCGCCCCAGGCCTCCCCGGCCTCCAGGACGGTGGTGCGGACGCCTGCCCGGACAAACTCCCGGGCCGCAAGCAGGCCGGAGATCCCGCCCCCGATCACGACCGCGGTGCCCACCAAGGCAGTCCCGGTGGCGCCTGCGTCCATGCCCTTACTCCGGAGCGATGGAGTGGATGAGTTCGACCACGCGCGTGAGCACCGCAGGATCCGTCTCCGGCGGCACTCCATGGCCGAGGTTCAAGACGTGCCCGGGTGCGGCGGAGCCCGCCGCGATCACGTCGCGGACATGCGCTTCGAGGACCTCCCACGGTGCCGCGAGCAGGGCTGGGTCAATGTTGCCCTGCAGCGGAACGGTGCCGCCGAGGCGGCGGTTGGCTTCGTCCAGCGGCAGCCGGTAGTCGACGCCCACGACGTCGACGCCGACGTCGCGCATCGCGACGAGCAGCTCCGAGGTGCCGGTGCCGAAGTGGATCAGCGGGGCGCCAAGGTGCCGGACGTGGTCCAGGGCACGGGACGACGCCGGCGCAACAAAGCGCTGGTAGTCGGCCAGTCCCAGCGAACCGGCCCAGGAGTCGAAGAGCTGGCCGGCCGAGGCGCCGGCTTCCAGCTGTGCCCGGAGGAACATTCCGGAGGCGTCCGCGGCCCAGTTGGCCAGGGCAGTCCAGGTCTCGGGGTCGGCGTGCATCATGGTGCGCGGGCCGAGGTGGTCGCGGGACGGCTTGCCTTCCACCATGTACGCGGCGAGGGTGAAGGGCGCGCCGGCGAAGCCGATCAGCGGGGTGCTGCCGAGCTCGGCCACGGTGAGCCGGACGGCTTCGCGGATGGGCTCCAGGGCCGCCCAGGTCAGCTGCGGCAGGGCGGCGACGTCCGCGGCCGTGCGGACCGGTTTGTCCAGGACGGGTCCGACGCCGGGGACGATGTCCACGCCGACGCCGGCCAGCTTGAGCGGGATCACAATGTCCGAGAAGAAGATGGCGGCATCGACGTCGTGGCGTCGGACCGGCTGCAGCGTGATCTCGGACGCCAGTTCCGGGCGCAGGCACGAGTCCAGCATCGCGACGCCCTCGCGGATCTTGAGGTATTCGGGCAGCGAGCGGCCGGCCTGGCGCATGAACCAGACAGGACGGCGGGAGGGCTTGCCGCCGCGGTAGGCGGTGATCAGCGGGGAGCCCGCGGTGCGGCCGTCCATCAGCGGGTGCCCGGCATCGAGGCCGCCGGCGGCGGCATCCACGACGGCGTCATCGGTGGCAGCACTGCCCTCGGACATACTGAATGTGGTGGTGCCGGTTCGTGCCGCAGCGCTTGGAGTCATGCCTTCGATTGTGCCCAAATTTGTGCCCAAAAGATAACGACAGCCTGTCACGACGCCCATCCTGGGCCGCACCGTGGCGGGAATCACAGGCCAGCGTGCCCGAGCCCACGCCGGGCAGTTGTTCTACACGGAGACGAAAAAGCTATGATGGTGATGCTGTGGTTCTTTTTTCATTGGTGGCTACACACGCCGACATCGACCTCGAAACCGTTGCTCAGTTGAGCACCGGCGCTTCAGGGCTCGCCACATCCGCCCTCGCCGGATCGCCGGCCGTGGCGGGTGCCGTTGTCCTTGCCACCTGCAACCGCCTTGAAATCTACGGTGAAGCCCCGCATCCGGATGCCGTCGACGCCGCCCGGGCAGCGCTCATCACCCAGATCAGCGGAGCCAGCGGACTCAACGATCAACTCGTCTCCCGCGCCTTCAGCACCCGCACCGGTGCCGAGGTCAGCCAGCACCTCTTCGCGGTTAGTTCAGGACTGGACTCCGCCGTGGTCGGCGAACGCGAAATTGCCGGCCAGGTACGCCGGGCCTTGATCACGGCCCAACACGAGGGCACTGCCAGCTCCGGCCTGGTCCGGCTGTTCCAGGCCGCATCAAAGACTGCCAAGGACGTCGGCGCCCAGACGGCGCTGGGTTCGCGCGGCCTTTCCATCGTCTCCGTGGCGCTCGATCTCGCGACGGACCTGTCCGAAAACCCGGACTGGTCCACCAAGAAAGCCGTTGTCTTCGGGACCGGCGCCTACGCCGGAGCCACCATGTCGCTGCTGCGCGAACGCGGCTGCACCGATGTCTTCGTCTATTCCTCCTCCGGGCGCGCCGCCGGCTTCGTCGCCACCCGGGGCGGCACGGCCCTGGACGAGGACACTCTTCCGGCCGCAGTTGCCGCGGCCGACGTCATGATCGGCTGCAGCGGTTCCGACAGCCGGGTCGAAGCGGACGAACTCGCCCGGATCCGGGCGAACTCGCCCCAGGCTCTCATCGCGATCGACCTCGCACTGACCCATGACTTCGATCCCGCGGTGGGCGACCTCGACGGCGTCGAACTGCTCACGCTGGAATCCGTCCGGCTGGCCGCACCGCAGGAACAGGCCGAGTCGCTCGAGCAAGCCAGCAGCATCGTGTCCGGGGCGGCCAGCGCGTTCGAGCAGGAGCGCGAGGCACGGTCCGTTGACTCCGCCATCGTCGCCTTGCGCCGCCACACGATGAACGTCCTGGACGCGGAAATGGAAAAGGTCCGGGCCCGGCACGGCTGCACGGCCGCCGCCGAGGAAGTCGAATTTGCCCTGCGCCGCATGGTGAAACAACTGCTGCACGTCCCCACCGTCCGGGCGCGCGAACTGGCCTCCAACGGACAGCAGGACGCCTACGTTGCCGGTCTTGAGGCGTTGTACGGCATTACGGTGGAGCCCCCCGCCGGCGCAACGGCCTCAGGTACTGCCGGTTCCGCGGCCGCGTGCCCCGTGGACCACACCCCCATTGACCATAACCCTGGCGACCTCGGCCCCGCTGCGGGCGACATCCGCGAAACCGCGTAGCCTCCCCGCGCGGGCTCATCCAGGGCTTATCCGGCGAAGGCGTTGATCCCGGTCATTTCGGCCGACACCTGCCACAGCCGTGCGGCAGCCTCGCGGTCCACCGCATGGGCATCCACGCCCCTGATCCTCGCTTCGGGCGATCCCGGCACCGTGGCTTCGGCGATGTCGCAGTCCTCGCAGTAGACGCCGCCCATTCCCTCGAGCGCCGGCGCCGTCGCGGCCCAGACCGAGGTGGCGGCGCCCTGCGCCGGTGTTTTGAACCGGGGGTCGAGCGTGCCGTGCTCGTCCATCCAGCCCGCGGCGATCATCTCCTCCCGCGGCAGGTGCCGCTGGAGTTCGGTCATGATCCCGCCCGGATGCACGGCGAAGGCGCGCAGGCCAAAGTCCCGGCCCAGGGCGTCGAGTTGGACGGCGAAGAGCGCGTTGGCCGTCTTGGCCTGGCCGTAGGCGCGCCACTTGTCGTAGCCGGTGTCGAAATTGATGTCATCGAATCGGATCCCCGAGAGCTTGTGGCCGGTAGAGGACAGCGAGACCACCCGGGCTCCCCGCGCCGCGGCAAGGGCCGGCCACAGCAGGTTGGTGAGGGCAAAATGGCCCAGGTGGTTCGTGGCGAACTGCGATTCCCAGCCGGGCCCCACCCTCCGCTCCGGACTTGCCATGATGGCGGCGTTGTTGATGAGGATGTCCAGACGGACGACTGCGCCTGGCGCAGCGCCGGGCGCAGCACCGGCCAGGAAGCCGGCGGCGAACTCCTTCACGCTGGCCTGGTCCGCAAGGTCCAGTTCAGCAACGCTGACATCGCCGCCTTCGGCTGCCTGCGTCAGCCCGGCCGAAGCGAGGACGTCCCGGGCATGCTCCGGCCGGCGGGCCGGCACCACAACGGCGGCGCCGGCCCAGGCCAGTGCCCGCACGGTCTCCAGGCCCAGTCCCGAGTAGCCGCCCGTGACGATCGCGGTCTTCCCGGCCAGGTCGATGCCGGCAATGACCTCGGCCGCCGTCGAATCCCGGCCAAAGCCGGAGCCAATCTTGCGCTGGGACGTCCCGGTGGTTTCCTCGCTCATGACCAGGCCTTTCGTTGGGCGCCGCTCGGCGGAGTGTTTATCGGCGGCCGCGACGTGGCCGGCCGGATGGCCTCAGTCCAGGCTTCAGTACACAGGCTTCCCGGGTTCCACGTCCCGGACCCAGGCGAGAATGCCGCCTTCGAGGTGGCTGACGCGCTCGTACCCGGCGGCGCGGGCTGCGGACAGGACCGCAGCGGAACGCGTTCCGCCCTTGCAGTGGAAGACGATTTCGGCATCCTGGGGCAGTTCCTGCCACGCTTCGCCGGCAAGGATGCGGCCCTGCGGGATCAGCACCGCCCCGTCAATGCGGACGATCTCGTGTTCCCCCTGTTCCCGCACGTCCACGAGGTGGAAGTCCTTGAGGCCGGCCTTGCGTGAGGCCAGCATGGTGGCGAGCTGGGTCGCCGTCACTGTGTGCTCGGTGCCGGCATCCGCCGTTGGGGTGATGCCGCAGAAGGCCTCGTAATCGGTCAGTTCCGTGATCCGCGCCGCCTCGGGGTCCCGGGCCACCTTGATCTCGCGCCAGGTGCCGCCCAGCGCGTCGTAGAGCGCCAGCCGGCCCAGCAGGGACCGGCCGACGCCGGTGATCAGCTTGACGGCCTCGGTCACCATCAGTGCCCCGACGGCGGCGCACAGCATGCCGAACACGCCGCCTTCGCCGCAGGACGGCACCGATCCGGCCGGCGGCGCCTCCGGGTAGAGGTCCCGGTAGGTGGGCCCGAACTGCTCCCAAAAGACGCTGACCTGGCCGTCGAAGCGGAAGATCGATCCCCAGATGTAGGGCTTGCCGAGGATGGCGGCGGCGTCGTTGACGAGGTAGCGGGTGGCGAAGTTGTCGGCGCCGTCGAGGATGAGGTCGTAGCCGGCGAAGAGTTCCAGTGCGTTGGATGCGTCGAGCCGGACGTTGTGGAGTCGGACGTCCACGAGTGGGTTCAGGGCCGCGATGGCATCGCGGGCGGACTCGATTTTGGGCCGGCCCACATCCGCGACGCCGTGGATGATCTGGCGCTGGAGGTTGCTGAGGTCGACGTCGTCGTCATCGACGATCCCGAGGGTGCCGACCCCGGCGGCGGCGAGATAGAGCAGGGCCGGGGAGCCGAGGCCGCCGGCCCCGATGACGAGAACTTTCGCGTTCTTGAGGCGCCGCTGGCCGATCGCGCCGATCTCCGGAATGATCAGGTGGCGCGAGTAGCGTTCCACCTCGTCGGGGCTGAGGTCCCCTGCCGGAGCAACCAGCGGTCCGGGCCGCGGGTCCAGCTGCGGCCGGGGGGTTGCGGGGGCACCGGAAGCGGTGAACTTGGAAGCCATACTTCAATCTATGCCCCAAGATACCGCCAGGTCATATTACCCGCGCGTAAGGTGTAATTGAGTGCAAGGTAGTTCAGTACAAGTGCAGTTGAGTGCGATTGCGCGCAATTGGGGTGAAAAGGGAAAGAAGGCCGACAGTGGTTCATCAGGCACCGGCGGAGCGGGACGAGAACGGCAAGCCGCCGGCCGGACAGACGCGGAGCGGACAGCGTTCGGCCCGCCTCCCCCGTGACGAACGCCGGGCGCAGCTGCTGGCGGCTGCGCAGGAAGTCTTCGTCGCGAACGGCTACCACGGCGCCGCCATGGATGAGATCGCCGAGACCGCCCATGTCAGCAAGCCAGTGCTGTACCAGCACTTCCCTTCCAAGCGCGACCTCTACCTCGCATTGCTGGACAGCCACCTCAGCAAGCTCATCGATCTGCTGCTTGGCGCCCTGAATTCCACCACAGACAATGACGAACGCGTCCAGGCGGTCATGCGCGCCTACTTCCGCTTCATCGCCCACGACGACCAGGCGCACCGGCTCGTCTTCGAATCGGACCTGATTAACGATCCCGACGTCAGTGCACGGCTGGAAACGTTCAACAAGACCTTTGCCGACGCCGTCGCGCGCGTCATCGCCGAGGACACGAAACTGCCCGACCTCGAAGCCCAACTGCTGGGCCGCGGGCTCGCCGGAATGGCCCACGTGAGCGCCCGGTACTGGCTGGAAACGGACGGGAACCTGGACCTCGATGTTGCCAGCGACCTCATCTACCGTTTAGCTTGGCGCGGAATCTCCCGCTTCCCCAAAGAGACCTAGACTACAAATAGAGATTGACCTTAGACATTCTTTGGACGTTGATTGGCTGGGAGGCCTTGCTGTGGAAGTAAAGATTGGTATTCAGAACATTGGCCGCGAACTTGTCCTCGAATCGACCCAGGACGCCGACACCGTCGCCAAGGTAGTCGCCGAGGCGATCGCCAAGGGCGGCGAACTGCGGCTGAAGGACGACAAGGGCCGCCTGGTGATCGTCCCCGCCAATGTCCTGGGCTACGTGGAAATCGGAGCAGAAGAGGCCCGCCGCGTCGGCTTCGGCGCTCTCTAGCCCCGCCGTCCGAGCGGCCGCCGTCGGAGCAGCTTCCCGGCTGAATCCTTCGGTACCGCTTCGCTTTCTTCACTACCGTTTACTCACTGTCGTTTTCTTCACAAGCGTGAGGTGTCCTGAATGCTTTCTCTGATTGTGGTTGCCATGGTGACCGTTGCTGCGGGCTTCGTGGTGTGGGCTAACGACAAGCGGCACACGAAATACGGCGTCAGCGTCCCAGCCGGAGTCGCTGCGACCGTCGGCATGCTGAGCTGGATCATCTTCATTGCCGCCGGGCTCGGGTACCAGCCGGGCCTGACCTGGATCCCGTGGATCCTGCCGATGGTCCTGGGCACTGCGGCCTCGATCGCGGCCGTGGTGTACCTCGGCAAGACCCGGACCCGGCAGGACACCGAGCGGCTCACAACCATCCTGAAGCTCTGACCGGGCATTACCCCGTCAAGGGGGGCTGCCCTACGCCGGCAGGTCCGGCCCGTGGCCGTCTTCGGTGCACAGGCACAGACGGTTTCCCTGCGCATCCGTGACCACCACCCAGTTGGGTGCGTGGTCACGGTTCATTGAGGCCCCGGTAGCCGCGGTCTTCTCCAGTACGGAGCCGGACTCGGCCTTGCTCCGGTGGATGTCCAGGTGGATGCGGTTGGCGTTCGGGGTGGAGGTTTCCTGGAACCAGAGCGAGGGGCCGCGGCCGTAGGGGTCGGTGAGATCCCCGAACCTGCCCTTGCGGTAACCGAGGGCGACCCGCCAGAGCTCCGATATCCCGGCGGGATTGTCCGAATCGATGGCCACTTCCACCGTCCGGTACAGCCCCGGTTGCGCGGTGGCAGCGACTGCGGCGGCCGCCACGCTGGCCGCCGTCGCCGCTTTGACGTCCCTCGGCGTCACCTCGGTGCCGGCGTCATGGGAACTGTAGCGAAGAAAGACCCGGTTGTAGCGCCAGTCCAGGTCCGGGTGGTGGTTCTGCTCTTCGGCGAGGCGCCCGACGGCGCCGATCAGCTCCAGTGCCGCGGCCGCCGTCGGCGCCGTGTACACGGTCACCAGCCCGCCGAGGCGGTACCGCCAGTCCGGCAGGCCCGCCAGCGCTTCGTCGAGCTGGGGGCGGGTGAGGATGTCGTCCGTGGCTGCCATGACACTCTCCTTGACTGGTTGACCGACAAGACTGGCGGCCTGCCGGGAGCGGCCGGACTCAGAGGAATTCGGCCCGGCCTTCCATCGCCGAGGACGCCAGCGCATGCTCGCGGCGCGGGATCCTGCCAGCCTTTTTTGCCAGCCTACCGGCGATGACGGCGTGTTTGAAGGCCTCGCCCATGAGCACGGGATTCTGCGCCCGGGTCACGGCCGTGGCCAGCAGCACGGCGTCGCAGCCGAGTTCCATCGCCAGGGCCGCGTCCGAGGCCGTGCCGATCCCGGCATCCAGCACCACGGGCACGGACGCGCGCGAGACGATCAGCTCGATGTTGTGCGGGTTCAGGATGCCCAGGCCGGTGCCGATCGGGGCGCCCAGCGGCATCACGGCCGTCGCGCCGAGGTTTTCGAGCCGGAGGGCAAGCACGGGGTCGTCGTTGGTGTAGGCGAAGACCTTGAAGCCGCGGGCCACGAGCTGTTCGGTGGCGTCCACGAGTTCGACTGCGTCCGGCAGCAGGGTGTGCTCGTCGGCAATGACTTCGAGCTTGACCCAGTCCGTTTCCAGGGCCTCCCGGGCCAGCTCGGCGGTGAGGACAGCATCCTTGGCGGTGAAACAGCCGGCCGTGTTGGGCAGCACCCGGATCTGCTGGTCCTCGAGCAGCTGGAACAGCGAGCCCGTCTCGGCCGGCGAATAGCGGCGCATCGCCACCGTGGTCAGTTCGGTCCCGGAGGCCACGAGCGCGGCCCCCAGCCCGTCCAGGCTCGGCGCACCGCCGGTACCCATGATGAGGCGGGAGCTGAGCTCCACGCCGTCGACCACGAACGGGTCGGCCACCGCCCCGGTCACCGGTACGGCCGGTGTTCCTGCCAACGTCGTCTCGTTCATGCTGGTCATCCTCCCTGGACTGCCGTGACAAGTTCGACGTCGTCGCCGTCGGCGAGCGCCGTGGCGTGCCACTGGCTGCGCGGCACCACTTCGGCATTGCGGGCCACGGCGACACCGAGTTTGCCCCCGTCTGCAGCCCGGCCGTCGGGGCCGATGCTGCGGCCCGTGAGCTGGCTGACGAGTGTGCTGACGGAGGCGCCGTCGGCGACGCTCCGCTCCGTTCCGTTCAGTCTGATGTTCATGCTGCTTCCTTGTTGGGGCTGTCTCCGGACGTATCCGGGATGCGGGAAAAACGGTCGGGGCGGAACCCTGCCCAGCGCGCGTCCGGCGTCCCGTCCATGAGTTGCCGGCATACGGCGGCAGCGGCGGGGGTCAGCAGGACGCCGTGCCGGAAGAAACCTGTGGCGATGATCAGTCCCGGGACGTCCCCGCCGCCCGGGCGCGCGACCCGCCCCAGCAACGGGGCGTTGTCCGGGGTGCCGGGCCGGGCCCGGGCCGTGGCTTCCAGCAGCTCCAGCTCGGCGACCGCGGGCACCAGCTGCTGGGCGTCCCGCAGCAGCTGGTAGATGCCGCCGGCAGATACGGCATGCGGATTCGACGGTCCGTCCTCGCGCTGGGTGGCTCCGATCACCACGGTGCCGTCCTGGCGGGGAACGATGTACACCGGAACCCCGCGCACCATGCCCCGCACGGTTGCGGTGAGCAGCGGCTGAAGATGCGGGGGCACGCGAAGGCGCAGGATGTCGCCGTAGACGGGCCGCAGCGGCAGCGCCAGTCCGGCGGGCAGCTCCTCGAGCCCGGCGGCGCCGAGCCCGTTGGCGACGACGGTTTCTGCGGCCCGCACGAAACCGCCACCCGCCAGCCGTACGCCCGCAACCTGTCCGTCCTGCCACAGCAGGCCCGCCGCGCGCCGCCGGATCAAACTCCCGCCCTCCGTGCCGAGCACGCCAGCGAGCCGGGCGATCAGGAGGCGGGGGTCCACCTGGTGATCGGCCGGGATGTCGAAGGCGCACGAGATGCCGGGACTCAGCAGCGGCTCCCGGCTCCGCGCCTCGCGCACTGTCACCGGTTCGACGGTGAGGCCGCAGGCCTGCTGGACTTCCCTCAGGTCCGCGAGCGCGCGCCGGTCCGCCGCGTCGGCCCCGACGGCCAGGGTCGGCGTCGTCAGGTAGCCGGTACCGGCCCGGCATTCCGTGCCCCCGGCACCGGCGTCCATCCCCGCACCGGCGTCGACTTCGGCAGCGAATCCGGGCCACAGCCGGGAGGACTCAAGCATCAGCTCCAGGAGCTGCTCCTCCTGGTAGTGCAGCTCGCTCACGGGGGCTAGCATGCCGGCCGCGGCCCAGCTGGCTCCGCTGCCGGGAGCATCATCGATCAGCACCACGGACCGGCCCGCGCGGCTGGCCTCGAACGCGATGCCGTGGCCGATCACGCCGCCGCCGATCACGGCAACGTCTGCGGTGATGTCTGTGGTGATGCCTTCGGCGCTGATGTCCCCTGCGGTACCGGGCCCGGCGTCACAAACTCTGGAAGCGGCGTCATTTGCGGCTTCGGCTGCGCGGCCGGCTCGTGAGCCCATAAAAAAATTCCTTCCCTACGCCGGTACTAGCCGGATCAGGTCAAGCGGTCGGCTCTGACGCCCTCTCAGCCGTGCAGCGGCGACATGGCTGCTGCGGGCTCCCGCGGTATGCGCCCAGTTTAGAGGAACTAGGCTGGTGCCATGAGCCAGGACCCCCTCCACACCACCGCCCGCCTCTACCTCTGCACCGACGCCCGCAGGGACCGCGGCGACTTCGAGGACTTCGTTGACGCCGCCTTCGCCGGCGGCGTTGACATCATCCAGCTGCGCGACAAATCGCTCGAGGCGGCGGAGGAACTCGAACTCCTGGAGGTCCTTCACGCGGCAGCACAGCGCCACGGACGGCTGTGGGCCGTCAATGACCGGGCTGACATCGCCTCCTTGTCCGGGGCGCCGGTGTTCCATATCGGCCAAAAGGACATTTCGTTCGACGCCGCCCGCGGCTTCCTGGGCAAGGATGCCGTGATCGGCCTGTCCACCCACAGCCCGAAACAGGTGGACGCCGCCATTGCCGCCTCACCAGGCCGTAAAGGACTCGACTATTTCTGTGTGGGACCCGTGTGGGCGACGCCCACCAAGCCGGGACGCGCCGCCGTCGGCCTCGACCTGGTGCGCTACGCCGCCCAGGCAATCGGCCGGGCGGAAGCGGACGGCACCGGCAAAGTCGACGGGGTCGTGCCGTGGTTCGCGATCGGCGGGATCGACCTCAGCAACGTCGAGCAGGTAGTCCAGGCCGGCGCCCGGCGGATCGTGGTGGTCCGGGCGATCACCGACGCCGCTGATCCGGCCCACGCCGCGGGTGCACTGCTGGCGGCGCTGGACGCTGCGGAATCCTAGGCAGGTTCCCCGGCCCGCAAGCCCGCCGGCGTTCCGGGCCGCGGCCACCCTGGCCGGCAACCAGGCCTGCACCCTCGCCGGCAACGCGGCTGGCGCTCGGTACTGGACCTACCCGGCCAGCCCCAGCCCTGCCATCCTGCGCGCGTGGTTCGCTGCGAGTTCGGCCGTCAGGCCGCTGACCAGCTCTCTGGCGTCGGCGTCGTCCAGCCCCGAGAGCCCGGCGAGGAACTCGTGCTCAAGGCTGACCCGCTGGGCGTGGGTCAGGACCTCACCCAGCAGGCGCCTGGCCCACAGCGCCAGGCGCGACGCGAGCCGGGGGTCATCGGCGAGGGCCGCCTTGAGACGCTCCTGCAGCACGGCCGTAGACTCGCCCGTGGAGCGGACCTGCCCGATCAGCTCCCGGGTCCCGGCGTCGACGTACCGGCCGACGGCGCTGTAAAAGTCAGCGGAGACCGTGTCGATCACGTAGGCCTTCATGAGCGCCTCGTACCAGTCCGCCGGGCGCGTGCGCTCGTGGAAGTGGTCCACTGAGGGCTGGAACGGCAGCATGGCAGCCTCCGTGTCCAGGCCCATGTGCTCGAGCCGGGCGCGGACGAGTTCGTAGTGCTGGAACTCGTCCACGGCCATCCTGCCCAGCACTGCACGGTCATGCAGCGTGGGCGAATACCGGGCGCTCGAGGACAGCCGTTCGAAGGCAGAAAGCTCGCCGTACGCCATGACTCCCAGCAGATCCGCCAGGAAGCTGTTGTAGAGGGCAGGATCGTCCGCAGTTGCGCTCATCATCCAAGACTAATAGCGGAAATCGGGCTACCCTGATTTTCGTGTCCCATCATCGCCTGACCCCCAGTGTCCACGAGCAGCAGAACCAGCTTGCCGGGGCTCTCAAGGCGCTGCGCACCACGCTGGAACTTCCCGGTCCGTTCCCCGAGAACGTGTTGCGCGACGCGGAGGCGGCTGTGGCCGAGCACAAGCTGCCGGACCTGGACCTCACACATGTCGAGTTCGTGACCATTGATCCGGCATCGTCCACTGACCTCGACCAGGCCCTGTTCATCGAACGGAGCGACGGCGGCTACAAGGTGTTCTACGCCATCGCCGACGTCCCGTCCTTTGTCGCCCCGGGCGGCGCGCTCGACGCCGAGACCCGGCGCCGCGGCCAGACCTTCTACACTCCGGACGGCCGGATTCCGCTGCACCCGGAAATCATCAGCGAGGCCGCCGGCAGCCTGCTCGCCGGGCAGCTCTGCGCGGCCTTCGTCTGGGAGTTCGAGCTCGACGCCGCGGCAGAGGTGACCTCAGTCCTCGTGCGCCGGGCACAGGTCCGCAGCCGCGCGAAACTCAGCTACAAAGGCGTCCAGGCCGAGCTCGACGCCGGCACCGCGGCGCCAGTGCTGCAGTTGCTGAAAGAGGTAGGCATCAAGCGGGTGGAGCTGGAACGCCTGCGCGGCGGCGCAAGCCTGAACATGCCGGAACAGGAAATCCAGCAGCTGCCCGACGGCGGCTACCGGATCGTGGCGGCCCCGCCGCTGCCGGTGGAGGACTGGAACGCCCAGATTTCGCTCATGACCGGGATGGCCGCCGCCGCGCTCATGCTCCAGGGCAAGGTCGGCATCCTGCGCACCATGCCCGCCCCGGATGAGGCTTCACTGAGGCACTTCCACCGCCAGACCCACGCTCTCGGCAAGCCCTGGGACGGGGAAATGCGCTACGGCGAGTACCTGCGGACGCTGGACCCCACGGACCCCCGGCAGCTGGCCATTGTGCATTCGGCCGGGATGCTTTTCCGCGGTGCCGGGTACACGCACTTCGACGGCACGGTGCCGGGAGCCGCAGTCCAGTCCGCCATCGGCGCCGCCTACGCCCATTCCACGGCGCCGTTGCGGCGGCTGGTCGACCGCTTCGTGCTGGTGATCTGCGAGGCCCTGAGCAACGGCACCGAAGTTCCGGCCTGGGCCCGGGGTGCCCTGCCGTCCCTCCCGGCCATCATGGGCACCTCGGACCAGCTTGCCGCGAAACTGGAGCGGCTGTCGCTGGACACCGTGGAGGCGGCGCTGCTCGTCAACCACGTCGGCCAGGAATTCGACGCCGTCGTCATCTCCGGCCCCAAACCGGCGAAGAGCAACACCAATGGCAGCGGGAACGGGAATGGGAACGGCGGCAAAGCCAACGGCAACGGAAACGGCCCGTCCGGGATCGTCCAGATCGCCGAGCCCGCCGTGACCGCGCGATGCCCCGGCGAACTGGAACCGGGCACGCAAGTCCGTGTCCGGGTGGTGTCCTCAGACATCGCCACACGCGAAATCCAGCTGGAGCTCGTGGGCTGACAGTCCCTTATCAGTCCGCAGCCGGCACGCTCCCGGGGCGTGATGACGGGTCCAGTCGAGGATCCGGGCCTTGTACAGCTGATATGAGTTGAGTCTGTCCTTCACAAACACCTCCGGAGATGTCAGGACGGGATGTATCAGATTCCCTTGAGGACCCGGGGCTGATCCGCGGGGTCCTCCCGACGCCTTCGGAGGTGTT